>JBOGDQ010000111.1:0-30313 GCA_050742975.1 Jatrophihabitantaceae bacterium
GTCTGCAGCCCGTCGCCCCAGATGTCGATCGTGCTGCCGCCGGTGATCGCCGCTGACGCGACCTTGCGGCAGATCGCGGCGGGCGCCTTCTCGCGGCCACCGTCCCACGTGCCGTGCTCGCCGTAGACGTTGTGGTAACGGGCGACGCGGGTCTGCATGCCGAAGTCCTCCAGGTAGTGCCGCGCCATCCGCTCGCTGAACAGCTTCTCCCAGCCGTAGCCGTCCTCGGGCATCGCCGGGTACGCGTCGGCCTCCTTCAGCGGGACGACGTCGGGATTGCGCTGGTGATCGGCGGCGTACACGCACGCGGACGAGGAGTAGAAGTAGCGCCCGACGCCGGCCTCCTTGGCGGCCTGCAGCACGTGCGTGCTCGTCAGCACCGACATCATGCAGGCGGCCTTGTTGTTCTCGATGAAGCCCATGCCCCCCATGTCCGCAGCGAGGTTGTACACCCAGCCGACGCCGTCGGTGGCGGCGCGTGCGGTCTCCAGCAGCGAGACGTCACCGCGCACGTTCTCGGCCTCGGGGTGCACCTGGTGCCACTCGGCGAGCGGCTTGACGTCGACGCCGCGCACGGACCGGCCCTGCTCCAGCAGGGAGGCGACCAGATGCCCCCCGATGAATCCACCAGCGCCCGTGACGAGAACGTCCACCGATCAAAGCCCCTTCGCGAGAATGAGAACTCAACTGCGAGGGTCAACGAGCGCGAGGGGCGATCGGTAACGCGATCAGGCCGGCTCGCCTGCCTGATCCGGCTCTGCTTCACGCACAGCCCTGCCCCGCCGGCGCCGCGAGTGCGTCGGGCCGTCCGCGTCCGATCGGTAGTAGGTATAGGCGTACTCGCTGTTGCGCTTGGTCGGCACCCGGTTGAGCACCAGGCCGAGCAACTTCGCGTCCACACGGCGTAGGCCGTTCATCGCTCGCTTGATCTGCGCATCGGTCGTCACAGCGTGGCGCACCACGAGCAGCGTGCCGTCGGCGAGCGCGGCGACCTCGGAGCCGTCCGCGACGGGCAGCAGCGGCGCCGTGTCGATCACGACGTAGTCGACGCGGTCCAGCAGCGAGCGGATGACGTCGCGCACGTACGAGGACGCCAGCACCTCGCTCGGGTTCGGTGGCGTCGGCCCGGACGTCAGCACGTACAGGCTGGACCCCGCGTTCTGGATCGCCTCGGACAGGTCGATCTGATGGATCAGCACGCTGGTCAGGCCGACCGGGCTGAGCAGTCCGAGCACCTTGGCGATGGTGGGACGGCGCAGGTCCGCGTCGACCAGGCAGACCGTGAAGCCGGCCTCGGCCAGCGTGGATGCGAGGTTGATCGCGACGGTCGTCTTGCCCTCGCCGGGTATCGAGCTGGTGACCGCGATGACGCGAGGGTGCTGGTCGACGTTCGCGAACTGCAGGTTGGCCCGCAGCTGCCGGTAGTTCTCGGCACGCTGGTTGCGGGTTCCGGCGCGAGTGGCGATGGCGTGGCGCTGCGTCTTCGGGTCCTCGACGATGACGCCCATCGTCGGCGCGCCGGCAACCTTGCTGAGCACGTCGGCGTCCTTGATCCGGTTGTCCAGGATGTCGCGCGCGACGGCGAGTGCAGCGCCGACAAGCAGTCCGAGCAGCAGGCCCAGCGAGATGTTGAGTATCGGCTTGGGTGAGGTCGGCGAGCCGGGGGCGGACGCCGGGTCGGTGATGAACAGCCGCACGCTCGATTTCTGCGACGCGTCCGCGGGCGCGTAGTAGCCCTCGACGACCGTGACGAACGCTCGGGCCGCAGAGTTCGCGATCGACGCCGCGCGCGACGACGAGGAGTCCGACACGTGCAGGTCGACGATCGACTGGCCGGTCGGCGCAGTCGCGCTGATCTTCGACTTCAGCGCGGAGTCCGACAGCTGCAGGTCGAGGTCCTGCTGCACCTTGTGCAGGATGTCCGGCGAGCCCACGATCTGCGCGAAGGTCTGCACCTGCGTCTGCGTGAAGGCGGCCGCCTGGAACTGCACCGCAGGGTTGGACGTGTCGGTCGTGGCGACGAAGATCTGCACGTCGGCCTGGTAGACCTTGGCGCTCGTCGCGGTGATCACCACTGCGAGCCCGGTCGCCGCGATCACGAACAGCGCAACCAGCTTCCAACGCTCGCCGAGGACCCGTAGATAGGCCCGAAGTGTCACGGAGGCACCTTCCACTATCGGCACGCGTCGCCGAAGCCATGTCGTCTTGCCGGTCGGCGGATGCTAACCCGCGATGCTAGCCGTGTCCTGTCAGCCGGCCGGCCCGAACAGCGACGCGGCACGACAGGCGAAGCCCGCTCGCGCTGCGTAGAGTCTGCCGCAACGTACCGGCCGCAAGGGACGCACGGCTCGAGGGGAACGGCATGTCGATCCGGGTTCGCTCGGCCCTCTCGACGGCGATCCTGCTCGCGATCGTGCTGCTGCTCGAGGCCTACGGGCTGCGCTCCGGGACCACCGGCATCGTCCTCGTCGCGATGGTCGGCGCGATCGCTCTCGGTGTCGTGTGCTTCCGAGTCGACCTACGCTGGGCGGGCGTCGGCGCCGCAGTCGCCGCCGCGTTCACCCTGACCTGGAACGGTTGGTACGTAGGGCCGTTGCGGCCCGGCGACATCCTCGTTCTGGTCTCGCTACTCTGCTTCCTGCTCGCGGATCCGAACGGCGCCTTCCGCACTCCGCCGTGGTGGGTCAAGCAGCTCGCGATCGTCGTCGTGCTCATCGTGGCGATCCAGATCTACTTCCCGCCCGATCCGGTGTACCTCTCGCAGCGGATCGTGCTCAACGCGACCGGGCAGCCCACCGCGTCCACCAGCGGCAGCCTGCTGTCGGCGAACCTCGGCGTCGCGTTCAAGTTCATCGTCGCCGTGGTGGCGACGCCGATGGTCTTCACCGCCGCCGCCCTGGTGGAGCGTCGCGCGGTGCGCTGGCTGGCCGCGGCGTTCGCAACCGGCGCCGGCGTGTCCGGTCTCGTCGCGCTGGCCGACCACTTCGGCACCGACCTGGGCCGGATCGTCACCGGCATCCCCAACGTAGGCAGCCGCCAGCTCGGCTTCTCCGATCACCCGAACTTCCTCGCGGCGGGGCTGACCCTCGCGGCGCCGCTGGCGTTCTGGCTGCTGCCGTCCCGGTCCCGGTTCGAGCGGCTGGTCGGCGCCGCTGCGCTGCTCGGGTGCGTCGGAGGCGTGTTCGCGAGCGGTTCCCGCGGCGGCGCGGTGTGCATCGTGGTCGTCCTCGCGATCAGCGTGCTCCTGCACGAGCGCACCCGCGGCTACGCCCCGATGATCGGCCTGGCCGCCGTCCTCGTCGTCGGGATCATCATCGCGTTCGTGCCGTCGGTCGGGGCGACGTTGCTGCGCGTCACGCGGCTGGGCGGTGGCACCGCCACGGCCGGCAGCGACTCGGTGCGCGCGATCGTCGGAGCGCAGGGCGTTCGCGACTTCCACCACTCGCCGATAAGCGGCATCGGGCTGCAGGTGTCCTTCGACGCGTCGCAGGTGTACCTGCAGGAGCTCGCATCCGGCGGGCTGATCCTGTTCAGCGCGGTGTCGGTCTACATGCTCGGCGCGATCATCACCGCGTTCCGCCGCATGCGTGAGCCACTGGTCGCCGCGCTGCTCGCCGCGCTGCTCATCACGCTCGCGCTGAACGTCTTCGAGGCCGATCTGACCGACCGCTTCTACTACGTTCCGGCTGCGATCTTGATCGCGCGGGTGTTGACTGCTCGCGAGGACGCCCGAGAACACAACGGCGTCGTGGACGAGCACCCGGCGCTCGCCGTCACGTGAGAGGACTGCCGTGAGCCAGCTGACCGGCCTGCCGCTCGCCCGGTACGAAGCGCGCCGCGTCGCGCAGACCCGGCGCGCGTTCGCCAACTGGCCGGAGCTGCTTCGCGGCCTGGCCGGTGAGAAGGTCGGGCGCAGTGGCGACACGCTCACGTTCGTCACCCGGACCGGGGTGCGGCTGACCTGCCCGAACGTCCCCGGCGCCCGGCTGCCGATGTACGAGCAGTTCGCGGACGACTGCTACGACCTCGCGTGGGTGCTGGGGACGCGGCTCGATCACCCGCTGCAGGTGCTGGACGTCGGCTCGCACGTCGGAGCGTTCGCGACCAATCTCGCCACGGCACGGGACGACGTCCGCGTCGAGTGCTACGAGCCGTCGCCGGACACCGCGAGATACCTGCAGGACAACGTCGACCAGAACTGTCTGTCCGCGCGGGTACACGTGTACGAGAAGGCGATGGCGGGTGCCGAGGGTAGCGCGCTGCTCGATGACAACAGCGGGGCCAGTGTGCACAACGGGCTGGTCAGGCAGGACCATCGGCTCGTCGACGGCGACGACGCGCCCGGCAGGCGAGCGACGATCAGCGTTGCCACCACGACGTTCGACAAGGCGGTGGCCGACGCGCCCGCCCCGCTCGACGTGGTCAAGCTGGACTGCGAGGGCGGCGAGTACGAACTGGTGTACGCGTCCTCGACGGCGAGCTGGGCGTCCGTGCAGCGCGTTGTGATGGAGTACCACCCTGTCGAGAGCGAGTCGTGGGACGAGCTGCGAGCCTGGTTCGCCGATGTCGGCCTGCACGCCGTCCGTCACGAGTCGGACAGCCCGGGGCTCGGAACCGCCTGGCTGGAAAGGCGATCGACGCGATGAACCCGAGGCTGCGCGCGCGCGTCCATCGGACGCGGCGGTTCGTCCAGACGCCCAGGACGTTCACCAACTGGGCCCCGATCCTGCGGGACATGGCGCTGGGCCGGATCGGGCGCGGTCCCGCGGAGCTGGAGTTCCGAACGCGCTCGGGCATCCGGATCGACACCCCGAACCGTCCTGGCGCGCGGGTGCCGGTGTACGAGATCTTCGCCGAGGACTGCTACCGCCTCGCGTGGTTCCTCGGCCCGCTGCTGCAGCGGCCGATCCGGGTCGTCGACGTCGGCGGACATGTTGGCACGTTCTCGGTCCGGCTCACCCAGCTGCACCAGCGGGCCACGGTGCAGGCGTTCGAGCCGTCCGCCACGACCGCCACGTTCCTGCGCCGGAACGTGGCGCAGAACGGGGTCGCCGAGCGGGTGACGGTGCGCGAGGCGGCGCTCGCGGCCACGTCCGGCTATGCGGTCTTCGACGACAACGGTGCGGGCAGCGGGCTCAACGGCCTTGCCGCGGCAGGACATTCGACGGGCACCGCGACGAAGGTCGAGACGGTCGCCTTCGACGAGGTGGTTGCCGATGCACCGGTTGATGTGGTGAAGATCGACTGCGAGGGTGGCGAGTTCGACCTCGTCCTCGGCTCGTCACCGCAGAGCTGGGCTTCGGTGCAGCGGGTGGTCATCGAGTGGCACCCCGTGACGGGGCACGCGTGGCCCGAGCTGCGCGACTACTTCGCGAAGGTCGGGCTGCAGGTGCAGGACGAGGACGCGTTCGGGCAGCACGGTTGCGTGTGGCTCTCCCGTGACCCGCTGCCCGCCTTCAGGGCCGAGCCGCGCTGACCTCGTGGTCCGACTGCCGCCGCGGCTGCGGCCACTTTTCCCTTATCTGAAACCGGCATTCGTCGCAGCCACGCGTACCGTTGCGCCCGCGACGCAGGCCCTGAGCAGACGACGGGGCGGCCTGCTGCCGTCCGGCTCGGTGTCGTCCCTGGAGCAGGCTGCGGTGACGTCGAGAGGTCGCTGCGTGACCGCGCGAGCGGCCGAGTTGGTCAGCCGTCCCGCCCTGCTCGGCGTGCCGGCCGGGCTGCCGCTCGCCGACACTGCCGACGGGGCCTGGGTCGACCGGGTGGCCGTCGCCGAGTTGCCGGGCGGGCGGGTGCTGGGACCGCATCGCGCCGTCATCACCGGTAGCGGTGACCTGGTGCACGAGGTCAGCCGGTACTTCGGCACGACGCGACCGCGCGAGCATCCGCTGTTCCTCAACCCGTTCCCCGCACCGCCGTTGCGCGTCGACGGGCGCCTGGGCGTGCTCGCCGCGCGGGGCGACGCGAACTACTACCACTTCCTGATGGATGTGCTGACCCGGCTCGGTGTCCTCGAGCAGGCGCCGTCGGTCGCGCCGCCGGACCGGTGGTACGTCCCGGTGCAGACGCCGTTCCAGCGCGAACTGCTCGACCTTGTCGGCATCACGCCCGAGCAGCGGGTCGACGCCGGCGCGCATCCGCACGTGCGCGCCGGCACGCTCGTCGTGCCCGGACCGCCTGCCATGACCGAGAAGAACCCGCCCTGGGCCGTCGAGTTCCTGCGCTCTCGGCTGCTGCCCTCGGTCGACGTGTCCGGGCCGCGCCGGCGCATCTTCGTCACGCGCGGGCCGTCGGCCAACAACCGCGCGGTCGTCAACGAGGACGCGGTGCTCGCGCTGCTCGCGGCGCGCGGCTTCGAGCCGGTCGACCCCGGGTCGCTGTCGGTCGTCCAGCAGATCCGCACCTTCGCGACGGCGTCGGTGATCGTGGCTCCGCACGGGGCTGCCCTGGCCAACCTGATCTTCACCGGCCCCGGTGCGCACGTCATCGAGCTGTTTCCGGCCGGCTGCCTGCTGCCCGACTACTGGCGGCTGGCGTGCGGCGTCCCCGGGCTGACGTACCGCTACCTGTCAGCGTGGGGCGGGCCGGCTCGTCCCACGCGCGCCGGCACCATCGTGCGCGACATCGAGGTCGATCTGCCCGCGCTCGCGTCCATGCTCGACTCAGTGAGGTAGGCGCCCGCCAGCTCGCACGAGGCGCGCGTCGTCGCTGGACTGTCGGAATTATGTCGGACATAATGGAGTGGTGGACTACGCGGGACTCTCCTGGACAGCAGGCGCCCGACGACACCGGGTATCTCGGGCCTAGGTACGTCACGTCGTTGCTCATGCCGCAATGGTCTTCGTTCGACCCGCGGAGCCGCCCCTCCGACCGGACGATGCGCTGTTATTCGTAGGTAAGGATGACGATGGCGAACGGATCGAGGTTGTCGGCGTCGAGTTGGACGACGGTCGACTGCGCGTGATCCACGCGATGCCAATGCGTGAGAGCTACCAAGATCTGGAGAAGGAGGCGCGGAGATGGCAACCGTGAGAAGGACGTCCGCGACTACAAAGTCCGGCGTGCCGCTGGATGCCGCGTACGAGAAGCGACTGTCCGAAGAAGCTGAGCGTGGCTTCGACCCGGTTACGCTTACCCGTCGACGTGCAGGCCGGCCGTCCTTGTCCGGAAGTTCCGGACGCTCCAATCGGGTTGACCTGCGAGTGGACGACAAAACCTACGACGCGATCCGCCGCATCGCCCACGACAGCGACCGCAACGTCAGCGATGTCGTGCGTGACGCGATCCGCCGTTACCTACAAGCGAGCTGATCGCAGCGAGGACAGTGGCACGTCGAACACCTGTAGGCCAAGCGCGAGCGCATCACCGGTGCCTCGGGGCGACCTGCAGGTGCGGCTGGGTGTTGGCCCAGTCCAGGATCTCGCGCGCCAACTCGCTTCCGATCGCGCGGTGCAGCGAGGGCGAGTAGTGGAATCCGTCCGGGGTCGCCGTGTCGATGTCACCGTCGGCGTACTTGTTCACCATCTCGCCGGTCTTGAACAGGCGCACGTTCGGACGGCCGACGCGGCTGATCATCACCGCGATCGCCGCGTTCATCGCATCGATGCGCGCGGCCATACCGGGGAACCAGCTGCGGTAGCGCGTGGCCGGCGGGAGCAGTTCGAAGACGATCACCAGCGGGCTGCCGACCTTCTGTACCTGGCCGATCAGCTGCTCGAGGTCGGCAGCCACATTCCTCGGCCGGCTTCGCCGGATCGTCGGGTCGAGGATCGTGTCGGCCCTGGCCTGCAACCGGGCGAGGAACATCCAGACCGGCCGCAGCAGGTGCTTGCGGTAAAGCGCGGTGACCCGGCGCGGACGCGACTTCAGGCTGTTCGCATGCCGCTCGAGCCAGCGGGGCAGGAACAGGTGGATCGTCTCGTAGTGGCCGTACACCAGCACGATCACGTCGGGCGAGTAGCCGAGGACCTCCTGCTCCCAGCGCAGCAAGGAGGTGCTCGCCTTCTCCGAGGGCAGTGAGACGGTCCGCACCTGGACCGGCCGGCCGGCCGCCAGCAGCTCGGCCTCCAGCGCGCGCGGGAACGCGAAGTCGGTCCGCGGGCCACCCATCCCGGACAGCCAGTTCACCGTGGAGGCGCCCTTGACGAGGACACGGATCGGAAGCTGCAGCGGCGCAGGCATGGTGGTCGGCAACTCCCAGAACTAGGTCGGCTGACGGGCAAGCGGTGCCGGGTGGACCGCGATGGAACCGCTAACTAGTGTCTGCGAAATGTCGACGTCTGGCACCTCGAAGGAGCCGGGTTTCCGGGAACTGGTCTTCTCGGACCTCGCGCGGCACCGTGCTGACGCCCGGCCGAGCTGGCTCAAGGTCCTCGCCCGCTGCCTCACCACGCCCGGGATGATCGCCTCGCTCGTCCTGCGCGCGCAGCAGTGCCTGCACCGCGCCGGCCACACTGTGCCCGCGAGCGTCCTGCGCACGGTCGGCAACGTGCTTGTCGGCGCCGACTTCGGACCGGGCATGCAGATCGGCAAGGGGCTCATGCTCGCGCATCCGGTCGGTGTGACGATCGGCTTCGGCCTGCGGATCGGCGAGAACGTGACGTTCGCGTCCGGGGTGACGGCGGCGGCGCGCTACTACGAGGCACGCGAGGGGCAGGAGTTCGCGACCATCTGTGACGGCGCGGTGCTCGGTGCGCACGCGGTCCTGGTGGGCGGCGTCAGGATCGGCGAGAACGCGATGGTGGGCGCCAACTCCGTCGTCCTGTCCGACGTGCCCGACAACGCGGTCGTGATGGGCGTGCCCGCGCGGCAGGTCGGCACCCGCGAGCCGACGGCATGACCGACGGCTACGACCCGGCCGAGCACTACGACCGGGTCACCGAGGCCTGGAGCCTGCTCCTCGGCGACGAGCTGCACTACGGGGTGTTCGAGGCCGGCGACGAGCCGTTGTCCACCGCCACCGCCAACCTGACCCGGCGCATGATCGACGCGGCCGACCTGACACACGGCCTGCGCGTGCTCGACGTCGGCTGCGGCTCCGGCGCCCCGGCCTGCCGGCTGGCGGCCGAGTTCGGCGTGGACGTCGTCGGCATCACCACCAGCGAGGTCGGTGTGGCCGCAGCCCGGGAACGCGCCGCCGCGGCAGGCCTGCGCGGCGTGACGTTCGTGCAGCGCGACGGCACCGACAACCGCTTCCCGGACAGCACGTTCGATCGGGTCTGGGTGCTCGAGTCGGCTCACCTGATGCGCGAGCGGGAGCGGTTGATCGCCGAGTGCGCCCGCGTGCTGCGGCCGGGCGGGCGGCTCGTCCTGTGCGACCTGATCCGGCACCGCGAGATCCCTTTCGCCGAGGTGCGCGAGCGGCGCGCGGAGTTCCTCACGCTGCGCGTGGCATTCGGCGACGCCCACTTCGAGCCGCTCGCGTTCTACGTCGACGCCGCCGCGAGCCAGGGCCTTGCGGTGGACACGGCCGAGGACCTGACGACAGCCACGCTGGCGACCTTCGACCGGTGGCGGGCGAACGCGCGTGCACACTCGGTCGAGGTGAGCGGCGCGATCGGCCCGGCCGGGCTGGCAGCGTTCGAGCGCTCCTGCGAGATCCTCGAGGCGTTCTGGCGCGACGCCACGTTCGGCTACGGACTGCTCGCCGCCGGCAAACCGGACAGCTGACGTCTCGGCAGGCGAACTCCGTGGCGCCGGGATAACCTTTCCCGACGGCATGAACACCGAGACGCGAGGCACCATGAGCCCCACCCAGGCTGACATCGAGCAGACGATCCGATCGTTCCTGCACCGGGCCAAGAAGCCGGCCGACGCCCTCACCGGCGGCACCCGCCTGTACGCGGACGGGATCGGGCTGGACTCGCTGGAGACCGCAGAGCTGTCCGCCGTTCTCGAGGACACCTACGGGACCGACCCGTTCCAGTCAGCCACCATGCCGCAGACGGTCGGCGACATCCTCGGCTTCTACGACACCGTCGCCGCCGACGCTTGATCGAGCTACTGCGCCGGGCGACGGCCGAGGACCCGGATCACGCGGCCGTCGTCATCGACGAGGGCACGACCACCTACACCGAGCTGACCGCGACGGCCGAGACGTTCGCCGCCTGCCTCGTCCAGCGCGGGATCGAGCGGTTCGCGATCCTCGACCACGACGCCGCGACGGTGGTGGCACTGCTCGCCGCCGCCTCGCTCGCCGGGGCCGAGGCGTGCCAGTACCCGCCGACCGACGACCCGGACGAGATCGCGGACCTCGCAACGCGCTTCGACCACGACGTCATCGTCACCTCCCGTCCCGGCGTCACCAACGCGATCGCGCCGGCCGAGCTGCACGGCGGTGGCCCGGCTCCGGACCGGCCGCCGCCCGCACGGCCGCACCTGATCCTGACCACCGGCACGACCGGGACCCCGCGCGGCGTACGACACGATTGGAACCGCGTGCTGCGCTCGACCGCGCGCATCGCACCCGCGCCGGGCCAGCGCTGGCTGCTGGCCTACGGGCTGCACCAGTTCGCCGGCCTGCAGCTGCTGGTGCACGTACTCGCGGCGGGTGCCACGCTCGTCGCCCCCGCTCCCCGGCGTCCGCGCGAGGGGCTCGCCGCGATGCGCGCCCATCACGTCAGCCATGCCAGTGCGACTCCGACGTACTGGCGCTTCCTGCTCGCCGAGCTGCGAGCCGGCGGTGGCGCGGTGCCCGAGCTCGAGCAGATCACCCTTGGCGGGGAGGCGATTCCGGCGCCGTTGCTGGGAGAGCTGAGCACGACGTTCCCGGCTGCCCGCATCTCGCAGGTGTACGCGGCGAGTGAGTTCGGGTCGAGCGGTTCGCAGCGCGACGGCCGCAACGGCCTCTCACTCGACGTCCTCGATCGGGACGAGGATGCCGACATCGCGATGAAGGTCGTCGAGGGCGAGCTGTGGGTGCGCTCGCGCGTCGGCATGCTCGGCTATTACGGCGAGGACCCGGTCGACCCGGACGCGTGGCGTGCGACCGGCGACCTGGTCGAGGTGGCCGACGATCGCATCCTGTTCCGCGGGCGCACGTCCGAGATCATCAACGTCGGCGGGGTCAAGGTGCACCCGCTGCCGATCGAGGAACGCGTCGGCGCGGTTGCGGGTGTCGACCTGGCACGCGTCCACGGCCGCCCGAGCGCGCTGACGGGTGCGATCGTCGCGGTCGAGGTCGTCGCGGCGCCCGGAGCGGACACCGACGCGGTCGATGCCGCGATCCGCGAGGCGTGCGCCGACCTCGCCCCGGCCGCGCGACCGCGCAGCATAAGGTTCGTCGACAGCGTCAGCACAGCCGGAGGCAAGATCGTCAGGAGACCTGCGTAATGACGGACCGCGTCGTCATCGTCACAGGAGGCAGCCGCGGGCTCGGCGCGGGCATGGTCCGCTCGTACCTCGACAGCGGCGACCGGGTGGCGACCTGCGCGCGCTCGGCGACGTCGCAGACCGACGCCTGGGCCACCGACCCGGCGTCAACCGATCGCTTTCTGTTCCTGCCGGCCGACCTGTCCAAGCCGGCCGAGGCCGAGGCGTTCGTCCAGTCGGTCGTCGCGAGGTGGGATCGGGTCGACGTGCTGATCAACAACGCGGGTGTCGCACGCGACGGGGTGCTCGGGCTGTTCTCCGATGACGACATCGACACCGTCGTGGACCTCAACCTGAAGGGCACGATCTACATGACCCGCCTGGTCAGCCGGCGCATGCTCGCCAAGGGCAGCGGCAGCATCGTCAACATCTCCTCCATCGTGGGACGTTCGGGCTACCGCGGGCTCGCCGTCTACAGCGCGACCAAGGCTGCGCTCGACGGCCTGACCCGGGCCATGGCGCGCGAGCTCGGCTCACGCGGGATCACGGTCAACGGCATCGCGCCCGGCTATCTCCGGACCGAGCTGAGCCACGGGCTCGACGAGGCCCAGCTGGAGCAGATCGTGCGGCGCACACCGGCCGGACGGCTGGGCGAGCCCGAGGACATCGCGCGCGCCTGCCAGTTCCTCACCGACCCTGCCAACACCTACCTGACCGGCCAGGTGCTCGTCGTCGACGGCGGGCTCACCGGCTGAGCAGTCGCGGTTCCGGTGGCGGACGCCGGAACGGTGGGCGAGAATCGAGAGGCCGTCGCCGCCGGCCGACGCCCTGTCGCGACCGGGCCTTCGAACCACAGGAGCATGTGCATGCCGGTGACGTTGATCGTCGAGCCGCACCCGAGCGGTCACCGCTTCCAGGCGGTGGCGAACGTAGCGCGGTTCGCCGGGCGCGCCGACAAGATCGTGCTCCTGACGTCCACCGGCGCGGCCGCGGGCGCGGAGTTCGCCGCCTACCTCGCCGACGTCCCGCTCACGGTCGAGGAGGCCTTCGAGACGATCGCGCCACCGACCCGGCAGATCGCCCGCGCCGTCGCCCAGCGCTGCCGGACCGGGGACGTTTCGAGGGTCGTGGTGATGGACGCCGACCAGCCCCTCAAGCGCTGGTGGTACGTCGCGGCAGCCGAGTTCCGCGGGCTCCGCTGGCGACCGTGCGTGGTGTTCATGCTGACCCGCTACCCCGCGCGACTCGGGCTGAGCGATCTCGTCGGGTGGAAGTTGCGGATCACCAAGGGCACTCTCGCCCTCGCCGCGATGGCCACCCGGACGCTGCATCGCACCGCGGGGTTCGCCGGGCGCGACGACCTGGCGACAGGGTGGCTGGTCAAGCGGGCCCGGGACCCGGCCACCTGCACGGCGCACCATCGCGACCGCGCGGCGCTGCGGGCCGAACTCGACCTGGCGACCGACCGTCGGCTCGTCGGCATCTTCGGCGTGCTCACCGACCGCAAGAACGCGCCGCTCGTCCTGGACGCGGTCCTCGCGCGCGGGCGCGACGCCGACCTGCTGCTCGCCGGCAGCGTCAGGCCGGACGTCGCTGCTTGGCTGGCCGGGTTGTCGGCACCGTCGCGGGCGCGCGTCGTGGTGCGCGACGGCTTCCTGTCCAGCGACCTGCTCGACCGGCTCATCGCGTCGGTCGACGTCGTTGCGATCGCCATGACGAACAACGGGCCGAGCGGGATCATGGGCACGGCACTGGCCGCGGGCGTGCCCGTCGTCTCGGCCGGATCGCGGGTTCGTGCGCGCGAGCTCGTCGCGACCGACAACGGCGAAGCGGCCGAGCTGACCGTCGCGAGTCTGGCCGATGCGTTGGCGACGGTGCTCGCCCGCGATCCGTGCGCCCCGCGAAGGAACACCGTCCCCCCCGCGACCGGCGAGACGTTCGCCGCTTCGCTGCTGGGCCACCGTTCCGGTCGCAGGTAGCGCGTGACGGTGGCGAGCTCATGGCGGCGCTGAACGCTGTTGCGCGCAGTGCGGTCGCGCGCACGATGTCGTTCGTCCCGACCGCCGTCGCGACGCTGCTCACCAGCCGGCTGATCATCCACGAGTTCGGCATCACGTCGTTCGACAGCTACGCGCTCGTGCTTACCCTGATCAGCCTGGTGCCGCTGAACAATCTCGGCGTCGGCGCCGCGGTCACCTCGGCGTACGCGGCGGACGGGCCGGCCTCCGAGCACTCGAGGCGGGTAACGCTGACCGCAGCACGAACGCTCGCAGTGTCCACGATCGGCACGGCCGTGGTGGCCCTGCTGATCGCCGCCCTCGGCGCGTGGCCGACGCTGCTCGGCGCCGCGTCGGGACCGAACCTCTACTGCGGTCTCTCGATGGCGATCTACGCCGTGAGCTTCCTGCCCGGCCTGGGCCAGAGCATGCTGCTGGGCGTTCATCGCAACCACGTGACGATCGTCGTGCAGACGTTCTTCACGCCGCTGATCCTGCTGGGTGTCATCGTCGTCATCGTGGGCGGCGTGGCGGGCGAGGCCGCGATGCTCGTCCCGCCGTCGGCCCTCGTCGTCGTGAACGTGGTGACCTGCTGGTTCGCGGCGCGCGCCACCGGGATCTCGTGGCGGTGGGTGCTGCGCGCGCTGCCATGGCCGCGGCTGCGTCCCGGCGCGTCGATCCGGGCGCTGTCCGGGCCGGTCCTGCTCATCACGCTGACGGCACCGATTGCCCTGCAGAGCGACCGAATCGTGCTCAGCCACGTGTCCAGCACGCACGCGGTGGCGAACTACTCGGTGGCGATGCAGATCTTCGCTCCCGCGCTGGCCCTGATCGCGGCGTCCGCGCAGCCGCTGTGGCCGATCTACACCGACGCCCGCGCCCGCGGCGAGCGCGGGCCGGCCCTGATCAGGATGATCTTCCTGTTCTGCGCGGCCGCAACGGCGATCTCGGCCGTGCTGCTTCTGATCGCAGACCCGATCGGCCATCTCATCGGCGGCGGCCAGGTCGACCTCGGCTGGCTGCTGCCGTTCGCGGCCGGGCTGCTCGTGCTGGCAACGGCCGCGTCGTACCCGATCGGGATGAGCCTGATGGACCCGGCCGGCGCGCGCTTCGTCGGGATCCTGGCCGTCATCGCGCTGCCGCTGAACCTCGCCCTGTCGATCGTCCTCGCCCGGGCGTACGGCGCGCCCGGCCCGCTGTTCGGATCGGTGGTGGTCGCCGTCCTCGTGCAGACCGTCCCGGCGCTGCTCTACAGCCGCGGTCGCCTTTCGACCGGCCGACACCGACTGGATCCGGTGCGACCGAACGCGATGCTGGTTCCGGCGTCGGCACTCATCGGTGGCTGGCCCACGCTGCTCGACGAGGTCGCGAACCGGCGCGCCGAACTCGCTACCGACCGGTAGCGTGCAGGAGGTGAATCCCCGCCCGCGCGCCGTGCTCCGTTCGGCCGTCCGCGCCGTGAACACCCCGTTCGCCAAAGCCCGTCTGGCCCGTGCGGTCCGCTCTGCGCCCCGTCCGATCAAGCTCGAGATCGGCGGGCTGACCAGGCGTCCCGGCTGGCTGATCACCAACGTCAACGCGACCACCGGCAGCTACCTGGACGCGACGGCCCGCTGGCCGATCGAGGACGGCGCCGTCGCGTACGTCTACGCCGACAACGTCATCGAGCACATCCAGCTCGACGCCGGGCGCGCCCTGCTGGCCGAGGCCCACCGTTGCATGCAGCCCGGCGGAGTCATCCGGCTGATCACGCCGGACATCCGGACGCACGTCGAGCTGTATCTCGCGGGCCCGTCGTCCCTCGACAGCGCCGCCGGTCGGCACTACCGCGACATGGGCTTGACGGTCGAGCACCCGATCGACCTGGTGCGCATCCCGATCGGCTCGTTCGGGCACCACACCGGCTACGTCTACGACTTCGACACGCTCGACCTCGAACTCAAGCGGGCCGGCTTCCACTCGACGGTGCGCTGCGAACTCAACGCCAGCGAGCACGCCGCCCTGGCTGGCCTCGACCTTCGGGGGCACGAGGGCGGCGCACAGATCGCCGTCGAGGCGATCCGCTAATCTGCGTGCCGGGAGGGAACAAATGAAGCTCGATGCTGCACGCGTGCTCGCGGTGTTGGCGGTCGCGACGACGATCGCACTGAGCCTGCAGATCGCGTCCTGCTCCACGTCCTTCACCACCCGGTAGATCTGGGGGAGGCGGACCTGCGGGCCTGCATAGGATTCCGGGGTGGGCACTCGCGCGGGCATCATCGTCACCGGCACCGAGATCCTCACCGGGCGGGTGAGCGACCGCAACGGACCGTGGCTGGCCGAGCAGCTGCGCGAGATCGGCGTCGACATCGCGCAGACCGTCGTCGTCGGCGACCGCCCGCAAGACCTGCACGACGCGCTCGCCTTCCTCGCCGGTACCGACGTCGACCTGATCATCACCTCCGGCGGCCTGGGCCCGACGGCCGATGACCTGACCGCCGATGTAGTGGCCGCATTCCAGGATCGCCCGTTGGTGGCGGACGCCCAGCTCGAAGCGCAGATCGCGGCGATCATTGCCCGCCTGAGTGTCGGCCGCGCCTGGCGGCTGGACCCGGATGCGACTGCGGCGGCGACGCGCAAGCAGGCGCTCGTCCCGGCCGGCGCGAGCGTGCTGGCTCCGGTCGGCACCGCACCCGGGTTGGTCGTGCCGGTCGCCGACGAGCGCACCGGGCCACCGGTGTTGGTGTTGCCCGGACCGCCGCGCGAGCTGCAGGGCATGTGGGCCGCAGCGCTGGCCGATCCCGTCGTGCAGACGGCGCTCGCCGGACGCGAAGAGCTGCGCCAGCGGACGATCCGGCTGTGGGGGACGCCCGAGTCGGAGCTGGCGGCCACCCTGCGGAACACTGCGGACAGCCTGGCCGGACTGGAGATCACGACCTGCCTGCGCGACGGCGAACTCGAGATCGTGACGCGTTACGCGCCGGCAGCGCAGGTGGCCTACGACGAGCTGGCGAGTGTGATCGGTGCCGCCTATCCGGACACGATGTTCTCGGCCGACGGTCGCACCGTCGACGAGATCGTCGCCGACGTGCTGCTCGGCCGCGAGCTGCGGATCGCCACGGCCGAGTCGTGCACCGCCGGCCTGCTCGCCGGACGACTGGCCGACCGGCCCGGTTCGTCGGCCTACCTGCTCGGCGGCTTCGTGACGTACGCGAACGAGGCCAAGCAGGACCTCGTTGGCGTTCCCGCGGAGCTGATCGCCCGCGTCGGTGCCGTCAGCGCCGAGGTGGCCGAGGCGCTGGCAGCGGGTGCGCGGACCCGCCTCGATGCCGACATCGGCGTCGGCGTCACAGGGATCGCCGGGCCGGGTGGCGGCACCGCTGACAAGCCGGTCGGGCTGGTCCACCTGTGCGCATCAACGAGCAAGAAGTCCCTATCCCGCAAAGTGATTCTCCCCGGCTCCCGCGCCGATGTCCGCGCTCGCGCCGTCGTGATCGCCCTGCATCTGATCCGCGAACTGCTCGGGTAGGACCGGCTACTCGCAATCAGCCAGGCCGGCTCAGAATCGCGGAGCATCGGGTGGTGGGTCGCCATTGTGCCCACCGGATCCCTCGCCGTCGGTGTCGATAGCCGGGCGTTCGGTATGGTCCTTCTGGACGTACATGGTGAAGGCGGTGTCGATGGGGTAGGTCGATGGCGCGACGGTGTAGACGTGTCCGGCCGGGCCCACACGGTCCGCAGGATCCGTTGGTGACGCTGAGCGCCGACTCACCCAACCCGGCCCGGGCCTGTATTCGGGCGATCTCCCGCTCGGCCTCGATCAGCGCATCGACACGTTCGTCGATCGGCAACGTCAACGGATCAAGGTCGAAGGTGTGCTCTATGGCCTGGACACTACGAGCAGGGTCTGACAGTTCTGAGGCGGTGTTTCGCCTTATCCACAAAGGGATCCGCGCAATCAGGACCACGACGCAAGGCGACCCGGCAGCGCACACCGAGCAGAAGACCAAGTCTTCCTCGCCGCGCGTTTCGACGCAACGCAACCACGACGCGGGGCGGGGCGGGGCGGGCACAACGGCGCAACGCGACTCGGCTCCGCCACCGAGCTAAGGGACCCGCCTCAGCCAGAGCGACGACGCGGGGTTGGTCTCGCCGACCAGCGGCGCGTAGTCGCTGAACCGGTCGATCAGGAACTGCTCGTCCTCGTGCCGGATCATCGGGATCGACAGGAGGATCTCGAACGCGGAGCTGAACGCGAGGAACGCCTGCACGATCATCGCCTCGTTCCAGTACACCGGCCACCGCTCCCCGAACAACCAGGTGTCGGCCGGGAACGGGGTGTTGAACGGGAACGGCACGTCGTGGATGTGCACGAGAACACCGGGCTTGAGCCGCGGCAGCACCTCGAGGAACAGGTACGCCACATCACTGTCGATCTTCAGCGAGTGCGAGGAGTCGATGAACAGCACGTCGCCGGACTCGAGTGCCTCGAAGCGCGACACCGGGACGTCCTGGACGAACCCCTTGACCAGCTCGAAGTCCGGCAGTGAGAGCAGCGCGTCGAACGGGTGCGGCTCGATGCAGGTGATCTGCAGCGGCGCCCCCTCCTGCTCGTTTCGCCGGCCGGCGAGCGTCGCGTAGTAGGTCGACAGCCCGGATCCGACCTCGAGGTAGCGGGCCGGCTTGTGCTCGCGCAGCAGGTAGAACAGCGTGCGCGCGTCGCCCTGCGGGTAGCCCGGGCCGAACCCCTGCGACTGATTGGCTCGGTAGTCGCCGGTGCTCTTCAGGAAGTCGTCCTCCCAGCGGTCGGCGAGCTCACCAAGCCGCTTCTTCAGGCCGGGCAGGTCGATCTCCACACCGGCGAGCGCACTCGGCCGGTCCCATCTCGCACGCGAGTTCGCCAGCTCGCTCAGCACCGGCAGCGTCGAGTAGTAGTCGGCCTTCTTGACGACGTTGTAGCCGAGCCGGCCGAACAGCGCCTGCACCCAGCGCACCCGCTTGCGACGCAGCGCGAACACCAACCGATCCAGCCGCGCGACAACCGGCGCGGGCAGGAAACGGGCCGCGCTCTGCTTCGCGCTCATTGCGCTCTGTCCCGTCGGCGAGCACTCATCGCGTGCCTCCCGCATCGAGAGTCGGCCGGAGCGCGAACACACCCGCGTGGGCGGCGCTGCCGGCGGCGCGGCGCAGCATCACCGAGCGGAACGTGGCGAACGCCCCCGGCGTCTTCAGGATCGCCGTCTTCACCGCGTTGCGCACGCCCGAACGTCCTTTGGATTCCAGAGATTCGCGGCTGTACAGCAATTCCGGGAACCACGATCGCTCGTGGTGCGCGATGTCGAAGCCGGCTCTGGCCGCGTATTGCTCCATCGTGTGATCACCCAGGAAGTAAAGGTGATCGCCGAGATTCCAGTCGGGCAGGTGTGACTTGCGGACCCCGGCCGTAATCTCACCGGTAGCGACGATAAGCACGCCTTCGGGCTTGAGGATCCGGCGCAGCTCGGCGAACGTGGCGGCCGGGCTGGTCAGGTGCGAGAACACGTTGATCAGGCTGATCACGTCGAACGATCCGTCGGCGAACCGGACGTCCTCGACCGGCCGGTCGTGCATCGGCAGGCCGGTCACCTCGGCGGCCGCAGCCCGGCGATCGGCGTTCAGCTCGATGCCGGCACCGTGGTATCCGGACTCCCGCGCCAGGGTCAGCAACAGCCCGGCACCGCAGCCGATGTCGAGCCAGTCGCCGGTCGGGGCGAACGTGCGGGCCAGCTCGACGTAGCCGCGGAACCGTGCCGCCAGCACCCGCTCGGCCTCGAGCTGCTTTCCCGCGTCGAGCACCTGCCTCGCCGCCGCGAAGTGGCCCTCCTCCAGCTCGGTCATCCTGCTGTCCCGCGACGGCAGTTCGGCGACCGACAGCAGCTCGCAACGCGGGCATCGGCCCAGGCGGATGCCGTTCTCGCTGAACAGCTCGCGCCATTCACCGGACCCGCAGCAGTCGCAGCGCACCTCAGCCACCCCCGTCGACGTCCGCGCGGACCGACCCGCGGAAGAAGACCCCGTCGAGCTGCAGCAGCCGGCGGGTGCCCGGCTCGACGAACCCCGGCTCGACGTGCCACAGCTCGAAGCCGTGTCCGCCCAGGTACTCGACGACGTCCGCGAGCAGGGGCTGGCCCTCGTACAGCGCGACGAGCGACAGCTCCGTGCGCACCCCAGCGAACCCGTCCAGCGTCTTCCTCGCCCCGTCCAGGACTGCCTGCTCGTAGCCCTGGACGTCCACCTTGAGCAGCGTGGTCATGGTGCGCAACCCGTGCTCGGTCACGATGTCGTCGACCGTCGTGGCGACGACCTCCTCGGTCGCGACGTACCCGGCCTGCGGCGCGGCGGCGGTGTGACGGTCGAGCATGGGCAGCACCGACGACGACACCGAGTTGCCGGAGACGTTCATCGTGAGCGTCCCGGCCCGATCCGAGACGGCCGCGCGCTGCACGCTCCAGCGGGGGTCGGCGGCAGCGCGCGGGCGCAGTTCGTCGAACGCGGACTGCAGCGGCTCGATCGAGTGGATGCGTCCGGTGAACGCCGACCGGCGCAGCAGTTGCCCGAACTGGCCGGTGTTGGCTCCGACGTCGAGCACGGTGTCGATGCCGTGCTGGTCGAGCATGTGCACGAAGCGATGCTTGAACTGCTCGCGGGTGAGCTCGAAGCCGCACCGGTTGATCAGCAGCCGCACCTGCGTCCTGGCCCGCACGCCCGGGCCGACCCGGTTACCCATGCAGCACCGCCGGGTCGGGCAGGCGGTCCTCGCGGACGAACAGCCCGTCGCACTGCAGCATCCGGCCGGTGCGCGGATCGGCGAACCCGGCGTCCAGCGCGTAGATGCCGAAGCCGGCTGCCGACAGACGTCCGGTCAGCTCGGCGAACAGCGGCTGGCCGGCGTACAGCGACACGAACGACAGCTCGAGCTGCACGGCCGCGAACGCCCCGAGCAGCTCGCCCGCCCCGTCCAGCACGTGGCCCTCATACCCCTGCGCGTCGACCTTGAGCAGCGCCCGGCCGGGATCGACGTCGTGCTCCTTGACGAGGTCCGCCACCGTGATCACCCCGACCGCAGCGGTGCCGATCGTCTGCGAGCCCGGAGCGGCGGTCAGGTGCGCGCTCGTCATCGGCAGCACGGACGAGGAGTACGAGTTGGCCGAGACGTTGAGCTCCACGGTGCCCACCGAGTCACCGACCGCGGTGTGCAGCGCCGTCCACGCCGCGTCCGGACCCGAGCGCCTCGCCAGGTGCCCGTAGGCGTCCGGCAGCGGCTCGCAGGAGATGATCCGTGCGCCGTAACCGCTGGAGCGCAACGCCGACGCGTACTGTCCGATGTTCGCGCCGACGTCCAGGACGACGTCCGCCCCGAGCCACGCCAGCGCGGTCGCCACTCGCACCGGGTACGGGTAGCGCACCAGGTCGAGGTTGCGCCTGTGCAGGCTCGAGCGCAGCGCGAGCTTCGCGTACTCCTTAGCCCGGCCGGTGCCACCTGCGGCGCGGCCCTTCAGGGACATCCGTCCTCCGAGATCGTCCGTCCTTCGAGATTGTCGTGGCGCGGTACGTGCCGCGATGCTACCGAGCACGTTGTCGCGATCAGCCCACGCACACCTGTCGGCCGTACGGACCCCGCGTGCTCCTGTGGTCGCGGACGACGCCGTCGACCGTGATCGAGCAGGTGATCGGCGTTCCGCTTGCGTCGGCCTGGACGAACAGCAGCGCGTAGTTCGGTCCGCCGGTGACCGTGGTCGTCACCGACCAGCGGGTGGACAGGTGCTTGGCCGTCCCGTACGAGTGGTCCGGGCTGGTGGGGACGAGGTAGCCCACCGCGGGGATCGGCGCGGCCGACGTCACAGTCATCACCAGCCTGTGCGTGGACGGGCCGGCGAAGACGAAGCCGGGGTGCTCCGCCGGTGCGATCGTGTACGTCGCCGGAGGCAGCCGGGTCGGCATCACCGCGTCGACGCTCGGCATTCTCGCGCGGGACGGCGACGGGGTGCCGGTCGGGCCGCGACCGGCCTGCCCCTGGGTGTCCGGGGGCGCGGCGGACTGGTAGGCCCGCACGAACAGGGCGACGCACAGCAGGACCCCCAGCACGGTGAGCACCACGGCTGCGCGCTTGGTGTTGCTGCGCACCGTGCCCATGTACCCTCAACGACTCGATGCCCTGTGCGGTAACGGTGTTCGGCTCGCCGGGAGCGCGGCTCAGTACGCACCGCGCGAGCGCACGACCGCCCAGATCGTGCGCGCGATGATGGCCAGGTCGAGCGTGAGCGACCAGTTCTCGACGTAGTACAGGTCCAGGCGCACCGACTCGTCCCAGGACAGGTCGCTGCGGCCACTCACCTGCCACAGGCCGGTCATGCCCGGCTTGACCAGCAGCCGGCGGTGCACGTGCGGGTTGTACCGCTCGACCTCGCCGGGTAGCGGCGGGCGCGGGCCGACCAGCGACATCGAGCCACCGAGCACGTTGCACAGCTGCGGCAGTTCGTCCAGCGAGAACTTGCGCAGGAACCGGCCCACGGGGGTCACGCGCGGGTCCTCTCGGATCTTGAACAGCACGCCCCCGTCCGACTCGTTCAGCAGCATCAGCTGGTCACGGCTCACGTCGGCGCCGGCGTACATCGAGCGGAACTTGTAGACGCGGATCGGCTGCCCGTCCTGCCCCGTGCGGGTGCTGCGGTAGATCGCCGGCCCGCGACTGGTGAGCCGCACCGCCAGGACCAGCAGTACGAGGAACGGCGCAGCGAGCGCGAGCAGCATGATCGAGCCGGCCACGTCGACGGCGCGCTTGACCAGGCGGCGCAGGCCGGTGAACCGCGGCTGGTCCACCCACATCAGCGGCAGCCCCTCGACGGGGCTGACGTGCACGCGCGGGCCAGCCACCTCGGTCAGCCCGGGCGCCATGACCATCGCGCAGCCGGTGCCCTCCAGGTCCCAGCCCAGCTCGCGGATCCGGCGCGGGCCGAGGCCGTTTCCGGCGACCGCGACGACGTCGATCCCCATCCGGGCCGCCGACGCCGAGACCTGGTTCACGTCCCCCACCACCGGAACGCCGGCCATGACCTCCTCGCCGATCTCGCGATCCTCGACGCACGCGCCGACGACCACCAGCCCGGCCGCCGGGTTGCGGTTGATCGCCTCGGCCAGATGACGCACCGACTCGCTGGTGCCGACGGCGAGGATCGAGCTGGTCCACTCGCCGCGCTTGCGCAGCCTGTACACGAACGTGCGGCCGACGTAGCGCGCCAGGACCATCAGCAGCGCCCCGGTCGGGATGACGATCGCGAGGAACGTGCGGGCCACGAGGACGCCAGACAGGTAGCCGACGATCGCCACCATCCCGGCCATGTTCATGCCGGCGCGCAGCACGCGTTGGTACTCCCGCGCGCCGGTGCTGATCCGCCGGATCTCGTAGCCGTCGACGGCGTGCACGCACAGCAACCAGCCGACGGTGAGCAGGCAGCTCCAGAACGCGTAGCCGGCCGCCTTCGCACCTGTACTGAAGCCGAAGCTGCCCGCCCAGCCGAACCAGCCGACGGCGATCGCGACGGTGACACACACCGCGTCGGTGACGACGAGGCGACGGACGAACCTGCGGGACCACTGCGCGACGGTCAGCCGCGGGGTCCGCGTGGCGACGACCGGTGCAGGAACGGCAGCGCTGTCGGCGGCCAGCATCGCGATGAGCGCGGCATCGCCCGCCCGCGCAATGGATCTCGTCACCTCAGGTTCCATTCGCGTCCCCCGATACCGGCGCCGGCCAGCTCGCGAGTCGGCGGCGGTGTTCCCTCGACCACGTCGGTCAGGATCGCCTCGAACCGGTCACCGATCCGGTCGATGTCGAAGCGCTCCTCGGCGAGTGCGCGCGCCCGCTTGCCCAGCAGCTGCAGGCCTTCCGGGTCGTGCGTCACCTCGGCCAGCCAGTCGGCTGCGGCCTGCGCGCCCTCGCGGGTGGGTGCCGCGACGTAACCGCCCGCCGCCTCGACGTCGACGGCCGACGGGTTGCCGTCGGGCACGAGCGCGACGATCGGACGACCCGCCGCCAGGTAGCTGAGCACCTTGCTCGGCACGGAGAACCTCGCGGCGTCCGGCTCGAGCAGGGCGATGACCGCGTCCGCGCTGGCGAGCACGTCCGGCAGGTCCGCGGCCGGCTGGTAGCCCATCAGCCGGACGTCGGTGCGTGTGCCCGCGGCGGCGGCCAGGTCGTCGGCGCCGCACCCCTCGGAGACGACGGTCAGCATCGCGTCCACGCCGCGGGCGCGCACCGCGTCGAGCAGCTCGAGCAGCAGCAGCGGGTTGTGCTTGCGTCCGAGGGTGCCGGCGTACAGCAGCCGGACCGGCCGGGACGGCAGCCGGTGCCGGTAGCTCCACGCGTTCTCGCGCGGGCCGGGCACGAGGTGATCGATCGGCGCCCAGTTCGGGATGACGCTCACGTGCCCGGTCGCCAGGCCCCACTGCTCGTACTGCGTGAGGAAGCCATCCCCGATCGCGACCACGGCAGCGGCGTCACGGATCTGCGCGCACTCGATCCGCTGGACCTCGCGTGAGATCGCACCGGCCACGGCGGCGGGCAGTTTACGGCCGGCCTCGGCCGCAACCCCCAGGCTGTAGACGTCCTGGTGCCAGAGCACCCACGGCTGGCCGCGCCGGGCGAACTCGCGGCGCATCCGGGCCAGGGCGAACAGCGGGACGTTGCACGCGACGACGACGTCGAACCGCTCCCGGTCCAGCTCCCGCCGCCAGGCCCGCGCGTAGCTGAGCTCGAAGCGGCTGCGGCCGACGGGTGCGTACCGGACCATGTGGCGCGCGGCCGTCAGCGCCTGAAAGCGCAGGCGGTCGGGGTCGTCCGGGGCCGTCTGCAGAAGACCGTGCCCGGTGACGTACTGGGCGCTGTAGGTGTGCAGGACCTCGTGCCCGCGCCGCGCCAGGTTCCGGGAGAGCTGGGCCTGGAACGGGTGGCCGCTGTAGTCATGGAGGTTGACCCGCACGGCCGGTACAACGAGAGAACGTGTTGCAGGTTGCGCTCGAACACGGGATAGCTACCGACGGGTACGCCGGCGCGCGTGGTCGTAGATACTGACAGGCGTGTCGTTCCGGATCCTGGCCGTGTGCACGGGCAACGTCTGCCGCTCGCCGATGGCGGAGCTGCTGCTGCGCGCGTGGGCCGATCCCCGGGCCGAACTCGACGTATCCAGCGCCGGGACGCGGGCGCTGGTCGGGCGGGCGATCGATCGTGGCTCGGCATCGGCGCTGCGCCAGCTGGGCCTCGACCCGACCGCCCACCGGGCCCGCCAGTTCGAGCCACCGATGGCGGCCGGCGCCGACCTGATCCTGACCGCCGAGCGGGCGCACCGCGACCAGCTGATCCGCGACGTCCCGACCGCCTTCAAGCGCACCTTCACGATGACCGAGTTCGCCCGGCTGGCGCCGCTCGTCCGCAGCGGGGACGCGCGTGCCGCCGTCGCCGAGGCCGCGGCGGCGCGCGCCGGCGCCGGGCCCATCCCGTCCGCCGACGACGACATGCCCGACCCGTACGGGTGGTCGGCACGAGCGGCCAGGTCGGTCGCCGAGCAGATCACCGGCGCCGTCCAGATCACGCTGGACGTGCTGGGCTTCTCGCCCCGGCGCATGCGCGCCGAACGCCCCACGCCGTACGGCTAAACTCCCGTGCCGTGGCAGGTACACCCCGAAAGATCACCGTCGCCGGCGACCCGGTGCTGCATCAGGTCACCCGGCCGGTGAGCTCGTTCGACGCCGAACTGGGCACGCTGGTCGACGACATGTTCGCGTCGATGAAGGTGGCCGAGGGCGTCGGGCTGGCGGCGCCGCAGGTCGGCGTGGACCTGGCCGTCTTCGTCTACGACTGCCCAGACTCCGAGGGCGTTCGGCACGTCGGGCACGTCGTGAACCCGACGATCGAGGTGAGCGGCCCGCCCGACCTGCACGAGGAGGGCTGCCTGTCCGTGCCCGGGCCGTACCACGACCTGGAGCGCGCGTCGGTCGCCACCGTGCGCGGCGTCGACCGGGACGGCGTGCCCGTCGAGGTCACCGGGACCGGGTACTTCGCGCGCTGCCTGCAGCACGAGACCGATCACCTGAAGGGCGTGCTGTTCATCGACCACCTGCCGCGGAACCGCCGGCGGCGCGTGCTCCGGGAGATGGAGCCCTACGAGTGGAACGCGCCGGTCCCGTGAGCGCTCCGACGCTCGTCCAGCTCATCCGCCAGGACATCGAGGCGAGCACGCACGCCAACTTCCGGCTTTACAGCGATACGCAGTTCTGGACGCGTGCGCTGGGCAAGCTGCTGGTGAGCCCGAGCGTGCGCGCGGTCGTGACGTTCCGCATCGGCCACGCGCTTGCCGGACGGGGCCTGCTGGCCGTGGCCCTGTTCCTGCGCGGGCGCTCGCTGGGTCGCTCGGGCGCCGAGATCCATCCGCTCGCGACGATCGGGCCCGCGCTGCATCTCGTGCACTCCAGCGGCGTGGTCATCGGCCCGGACGTCGTGATCGGTGCCCGCGCGCGGATCCATCAGGGCGTGACCGTCGGCGGTCCGGTGCATCGCGGCGCGGGGCACTGGGCGTCGGCCCGGATCGGCGACGACGTCTCGCTCGGTGCGCACGCGGTGGTGCTCGGCGACCTGACGATCGGCGATGGCGCCGTGGTCGGGGCGAACGCGGTGGTGACCGGGGACGTGGCCGCCGGCGCGCACGTCGCCGGGGTCCCCGCCCGCCCGCTCTGACACGATTGTGCAACCCTGACCGCCCTCACGCCGCCAGGAGTTGCACAATCGCGCGCGAGGCCGCCTGCGCGCGCCGCGCCGGCTACGCGCGCGCGACCAGCTCGGCGATCTGGACGGCGTTCAGCGCGGCGCCCTTGCGCAAGTTGTCGTTGCTGACGAACAGGACCAGCCCGCGCCCGCCGTCGACCGAGCTGTCCTGGCGGATCCGGCCGACGTAGGACGGGTCCTGGCCGGCGGCCTGCAGCGGCGTGGGGATGTCGGACAGCTCGACGCCGGGCGCGGACGCGAGCAGCTCGCTCGCCCGCGCCACCGACAGCGGTCGCGCGAACTCGGCGTTGATCGACAGCGAGTGACCGGTGAACACCGGCACGCGCACGCAGGTGCCCGACACGCGGAGCCCCGGGATCGCCAGAATCTTGCGGGACTCGTTGCGCAGCTTCTGCTCCTCGTCGGTCTCCAGCGACCCGTCCTCGACGATCGAGCCGGCAAGCGGCAGCACACTGAACGCGATCGGCCGGACGAACTTCACCGGCTCGGGGAACTGCACCGCGCCGCCGTCGTGCGTCAGCTCGGCCGCGCGGTCGACCCCCTGGCGCAGCTGCTTGTCCAGCTCGTCGACGCCGGCCAGCCCCGCGCCGGACACCGCCTGGTACGTCGACACGACCAAGCGCGACAACTGCGCCTCATGGTGCAGCGGCGCAAGCACCGGCATCGCAGCCATCGTGGTGCAGTTCGGATTCGCGATGATCCCCTTACGCGCATTGGCGATCTCGGCGCCGTTGACCTCGGCGACGATCAGTGGAACGTCCGGATCCATCCGCCACGCCGACGAGTTGTCGATCACCGTCGCGCCCGCCGCGGCAAACACCGGCGCCAGCTCGCGCGAGGTACCGCCGCCGGCCGAGAAGATCGCGACGTCCAGCCCGGACGGGTCGGCCACCGCTGCGTCCTCGACGCGGACGTCCACGCCCTCCCACGGCAGGGTCGAGCCCGCCGAGCGCGCGGACGCGAAGAACCGGATGTCCGAGACCGGGAAGGAGCGCTCGGACAGCAGCCGCCGGACGACCGCACCCACCTGCCCAGTGGCCCCGACAACGCCAACCCTCACCGTCCCGTCCCCCCATAAACCACTGCCGGGTCGTCGTCGGGCGAGGCCCCCAGCTCGAACGCGTCGTGCACCGCTCGCACGGCGGTGTCCAGGTCGGTGTCGCGGCAGACGACCGAGATCCGGATCTCCGAGGTCGAGATCATCTCCACGTTGATGCCCGCGGCGGCCAGCGCGGCGAAGAACCTGGCCGAGACGCCCGGGTGCGAGCGCATCCCGGCCCCGACGAGCGACAGCTTGCCGATGTGGTCGTCGTAGAGCAGGTCGCTGAATCCAACAGCACCCGACACCTTTCGGAGAACTGCCAGCGCCATCGCACCGTCCGTCGCGGGAAGCGTGAACGAGACGTCCGTCCGTCCGGTCCCGCCCGTCGAGACGTTCTGGACGATCATGTCCAGGTTGATCTCGGCGCCGGCCAGTTCCTGGAAGATCGCCGCGGCCTCGCCCGGCTTGTCCGGCACGCCGACCACGGTGACCTTGACCTCGCTACGGTCGTGCGCAACTCCGCTGATGATCGCGTCTTCCACGGCAAGATCCTCCATATGACCGGCGACGGTGGTGCCGGGCTTGATCGAAAACGACGAGCGGACGTGGATGGGGACGCCGTAGCGGCGGCCGTACTCCACGCTGCGCAGGTGCAGGATCTTCGCGCCGCTCGCCGCGAGCTCCAGCATCTCCTCGTAGGTAACCGTCTCCAGACGCTTCGCGTTCGGCACGATGCGCGGATCTGCGGTGTAGACGCCGTCGACGTCGGTGTAGATCTCGCAGACGTCCGCGTGCAGCGCCGCGGCCAGGGCGACGGCCGTGGTGTCCGAGCCGCCGCGGCCGAGCGTGGTGATGTCCTTGGTGTCCGGGCTGACCCCCTGGAACCCGGCGACGATCGCGACGTTGCCCGCGGCGAGCGAGTTCTCGACCCGTCCGGGCGTGATGTTCACGATGCGCGCCTTGCCGTGGACGGACGTGGTCAGGACCCCGGCCTGCGAGCCGGTGAACGACTCGGCCTTGTCGCCCAGGGAGTTGATGGCCATCGCGAGCAGCGCCATCGAGATGCGCTCGCCCGCCGTCAGCAGCATGTCGTACTCGCGCCCGAACGGCACCGGGACGATCTGCTGCGCGAGGTCGATCAGGTCGTCGGTGGTGTCGCCCATCGCGGAGACGACCACGACGACGTCGTTGCCCTCGCGCTTGGTGGCGACGATCCGCTCCGCGACCCGCTTGATGCGCTCGGCGTTCGCAACCGACGAGCCGCCGAACTTCTGCACGACGAGCCCCACGGAACTCCCCAATCGACACGAGTAGGCGGAGGCTCCAGGATACCGGCCGTGGCGATCAGATTCGGCGGGCCAGCTCCTCGTGCAGGTTGCGCGCCCAGATCTGCGGTGACATCCGGCTGCCGAGCGCTCGGCTGCCGTCGGACATCGCACCCAGCCGCTCGGCGCTGGACGAGCTCATCCGGCCCATCGCCCCGGCCAGCGCACCGACATCGCCGGCCGGCACCGTCCAGCCGTTGAACCCGTCCTGCAGCAGGTGCGGGACCGCGCCCACGCCGTCAGAGCAGATGATCGGCAGGCCGGCCACCGCCGCCTCGTGCACGACCACGCCGTACCACTCGATGTGCGAGGGCAGGATCAGGCAGGACGACTCGTGCATCAGGTCCGAGAGCTCGTGCGGCTGCATGAACCCGCGCAGCGTCGCGCCCTCGATGCCCTCGAACTCTTTGGCCAGCGGGCCGCCGCCGACGACCTCCAGGTCCCAGGGGTCCTCGTTCGAGGCCCGGTAGCGCCGGTACGCCTCGGCCAGCTCGGTCGGCGCCTTGTGCCAGATGAGCCGCCCGGTGAACAGGAACCGGCGGCGCTTGGCCACCTCGTCTGCCTCTCGCGGGCCACGGTCGAAGACGGCGGTGTCGGCGGAGTTCGCGCCCCGGATGATGTCCGCGCCGCCGAAGCCGATGCGCCGCGCGAACAGTTCCGAACGCTCGCCCGG
The DNA here is from genome assembly GCA_050742975.1 of Jatrophihabitantaceae bacterium. Classification (GTDB taxonomy): domain Bacteria; phylum Actinomycetota; class Actinomycetes; order Mycobacteriales; family Jatrophihabitantaceae; genus JBDTGE01. Next base: position 29,144 of record JBOGDQ010000111.1, read on the forward strand.
CACCCAGGCCAGCTCGAACAGCGGGTCGACGTAGAACCGGTGCGCAAGCAGCCCGAGGTACTGCTTCCTGCTGCCGTGCCAGAAGTTGCTGGTGAACATGACGCGCAGCGCCCGGCCCCGGAACGCCTTCATGACCGCGCGGTAGCCCCTGCCGTCCCACGACCACATGATCACGACGTCGGGCGCGAACCTCTCGACGAGCGGGACCAGCGTGTCCGGTTCGGGCATCGTCGTCCAGGCGTGCCGCTCGAGCGAGTTGGTGAACCGGCTCCGGTCGAACGGCGCGTACGCCATCGAGTCCGGATGCACCAGAAGCAGGTCGTCACCGAGCTCGCTCAGCGCGCGGAAGCAGGTGTCCTGGTAGGCCGTCAGGCCCGTCATCAACACCGCGATGCGCACCCGTTGCACCCCTTCCGGACCAGGCGAGGCGACGATAGCAGCGCGACCTCAGGCTGACGCGGCGAAAGCGCCCTCCAGCAGGTCCAGGCCCTCGTGCAGCAGGTCGTCACCGATGACGAGCGGCGGCAGGAACCGCAGCACGTTGCCGTAGGTGCCGCAGGTGAGGGTGATCAGGCCCTGCTGGTGGCAGTGTGCGGACACCGCCGCGGTCAGCGCCGGGTTCGGATCCTTCGAGCCGCTCGCGACCAGCTCGAGCGCCAGCATCGCGCCCCTACCGCGGACGTCGCCGATCACGTCGTACTTGCCGGCCAGCGCGTCCAGCCGGGGGCGCATCACCGACTCGATCCGCTTCGCCGCGCCGCACAGGTCGTCGGCAACCATCGTCTCCATCGCCGCCAGCGCCGCCGCGCAGGCGACCGGATTGCCGCCGTACGTGCCCCCGAGGCCGCCGGCGTGCACCGCGTCCATCATCTCGGCGCGACCGGTCACCGCAGCCAGCGGCAGCCCGCCGGCGATGCCCTTCGCGGTCGTGATCAGGTCCGGCACAACGCCCTCGAAGTCGCAGGCGAACCAGTCGCCGGTGCGGCAGAACCCGGACTGGATCTCGTCGGCGATGAACAAGATCCCGTTCTCCCGGCAGAACGCGGCCAGCCCGGCGAGGAACCCGTCGGGCGGTACCACGAACCCGCCCTCGCCCTGGATCGGCTCGATGATCACGGCCGCCACGTTGTCCTCGCCCACCTGGGTATGGATGAGGGACTTGATCATGGG
>JBOGDQ010000112.1:0-9042 GCA_050742975.1 Jatrophihabitantaceae bacterium
CCCTGACGGATGCCCATACGCCGGGACCTCGATCAACTCCGTGCTGTACGTCGGCGCCACCTGCCAGCCGTCTATAACCGCGGTTGTGACCGTCGCGGAGTTCGACAGAATCACGGTGGATCCTGAGGCATTGGGTAGTAAGCCGTGTGTTCGCGGTCTGCGCATGTCGGTGGGCATGGTGGTGCAGATGGTGGCCGCCGGTAGGTCCGCGCAGCAGATCGTGGCGGAATACCCCTACCTCGAGATCGAGGATGTTCAGCAGGCGCTGGAGTATTCGGTGGCGCTGGCCGAGAGCGAGTACCACTTGGCGTTGCGTCCGTCGGCGTGAGATTCCTTCTCGACGAGAACCTCTCTCCGCGCTTGGCCGGGTTTCTGACCGGTGGCGATGACAGCGCGGGCTGTGTGTACGCGCTGTCACGGCAGGCACTGAAAACATGATCGATCCCGCGTATGTCCCGCGGGGTCTGACACGTAGCTGCACTCAGCGGCAGCTGTTGACCCGTGGCTGCACCCGGGTGCGCCGCGCGACGGTCGTGCAGACCGCCGTTGTCGATCGAACCAGGCCCGACACGTACGCTCCGCGGCTTGTGGCGGCCTATCGCGAATAGCAGTGGCGACTGCATATTCCAACCGACGTTGCCGCTCGTGTACCGGCTACTTGCCGCTGTTGATCTCGAGCCGCGGATGCGTATCGAGACCTATGACGACCATGACGACGTGTTCGACCGCCTTGCCTTGCCGAGCGCTATCCGGATCGCGCGCGCGTCGCCGAGCAGGCCCGAGACGAACTGCTTGCCGCCCTCGAGCGCGCGCGGTGAGCCCGCCGGGCGCGTTCGAGCCCGTACAGATCCTTTCCACGCTCGATCGACATGGCGTGGCGTACGTGCTCGTCGGTGGATACGCCGCTCAGTTACACGGGTCGACGCTGCCGACGACCGATGTGGACGTCACGCCCGCGACCGACCACGAGAACCCGACGCGCTGGCGGGGATGAAGACGATGAACTTGCGCACCCCAGCCGTTGCAGCACCTCGACGGGACTGACGAATCGATGCTCGGCCGGCGCCGCCTCGCGGCTTGTCCTCACGCGCTGGTCAAGGGTCCGAGCCGGCTTGTCGCGCACCTGCCACGGCTACGGCGTTAGGTGGTCGTGCAGGGGCCCGCGTCTGTCCGCTCGGGGTCGCAAGATCATGACACGCAGCGGGCGCGGCGCCGGTGTTCGCGGCGGCGGTTGTGCAGGCTACTGCCAGGACAGCGACCAGCCCGCGGGCCTGGTGGCCGGGCGTGGTTCGACGCCGAGGAAGCGCCGGTAGGCGGCATGGACGTAGGCGACGCCGGTGCCGTCGCCGAAGGTGAGGTCAGCGATCGCGATATCGCCCCGGTGTTGCTCGTGGGCACAGTGCGCCGTTATCTCTGTTCGCGTGCCGGCGATGTGGACTGCGCGCACCTGTACGGGCAGGCCGAGGATCGTGGCCGTGGCCGGGGCCGGGGAGTCGATCTGGTCGTTGAACGCCTCCGCGAATGCCGTGCTCTGCTCGTCGGTGTCGTAGCAGTCGACGGTGACCTCGCTGATCAGCGCGTCCAGCTCCTCATCGGTGGTCATCGCGGGCTGCCTCCGGTGTGTCGGCGCGCCCCGATATGCGGACGCGGGTAGGCGTAGCTTAGGGCCGATGGTGGCCCGCGAGCGTGATGAGGTCGACGAGCTCCAGGAGGCCGAAGATGCCGAACAGCTGCGGCGGTTGCTCATCACTCGGCCGGGCGGAGGTCATCTCGCTGCATCGACGGCGGTCGAGCTGTTCGCGGCTTACCACGGCGACGGGTTGGGCGCCGGAGCGGTGGACACCGCGCTGCTGCTGTGTACCGATTGGCGTTGGCGGCGTTTCAGCGGGAAAGTCCTGGTCGGCATCCTTGCCGTCGAAGCGATGGACGCCGACGAGCTGGACGAGCTTGCGCAGCGGTTGCTGTGGCCCGATCGAGTGATCTACACGCATCCGGCGGGGTGGTTCGGAACGAAGTTCATTCAGATCGATATCACGGACAGGTCGCGTCGCCCGGCGAAGCGGACGTTCTACGTCGATCCGAACACCCCGATGCAGTCGCCGCGCAGCGTATGGCCACCGTTGCGGCGATGGTCGGCCGTCCGGGTGCTGTCCCGTCACCTCGCCGAGCCCGGGTCCGTCGTCGAGCACGCGCGATCCCTGCCGCGGGCCGAGGCTGCCGCGGTGATCACGGGGGCGGTCGACGCGGTCTACCAGTTGTCTGCGGCGCAGGCCCGTGCGGTCGTGGACGTCGCGCTCGGCTGGCCACACAAACCAACCCGGAAGCTCGCTCTTGAACGGCTGTATTCCTGGGGCGAGACCGAACGCGTGTACGCGATCGCCGCGCGAGACCCGGATGCGTCGCTGCGCCGCTGGGCCGGCAAACTGGCAGCAGAAGGCGGGCGGGCAACACTGTTCGAATAGGTTGCCGCGCCGGTCAGTCATACGGGGTCGTCGGCGCAGACGGTCAGCGTCCAGCGGATAGGGTCGCTCGGGTGACGGTCGTGCCGCGTGAGCACTTGGCAGCCCTGCTGGACGACGTGCCGATGGTGGCGGCGTTCAGCGCACGGGCGGGCGCGCCGACCGATGATCTCAACATCGAGGTGCGCGGGGTCGGTACGCTGCGGTTTCCTGTTCCCGCTGCGCAGGCGCGGGCGCTGGTCGGCGTGGGGCGGCCGGCGCAATACGGCCAGGGCACCCGCACGCTGATCGACCCGCGGGTGCGGGACACGACCGAGATCCCCAAGAGCCGGGTGAAGATCGATCAACGCCGGTGGAATCGGACCCTGCTGCCGGTGCTCGACCGGCTGCGCGCGGAGCTCGGCCTGCCCGACGGTTTCCGGTTGAAGGCGGAACTGCACTCGATGCTCGTGTACGGGCCGGGGCAGTTCTTCGTCCCGCATCAGGATTCGGAGAAGGCCGACGACATGGTCGCAACCCTCGTCGTCTCGCTGCCGGCCACGGGGAAGGGTGGGTCGCTGGTCATCGAGCACGCGGCGCAGCGGGCGACGTACCGCGGCTCGAGCAAACGCCTGTCGTTCGTCGCCTTCTACGCCGACTGCCGCCACGAGGTTCGCCCGGTCACGAGCGGGCACCGCATCGTGCTCACCTACAACCTGATGCTGTGGGCGGGCGCGTCGACCACGGCGTCGCAGTACGTCGTGTCGCCGGACCATGTGGCCGCATTGGCGGACTGTCTTGATCAGTATTTCGGGGCGGCCGAATCGCCGACCACCAAGCTGGTCTACCTGCTCGATCACGAGTACACGCCGCGGGCGCTCGGCTGGGACCGACTCAAGGGCGACGACATCGCGCGTGCCGGTGCACTGCTGGCCGCCGCATCGCGGGCCGACTGCGCCGCCGCGCTGGGTCTGGTCGAGGTCCACGAGACGTGGAGCGCCTACGAACCCGAACGATACGGCCCGCGCCGGTGGGGCCGCCGCGGCTGGTGGGACGACGAGGACGAGTACGACAAGGACGGCGATCCATCCGCTGGCGGGCCGGACGTCTACGAACTCGACGAACTCATCGAGTCCGAGACCAACCTTGATCAGTGGCTCGTGGACGAGCCGGGGGCGACGCTCGAGCGGGTCGGCCTGCCGGTCGGCCACCAGGAGGTCTGCACGAGTACGCCGTCGGCCGAGTTGACGCCCGCCGCCTCGCAGTATGAGGGCTACATGGGCAACTGGGGCAACACGATGGACCGCTGGTACCGTCGCGGCGCCGTCGTGTTCTGGCCGCGCCGCAACGACTTCGCGGTGCGTGCGGCGGCGTCGCCGATGTGGTCGCTGCGCACGCTGACCGCGCACCTGCGCGCCGGGCGGCTCGCGCAGGCGCAGGAGTTCGCCGCAACGTTGGACTCGTTCTGGGGTCAGGTCGTCACCCGGATTCTGCCCGGCCCGTCGCGGTCGGACGCGGCGGTTCGGGCGCACCGGGCACTGTTCGGGCGGGCGCTCGAGGTCGCGTCGGGACTGGGCGACCCGGACCTGGCTCTGACGCTGCTGCGGCCGTTCTCCGCGGCGACGGTGTCGTCCGGGCACGCATCCGTACTGGCCCGGCTCGGGCAGCACTACGGCGAGAGCTGGGTCGGCGTGCTGCTGGCCGCGTGGGACGAGCGCGGCGCGCGGCGGATGTACGACCAGGACCGGCTGGCGTGGCTCGCGAGTCTGCCGGCGCTGTGCGGCGCGCTGCGCGACGCCGGAGAGCACGGCACGATGGTCGCCCGGTTGCTGCTGCGAAATTCGTGGATGTGGCTTGCCGAGGCGATTGCCACCCGGTGCCGCGCCGCGCCGCCGAGCCGCCGCGATCAGGCGCTGGACGAGCTGGTCGAGCCGATCGCGGCACTGCTCACCGGCACCGCCGTGGCGGGTGCGCCGGGCGTGCGCGACGAGACGCTGGCGGCACTGGGCGAGGCGAGCGAGGTGATGCTGCCGTGCCTGGTGCGCATTCAGCGCGTCACGGCCGACGCCGACGAGGCGACCGTCGCCGCGGCCGGACTGCGCGACCTCGCGGCGTACTGCGTCGAGCGCCTCGAACACCTGCTCGCCCGTCCGCCACGCCCTCCCGATGACTGGTCGATCGCGCTGCCACCCGGATGCGGCTGCGACCTGTGCGAGCGGCTGGGCACCTTCCTCGCCGACCGCGAACAGCACAGTCTCGACTGGCCGCTGGCCCAGCACGGACGCCAACACGTTCACACGCGCATCGACGCCCACGGACTACCCGTGCGGCACCAGACCCGTCGCGCCGGCCGCCCCTACACGCTGGTGTTGACCAAGACGCGCGCCCTGTTCGAACGCGAGGCAGCCAGCCGCCGACAGGATCAGGACGATCTCGCCTGGCTGCGCTCGCACCTGCGGTAGAAGCCCGGGTAGCACCACGCTACCGCGGGTTGCCCGCGAACTGCTCGCTGTGACGGCTGAGCGTGGGAGCCCATTCTCGCCATCACGCCCCGATACCTACCTGGCACTCACGCGAGCGGACGCGCGCCGACGATCCCGACGATCGGCAGGAGAGCGGGAGAGCGGACCGGGCTGTCTGGCCGGCCGGCGTGTAGGTTCCCGTCATGTTGCGTCCTGAAAGCTGGACCAAGCCAGCGGGTGTGAGTCCCGCCTGGGTAGGCACCGGAGCGCCCAGTAGCAGGCCCCAGTCGTCCGGGGAGCAAGCGGCTGCGATGCGTGCACGTGTCGGCGCGTACGTGGACTTCCCGGTGATGGTTGCGTAGGCCGACGTCGCCCTGGACTCGCGACCCAGGAGCCTGAGCAGCGTAGGTTCACGTCATGACGCGCCGCGCGAACCGCCGCCGCCGAGCAAGATCTGGCCGGCTCCGCAGCGGGGATCAACAAAGTGATGGGACGCGCTCATTGTCGGACCCGCTGGCCGACGTGGTCGACTACTGCGGAGAGTCGATTTTCGCGGTTGGTTGCACGCCCGGTGGGGCACCATTCGGGCCACGTGTCGAGATCGTGGACGGCGAACTGCACTTCGCCGCTGAGGATCACTTGGCACCGATTCCGACGGATAGGCCTGTCGTGCTCCTGGTGGGCGGCGGGCATCTGTCGGGATGTCGGTGCGAGCCTCTGGTGGCACTCGACGGCGCAGCGGCCGGTCGATCACCGGTGCGGGTGGCGAAGACACCGCCGGCACGATGAGGGCGGACTCGGCTGATCCCGCGTGTTCGTGAGGTAGTTCAGGGATGGCGTGAGAAGGTGCGACGATGGCCGCACCGAACCCACGTGATGATCTGCGCCGCCTGGCGGGACTTGCCAGACGGTGCACGACCCTGCGCCATGCTGGCGCGCTGGTGGCCTGGATCGAGGACGACGCCAGGCCGGTGACTGCCGGCCGGGTACTGCGCCGCGCGGATGTGCCGGTGGCGGGCGCCGCGCTGGGCGTGTCCGTTCCCGCGCGGGTGCGCACCGCGGCCGATGTCAGGGCGCTGCACCGGCCATGGTGTGTGGCCCTCGCGCTGGGCCTGCTGCGGATCGGCGACGGCATCGTCGAGAGAGCCCGGGTTGGTGGGCAAGGCGACGAGGAGGTGCTCGAGGGCTGGCGGGCCGGCCTTCGAGCGGTGTGCGCGGCCGAATCGCGTCCGCAGGACGAGGACAGCGTCCGGTTGCTGGCTGCCTCGCTGTTGTCGGTTCTCGCTCAGGCCGACTCCGGTGGGGCGCCTCGGGACGGGGAGTTGACGACGGCCGTGCACGAGAAACTGCGCGAGCTGTGCGAGGTGTATGACAAGTCTTTCTGGGAAATCACGCAAGTACGCGAGCGGTACGGCGATCCGGAGGTGGACGAGCCGTGGGACGGGTTGGTCTCGCTACTCGCGGGATTCGGGGCCGTCGCACCGGCGCCGAGCGGGCCGGTGATCACTCCGCTGGGTCGCTGGGCCGGGCCGCAGATCTGTGCCGACCTGCCGGCGCTGGCGAGCCCGCAGCTGTCCGCTTCGGAACTCATCGCCGAGTTCACGCGCTTCGCTGACGAGCAGCAGCAGTGGCATGTCGCCTGGAGCTGGCTGGCCGAGCGCGACCCTGCCGGGGCCGCGCGCGAGATCCTCGCTGCTGCGGAGCAGGTGTCGCCGCTGAGCCGCTGCCGGGCCGTCGCCGTGGTCGAACGGCTCGGTGACGACGCCCTGCCGGCCTGGCGGGAGGTCGCGGCAGTCCCGAACGTCGGTCCGCACGCGCGGGCTGTGCTGGCGGGGGTGGACCAGGTGTCAGCGCCCCAGGACGCGGATTGGTGGTGGCTGGCCACCGAAGCGGCCGCGGCCGCGCTCGAGGACGGCGGCCCGGACGGGGCACTGACCCGTGTGTCCGAGGCGATGCCCGGGGACGGCTTGGACGAGCAATTGGCCGCCGTGCTGGCGACTGGGCACCCCGGCGCCGGGGAATTGACGCGGGCGGTGGCCGCGTTTGCCGCATCGGGCGTGCCTCGGTCCGTCGACCAGATCGTCCGGCTGAAGGTCTCGCTGCGCGGCATGCGCCCACCGATCTGGCGGAAGATCCACATGCCTGTCACCGCGACCCTGGGCGACCTGCATGCGATGATCCAGGTCGTCTATGGCTGGGACGGCGATCACCTGCACGTCTTCCGAGTCGGAAAATGGACCTACAGCGACCCGTTCGTCGACCTCTATGACGCGCGAGACGAGGACGAAGTGCGCCTGGGGAACTTGGCGGCCTCGAGCCCGGTGAAGATCGCCTACACCTACGATCTCGGCGCTTGCTGGGAGCACGAGATCACGATGGAGGGTGTGGCGGAGCGCGAACCCGGGCGGGATTACCCGGCCTGCACCGGGTTCTGCGGTGACTCGCCGGAGGAATACGAGTTCGACGATCCCGACGACGGGCCGGGCCAACCCCGCACGTTCGACGTCGCCGACGTCAACCGCATGCTGGCCGCACGTTTCGCCGCGCCCGACAAGTGATCGACTCCCGCTGCGCCGACCCTGCGCCGCGCGATCTGTGTTGATCGCGCGGGATCGCGGAGCGATTGCGTGCCGCCGCATCGCAGCGACTCTGGGGTCGCCCTACCATCGTGGTCATGGTGGTCGGGGCAGTTCGACAGGGGCTGGAGTATTCGACCGAGCTGGCCGCGAGAGCGAATGTCACCTGGTGCTTCGGCCCTCGGCGTGAGGTTTCTGGGTGGCGAGAATCTGTCCCCGCGGCTGTGCGTGCTCTTGACGGCTGGCGACGGCGTCGCCGCCCAAGGTGCGCGACGAGGGTGGTCCGGTTGTTGTCTCGGTGTGCGAAGGACGGCAGGCGCTATCGGCTTTCTGGGCAGTGGAGGCGGTGCCGAAGACTGGTCGCGATGTGTGGTGCGCCTGCTTGTGCGAGGCCGAGGGCGAGTTCGCAGGGGGTGCGGGGCGGTTGTTGTTTCTGACCAGCGGCGCGTCGGACGACGTCGAGGAAGGCGGACGGCCGGCGTTGGAGCAGGCCGTGCAGGTACTCATCTGCTGAGCAGACGGTGACCCCGTGTTGTGCGAGGAAGTCGGCGGGGAAGTCTCGCTGGTTGCGGGTGAGCAGGACGGTGACGGGGCCGTAGGCGCATGCTGCGGTGTGCACGCGATCGTCAGGATCTCGGCCGGGGACATGGCTGAGGTGGTTTCGGTAGACCGCGGGGTCGATCCGGGTGCTCGCGAAGTGTTCCCGTACCGCGGTCGCGACCGATGCGGCGGTCTGCGGGCTGCGCCTGCCCTCGCGGACTATCACGCGCTGCCACTCGTCGAGCAATTCGTCGGTCCAGCAGAAATCGAGCAGGAGATCTTCGGCCAGCGACAGCAGGAGATCCATGATGCTGAACGGGAACAGCTCGTTTGCGTCGACGAAGACGCGGTCGTGGTGACTCACTCAGCCCGGTCTGGGGTGGCCAGCGCGGCCCGGATCGCCTCGGCGCCGCGGCGACGCCGGTCGCGTTCGGCGGCCAGCGCGACGACGTCGTCCACGCGGATTCGCCGGTGACTGCTGCCGGGCAGTCGCCGATATGCCAGGGTCCCGTCCGCAAGCAGGCGGTCGACGAATTGCCGAGTCACGCCCAACAGGTCGGCTGCCGCGGCCGGGGTGAGTTCGCGATCGGGGCGTAGGAGCAGGAGCCGGTCTCCGTTCGCGAGTTCGGTGAACACCGCGCGCACCGTCGCACCGAATTCGCTGCTCGGATCGGCCTCCGCCGCGAATCGGGCCGCGCTCGTGCGCGCTTGGTCATCGGCCGCAGCGAACACCGTCACGGGACTGGGTGTCGTCATGGCACCAGTATAGAAACGTCTGCAATAACTGCAACTGATGTCGGTTGTCTGCGAGCGCGGGTCGGCGCAAAACGACCCGTATGGTGCTGTCCGCGCGGGATATACGCGGGATCGATCATGGTTGAAGATCGGCAGAGGTGTGGCCCGCGGCCCGCATCACTGCGCCGCCAGCTCAGTGAACGGCTTCAGTAGCGGCCCTCGCGCAGGACAATTCTCCCACCAGCGCCGTGGCATCGATCATCGCTGCGGTTACAGCTCCGTGCTCGTTGC
>JBOGDQ010000113.1:0-6025 GCA_050742975.1 Jatrophihabitantaceae bacterium
CTAGTGGCTGAGCGGGCGCCGTCCGCCGATGTAGTACTCGAACAGCAGACCGCCGACGGTGAACAGGATCGCCAGAACGCCCACTATCAGCAGCCACATCTGGAAGAACGCCAGCCCGATGCCGGCGACGGTGGCCGCACCGGCGATCCCGATCGGCCAGTAGCTGCCCGGGCTGAAGAAGCCCAGCTCGCCGGCACCCTCGGCGATGTCGGCGTCGCCGCGGTCCTCGGGGCGCGCGTCGATGCGCCGCGAGACGAACCAGAAGAACGAGCCGCAGACGCCGAGCAGGCCGCCGGACAGGATCAGCCCCATCAGCCCGGCCCACTCGACGTGCCCGTGGCTGAAGCTGTTCGGCTGCCCCGACCAGACGCCGTACAGGACGGCGGTAAGCCAGCAGAACGTCGCAACGCCGAGGAACAGGCGGGCTTCGACCTTCACGTCAGCTCCCGGGCTTCTCGGAGGCCGATCGGTCGGTGCGATCGGTGTTGAACGGGTAGGTCGTCGTGGCACGCGGCTTCATGCCCGCCGCGGTGAGGGCCAGGGACTGCCGGGCCGGGTTGGCCGGACCGATCGTCTTCAGCTCCGCGAGGTACTTGGTGAAGACGGCGGGGTCCACGACGCGGACCTCGAAGTTCATCTGCGAGTGGTACGTGCCGCACAGCTCTGCGCAGCGCCCGACGAAGCTGCCCTCGTGCGTCGCGGTGAACTCGAAGCGGTTGTCCTCGCTGGTGTGGGACGGGCCGTACGGGATCACGTCCCGCTTGAACAGGAACTCCGGCACCCAGAACGAGTGGATCACGTCCTCGGAGTGCTCGATGATCTGGACCGTCTGGCCCTCCGGGATCACCAGGATCGGGATCTCGTTGTCCGAGCCCACCGTCGACAGCGGCGTCTTGGTCTTGGCGTAGTCGGTGGCCGTTCCGTGCACCTGCTGGTACTCGAACTGCCAGTTCCACTTGAACGCGTCGACCTGGACCAGCACGTCCGGGTGCTTGCTCAACTTGTTGACGTCGTCCTCGACCACGACGGTCCGGTAGAACAGCCCGGCGATGATGATGAACGGCGCCAGCGAGTACACCAGCTCGATCGGCAGGTTGTACTTCGTCTGCCGCGGCAGGACGTCGTCGCGCTTGCGGTAGCGGATGCAGCACCAGAAGATCAGGCCCCACACGAACACGCCAACGATCAGCGCAGCGACGCCGGACCACGTCCACAGGACGCGCATCTCCTCGCCCTGCTTGGTAACTCCGGTGGGCCAGCCGAACCGGAGCTTCTTCTCGGCGTCATGGGCCGAACAGCCCGTCAGCACCAGGGCGAGCGCGCCCACGAGTACCGCAACCCGGCCACCTCGCGCCCAGCGTCTGCGCTGCACCTGAAACTCACCTCTCGGACTGGTCTTGGCTCGCTTCGGAGCGTACTGGACCCGTCCCCGCTCGCCCTGATGGGGTCGGCGGTTTCGGCGTGCTCGCTACGGTCATCCCGTGGCCGTCTACCTGGACGCGGCCGCCGGTGCCCCACTGCACCCGGTGGCCCGCCAGGCGCTGCTCGCGGCACTGGACGAGGGGTGGGCCGACCCGGACCGCGGTTACGGCGCGGGACGTCGCGCTCGGCTGCTGCTGGACGCAGCCCGCGAGGCGGTGGCGGAGGTGATCGGCGCCCGCCCCGACGAGGTCAGCTTCGCCGCGAACGGGACGCAGGCGCTGCACGCCGCGGTCCTCGGGACGCTCGCCGGCAACACCCGGGCCGGGACGTTCGTGCACAGCGCGGTGGAGCACTCCGCCGTCCTGCACGCCGGCGAGTCGCACGTGGCACGCGGCGGGACGGCGCTGCCCGTGGCGGTGGATCGGCACGCCCGGGTGGACGTCGATGCGTTCGTGCGCGCGGCGTCGGCGCCGGGCGTGGCGGCCGCGGCGTTGCAGGCGGCCAACCACGAGGTGGGGACGACGCAGCCGGTGGCCGAGGTCGCTGCTCGCATACCGGTGCCGCTGGTCGTCGACGCGACGCAGGCGATCACGCACGCGGGCGTGCCGCCCGGCTGGTCCGTGCTCGCCGCGGACGCCCGGATGTGGGGTGGACCCGACGTCGGCCTTCTCGCCGTGCGCACCGGCACCCGCTGGCGCTCGCCGTTCCCGGCCGACGAGCGTGAGTCCGGGCGCGTACCGGGAGTGCCGAACCTGCCGGCGATCGTCGCCGCGGCGGCCGCGCTGCGGGCGGTGCGCGCCGAGCAGCCGGCCGTCCCGGTGCGGCTGCGCGCGATGATCGAGCGCATCCGTCGTGCGGTCGCCGACACCGTCCCCGACGTCGAGGTGCTGGGCGATCCCACCGGCCGGCTGCCGCACCTCGTGACGTTCTCCTGCCTGTACGTCGACGGCGAGGCCCTGCTGAGCGCGCTGGACCGTCGCGGGTTCGCAGTCTCGTCCGGGTCCTCGTGCACGGCGTCCACGCTGGAGCCCTCGCACGTCCTGGTCGCGATGGGGGCGCTGACGTCGGGCAACGTGCGCGTCTCGCTGCACCGCGACACGACCGACGCCGACGTGGACGCGTTCCTCGCCGCGCTGCCCGAGGTCGTGGCCGAGGTGCGCGCCGAGCTCGGGGCGGCCGGCCTGTGACCTGCTTGGCCCCGCAGCCGGGCGACACGCCGCGGATCACCCGGCTGGGGGGCCAGGAGTGATCCTCGACGCGCGCGGGCGGCGCTGCCCGCTGCCGATCCTGGACCTGGCGCGGCACATCGGCGACGTCGCGGTGGGCGCGCGGATCACCGTCGAGGCCGACGACCCGGCCGCCCGGCCGGACATCGTGGCCTGGTGCCGGATGCGGGGCCACGAGTACCTGGGCGAGGGCGTGGCGGGCGACGGCACGCCCGCGTACAGCGTGCGCCGCCTGCACTGAAAGTCCGGTCGGGGATACTGGCACGCGTGTGTGGACTGATCGGATTCATCTCGGCCGACGCCGGCGCCGCCTCGGTCGAATCGGCCGTGGACGGCTCGCTGCACGACATGCGGCACCGCGGGCCGGACGAGGGTGGCACGTGGATCGACGACGACGTGGTGATCGGCTTCCGCCGGCTGTCGATCATCGACATCGACCACAGCCACCAGCCGCTGCCGTGGCTGGACGGGCGCTACCACCTGATCTTCAACGGTGAGATCTACAACTACCTCGAGCTGCGCGAGCGGCTGGCCCGCGAGTTCGGCGCGACGTTCGAGACCGAGGGCGACGGCGAGGCGATCGTCGCCGGCTACCACTATCTCGGCGAGAAGATCGTGCGCGAACTGCGCGGCATGTTCGTGTTCCTGATCTGGGACGCGCAGGAGCGGGTGCTGTTCGGCGCGCGCGACTGGTTCGGCATCAAGCCGCTCTACACCTACTCCGACGAGCGCGGCACGTTCTTCAGCAGCGAGAAGAAGTCGCTGCTCGACGTCGCGCTACCGGGGGTGTCGACCGATCTGGACACGTCCGCGCTGCAGCACTACCTGACTCTGCAGTACGTCCCCGAGCCCGCGTCGATGCACAGGCAGTTGAGCCGCATCGAGTCCGGCTGCTACTTCACGATGCGGCCGGGCGAGCAGGTGCACCCGCGGCGCTACTTCCACCCCGACTTCGCCATCCGCCCCGTCCCCGAGCCGGAAAAGCTCTATCGCGAGATCGCCGCCGCGCTCGAGGACTCGGTCGACAAGCACATGCGCGCCGACGTCACGGTCGGCTCGTTCCTTTCCGGGGGCATCGACTCGACGGTCATCGCCACGCTGGCCAAGCGGCACAACCCGAAGTTGCTCACCTTCACCGCGGGGTTCGCGCGCGAGGGCTACAGCGAGATCGACGTGGCGGCCGAGTCGGCGGCTGCGATCGGCGTGGAGCACATCGTCAAGGTCGTCAGCGCTCAGGAGATGATGGAGGCGCTGCCACGGATCGTCTGGTACCTCGACGATCCGGTGGCCGACCCGTCACTCGTCCCGCTGTACTACATCGCCCGCGAGGCCCGTAAGCACGTCAAGGTCGTGGTGTCCGGCGAGGGCGCCGACGAGCTGTTCGGCGGCTACACGATCTACCGCGAGCCGATCTCGTTGCGCGCGTTCGACCACCTGCCCGGCGGGGTGCGGCGCGGGCTGGGCAAGCTGTCGCAGCGGATCCCGGAGGGCACGCGCGGCAAGGACATGCTGCGACGCGGCTCGATCGCCATCGAGGTCGACCGGGCCTGCTTGACGGTCAGCGTGGCCCGGGCCTCGTTGGCCCGGATCAGCGCCTTGGCTACAGCCGTGACGGCGGGCGGGAACATGACGCGGGCCAGGCTCGTATCGAACGTATGCTCCGACGTCACCTCCGCGGTCAGGGCGTTCTGGGCCGCGGCGACGTTGCCGCGCCTCAGGTCCACGGTGTAGGCGGCTTGGTCAGCGGTCAGTTGCCCGCGGGCCGGAACCATGATCGCCAGAAACTGCTTGGTCAGCATCTGCGCGGTCATACATTGCACACCGGCGGGCGACAGGCTGGGCTCGCATCCGCCTTCGGCCAGCGCCGCTCGGTGCCGCGCCGGGATACCTGCGGCATAGACGAGGCCCGCGAGCACCAGGACAGTGGCCAGGAGGGAGGCAACGACAAGTATGAACCCGCCGCCACCCGTCCGCTCCTGGGCGCCTCTGGCATACGTCTCGCTCATATCGCGGCCTTATTCGGAGCTGGGATTCTCGGTGAAGGAGTCGATTCCCTTGAAGAACTCCTCGTTGACGATGTAGGCAAACCCCACCACGAACAGCACGAAGAGTGGCGCGACGGTCACGTAGACCAGCCAGTTCCGGCCTTCCTTCTGGCGGGCCACGATCCACCGCTTCACTGGTGGTAGCCGGAGGGTGAGCAGGAACAGGCTGCACGCACCGTACTGGTAGAGGCGCTGATGGAAGACCGGGTCACCGTCACCAGGGAAACCGGAGCCATTGTCGGTGCCGCCGGGCTGGAACCCGGCACCCTCGAGCAGGATCAGGTGGAGGAAGAGCAGCCCCCAGATGACATAAATGAGCCGGTGCAGCGGCTTCCAGTACTTGCCCAGCTTGCGCTGGGCCCACGGGTTACCGGTGATCAGGAGCGGGACGACCAGCGCCGCCATCATGACTCCCATGAGCTCGAAAACATGCCCGGTCAGCCGGCCGAACACGCCTCCGGCGAAGTTATCGGTGATACCGGCGGAGATCGCGTCGCCGAGGGCGGTGCACCCCATCATGATCCCGTACCAGCGCCGCAGTGGGACGAACCAGCGCTGCCCGGTGAGCGTAACCATGGGCGTGACGAGCAGGCACAGGAACAGGCACATCTCGGCCCCGGTCCCCAGCGTGTCGTCCACCGACACCCCGATGGTGTTCTGGTTCACCGTGAGGTAAGCAGGCATCATCAGGAAGAACGGGATCAGCGCGGGGGCGCCGAGGATGACCAGCGCGACCGCTTTCCGCTTGATCTTGGAGCCGCCGAACTTGAAGGTCACCTCCATCCATTCGTCCAGGCGGCTCTTATCCGCCTTCAGCGGCTCGCCGGGCGGTTCTTTCACCGGCCGCGGAGCTACCGCGGTGTCAGGGTACGGACCGGGCTCGTAGCCAGCCGGGCCGTCGTCATACGGAGCCGGCGGGTAGTAATCCGCGGCCGGCCCTTGGCCTGCCCGTCTACCCACAGGTGTCCTGGCCATCGTGACTCTCCTTCCTGCCCCGCTCGCTGTTACTAGCCGTTGCGCACAGTGACAGTGCTGTGCGGACTCGGCTGTACCTTGATGTGGCTGGGCGTCGGCTTAGGTGCATCCGGCTGGCCTGGGCCCTGATTTTCCTGCAGGCCGTTTCTCGAGGTCTCACCAACGCCAGTCGCCCGGAAGACGAAGAACTTGAATCCGTGCAGATGTATCTCGATAGCAGCCACGGCCACCACCGCCAGGAACAGCACTGACGTCGAGATCATCGCGAAGCGGAAGGCACCCACCTGCCGGCCCTTGCCGGCCGACGGCTTTCCGGCTGGCCGCGCGGCCGGCCTTCCGGCGGGGCGAGCCGTAGGC
>JBOGDQ010000114.1:0-2376 GCA_050742975.1 Jatrophihabitantaceae bacterium
GAGATCTCGCCCCACTTGGATGCGACGTCGTCGCTGTAAGGCAGGGCTGGGCGGGTACTCAGCCATGCCGTCAGTTCCTCGCGCTTGGCGCGGCTCCATTGCCTGATCGTGGCCCATCTCGCCAGTTCGCCCAGAGTGACAAACGTGATGCCGATCTGCGCTCTGAGGATCTGGCGCAACAACGCGGGCGGTAGCTGGTGCTTGATGCTGAGCGAGGCCACATCCGTGTCGAGGACGACATGCTGTGTTGTGATCTGCTATGCGGAATCGGACGTTCTGGACTGCTCGCGGTCTCGATCTGCACCTCCAACGACGGGGTCGCCACCAGTGTGTGACACGTTCCGGTTCTAGCCTGGGTCCTTCAGCGCCGTTACGGGTCGGCTGGACAGCCCGGCCCCGGGCCGCATCAAAGCCGTGACTTCGCCGGCGCTGTGGAAGCTGCCAGGCTGGGACTGTCCTACCTTGTGAACGCTTGAGCGGAAGCTGCGACGCGTGCTGCAGCCGTCGAGGCCGCAAAGATCGACTTCAGATAACCGTCAATCTGCGCGGCTAATGTCGCTTGGGCAGACAGCCCAGAGGGATTGATCTTGCGCGTCGGGTGTCCGGTTCCGCCGGACCCGCGTGGGCCGCGACTCTGGCGGCTGCTTGTAGGCCTGGCGTGCTGCCGGGATGCCTAGACCAGCTCACCGCGTCTTCTGCTCAGGTAGGCGCGTTCAGCTGTGTTGCTGGTTGCTGCGATCGCGGCGTCGTAGGCGTCGCGTGCCTCGGCGCTGCGGCCGAGTCTGCGCAGCATGTCAGCGCGGGCGGCGTGGAACGCGTGGTATCCGGTGAGTGGCAGACGGTCGATCAGCGCGAGGGCGACCTCGGGGCCGTCGAGCTCGGCGACCGCGACCGCGCGGTTGAGTGCCACGATCGGCGACGGGTCGAGCCGTGTCAGCTGGTCGTAGAGCGCGATGACCTGCCGCCAGTCGGTGTCCGGTGCGGTGGGGGCGTCGGTGTGGACGGCGTTGATCGCGGCGAGGATCTGATAGCGGCCGGGCCGGTTGATCCTCAGGCATTCGCGGACCAGGTCGTGACCTTCGGCGATCAGCGCGCGGTTCCAGCCGCCGCGGTCCTGCTCGTCGAGCGGGACGAGTTGTCCGTTCCGCACGCGGGCTTCGCGGCGCGCTTCGGTGAGCACCTGGAGCGCGAGCAGACCGGTCACCTCCGGTTCGTGAGGGAGTAGCCCGCGCAGGACCCGCGTGAGCCGGGTCGCCTCGCCGGTCAGTTCGGCGCGAACTGGGTCGCCGTCACCGGTGGCGAGGTAGCCCTCGTTGAAGACCAGGAACAGCACGGTGAGTACGCCGTCGAGCCGCGCGGGGAGATCTGTGGCCTCCGGCACGCGGTAGGGCACATTTGCCGCGGCGATCTTCTTCTTTGCCCGGGTGATTCGTTGCGCGATCGTGGTCTCGGGGACGAAGAAGGCCTGCGCGATTTCGGGCACGGTCAACCCACCGAGGAGCCGCAGTGTCAACGCGATCCGCACCTGCGGCGCGAGCGCGGGATGGCAGCAGGTGAACAGCAGCCGAAGCCGGTCGTCCTCGACCGGCCCGGCGGGCTCGTCGTGCGTGTTGTCGTAGACCATGAGGGCCGCCTGATGCTTTGCCTCGCGCTGCCGGTCGCGGCGGATCCGGTCGATCGCACGATTGCCCGCTGTGGTGGTGAGCCAGCCGCCGGGGTTGGGCGGCACACCGGAATCCGGCCACTTCTCCAGTGCTGCCACGAGCGCCTCACCCGCCGCCTCCTCGGCGGTGTCGATGTCGCCGAATCGGCGCACGAGCGAGGCGATCAGGCGGCCGTATTCCTCGCGGAAGACGCGCTCGACGGCCGCCGTGTCCCGCTGCGTCGACCCTGTCGTGGGTCGGACCTGCTCAGGCAAGACCGTCGAAGGGACGGACCTCGACCTTGCCTCGGCACGCTTGGGAGGCATCGGCTGCCAGGCTGAGTGCCACGTCGAGGTCGGGTGCGTCGATGACCCAGAAACCGCCCAGCGCCTCCTTGGTCTCGAGGTACGGGCCGTCGGTCATCACCGGTGTCTGGCCCTGGCCGTCGACGACGCTCGCTGTCGCGGCCGGCGCAAGCCCGCCCGCGAATACCCAGTAGCCCTGCGCATGCAGCTTGTCGTTGAAGGCGCCCGTGGCCGCGAACGCCTCCTCCATCTCCTGCTTCGAGGCGTAGCTGCCGAACTCGTTCCTCTCGACGGGGCCGTGAACGGCCAGCAGGTAGTGCGTCATGTCGGTTCTCCTCCTGTGCGAGCGGCCCCGATGACCGCCGTCCACACTCACCACGAACAGCATCGCGTCGATACGACAACCTGCCACAACAATCCTGCGACCG
>JBOGDQ010000115.1:0-26193 GCA_050742975.1 Jatrophihabitantaceae bacterium
GTGCTGACCAGCTCGCGCTCGTCCGCCGGGTTGCGCCGCTCGCGGGTGCGGCCGCTCGCGGAGAACGCCCACTGGCCGCCGATCAGGTTGCCCTTCACGAGGTGGCCACCTGCGGGGCAGCCTCGGCCAGTTCGAGCAGGTCGGTGTCGGGGTCGGCCAGCAGCTGCGCGTTTACCGCGACCCGGCGCGCGATCAGCTCCTTGGCGGCCAGCACCTCATGCCCGCGCTCGACGCCGAACACGCCACGGATCAGGCCGCCGCGCAGGTAGAACGCGCAGCAGTCGAACTCGTCGACCGAACCCCGAACCACCACCTCGTCCGCCGCGTCCGCGTGGCCGGCGTACTGCAGGTTCAGCTCGTACTGGTCGGACCAGAACCAGTGCGGGTCGTCGAACACGGTCGCGTTGCCGAGGATGTTGTTCGCGGCGGCGGCGGCCTGCTTGTTCGCGTTGTCGAAGTGTTCGACGCGGATCGTCCGGTCGAACAGCGGGTGGTAGTGGTTCGCCACGTCCCCTGCAGCGAAGACGTTCGGCCGGTCCGTCCGGCAGTACTCGTCCACGAGGACTCCGTTGGTGACGGCGATGCCCGAGCGCGTCGCGACGTCGACGTTGGGTTCGATCCCCACGCCGACGACGGCCAGATCGCCTTCGAGCCGCGCGCCGCTGGTCGTGACCACGACTCCGTGCGCGTTCTCGGTCACCGAGTCCACCGACTCGCCGAGGCGCAGGCTCACCCCGTGTGCGCGATGGATTGCCGCGCAGACCTCGCCCATCCTGCGGCCGAGGACTCGTTGCAACGGCACGTCCAGCGCCTCCACGACGGTCACCTCGACCCCGGCGGTGCGGGCCGTGGCCGCGACCTCCGAGCCGATGAACCCGCCGCCGATCACGATCAGCCGCGCGCCCGGGGGGAGTTGCGCGCGGAGCCGGTCGGCGTCGTCCAGCGTCCGCAGGTAGTGGATGCGATCGCCCTCGACACCCGGCAACCGACGTGCTCGACCGCCGGTGGCGAGCAGCACCGCGTCGGCATCGATCGTGGTGCCGTCCGCCAGCTCGACGGCGCGGTCGGCCGGTCGGATCCGCTCGGCCGCGACGCCGAGGTGCAGGCTCACCTCGTTCTTCGCGAGCCACGGCTCGGAGAGGAGGAACAGCTCGTCCCGATCGCCGTCGGCCAGATACTCCTTGGACAGCGGTGGCCGCTGGTACGGCGCGTGCGACTCGGCGCCGATCAGGTCGATGCGCCCGGCGAACCCGCGCCGGCGCAGGGTGCGTGCGGCGATCGCCGCGACCTGCCCGGCGCCGACCACCACGACGCTGCGCAGCGCGGTCATACCGAGCCGATGCCGTCGTAGTCGTGCACCCGGATCCTGGACTCGGTGCTGACGTACACGTGGCCGTCCTCGATCCGCACGTCGAAGCTCGGCTGGCACTGATCCTGCTCTTCGACGTAGCCGGTCTCGACGTCGAAGGTCCACTGGTGCCCAGGGCAGACGACCCGACCGTTGAGCATCGTGCCCTGGCTCAGCGAGCGCTGCTTGTGGATGCAGGTGTCCTGCAGTGCGAACACCCGCTCGCCCACGACGAACAGGGCCACCGGCTCACCGGCCACGGTCACCTGCTTCTTCTTCCGGCGCGCGAGGTCCGTGTACTCCGCGACCAGCTGCCACTCGGCCACGATGGGCTCCCTCGTTGCTGGCAATCCGTTTGGATAGGCAGGACGGGCGGCAGATTGCTCTCACCGCCCGTCCGCGTCCGTCGATCAGGCCGCAGGCACCAGGTCCGGCGCGACGTAGGTGTCGTACAGCGCGCGGGTGTAGCTGAATCGCATCTCGGCGCCCCAGCGCACGAACTGCAGACAGCGCTGCTGCAGCTCGGCGGTGTTCGCGTGGTCCAGCACGATCTGGTAGCCGCGCTCGCCGTGCACCACGTCCGAGGTGATGTGCAGGTCGAAGAACTCGATCTCGTCCTCGGTGAAGCCGTAGACCCCGCGCAGCGGCACAATCTGCTTCTTGTAGATGCTCGGGACCTGTGACTCGAGACCGACGACCATCGCCGCGGTCGCCACCGCGAAATGCTCGCGCATCGACGTCGCGTAGCACCAGGCCTGCAGCCCGCGAGTGACCGCGTTCGCGTTGTTCGGGTCCTCGACGCGTTCGCGCGTCGTCCCGCACGCCTCCGCGAAGCGGATCAGCAGGTCGGTGTGCCGGATGTCGGCGAGCTCCTCCTCGTACATGTTCTGGAGCAGGAAGTCCTTGGCGTTGGTGCAGGTGTCCGGGGTGTTGCCGTAGATGTAGCCGAGGTAGTCGGCGAACGGGCCGACGTACTGGTAGTGGTTCTCCGCCCAGCGCGCGAAGTGGTGACGCTGCAGCTTGCCTTCGGCCCACGCCTGGCTGAACGACGCGTTCTTGGCCTCACGGCCCTTGATCGCGTCTTCGAGTGCGACGCGGAATTCGTCTCGCGAGAGCAGTTCGGTCATCGTCTTCAACCCTTCGGCGTGGATCCGGTTCGGCACGTGCGCGGCGCCGACGCGCTCACGCTCGCCCTGCGGCTGTGCCTCACGGTAGGCAGTGCGGCCGCTGCGCCCCATGGACAACCTGCACATGCTTCGCGGCCGGTTCATGTGCAGGTCGCGCGAGCCGCCGGGCCGCTGCTGTTGCCATAGTTGGCCCGTTCGCCCGCCGCCTCATGCCCACGGAGTGCCCATGTCGCCTCGAACCGCGGACCGGGATCGACGGGTGCGCCACGCCCTGGTCGTCGTGCTGACCGTGAACGCCGGCGCGACCGACTCGATCGGGTTCCTCGCGCTGGGTGGCGCGTTCACCAGCGTCATGACCGGCAACCTGGTGCTGCTCGGCATCTCCGCCGCGCATGCCGACGGCAGCCTGGCCCGGCACACCGTCACCGCGATCCTGTGCTACGTCCTCGGCTGCATCCTGGGCGCGCGCCTGGCCGGGATCGCGCGGGACGGCGACCGGGTGTGGCCGGCGCAGATCACCCGCGCGTTGACCGTCGAGCTGGCGGTGTTCGGTGTCTACGCCCTCGGCTGGTGGATCACCGATGGACGGCCGGTGGGTGCGGTCCAGCTCGGGCTGCTCGCGGTGAACGCGGTCGGGCTGGGAATCCAGAGCAGCGCGGTGCAGCGGTTCGGCGTCTCCGGGCTGTCGACGACGTACATGACCGGGACGCTGACGACACTGATCGTGCGCCTGACCTCGGGGCATCGGCTGCGCGACGTTATGGACAGCGGGCAGATCCTGCTCGCACTCATCGGCGGGGCTGTCCTCAGCGGCGTCCTCAACCGGTACCTGACCGGGTGGGTGCCGGTGCTGCAGCTCGTCAGCATCGGCGGCGTGATCGCGGCCTCGACGCTGCTCACCCCGCTGCGGAGACCGGAGGATGCGGTCGATGCGCTGCGGGCGTGAGCGGGTTCGGCCGGCTCGCTGAGTACCTTGACGGCGTGCGGCCTCGAACGCAGAGCGCCGACCTGGCCCAGGCCGAATCAGGGGTGCAACTCGATGCCGTCCGCAAGCGCACGCTCGGCCGTCGGGTGGGACAGCGATCCTGCCGTGGAGGCGGTCTCGTTCCCACGACTGGACGGCGACGTCACCGCTGACGCCTGCGTGGTCGGGCTGGGTGGCAGCGGGCTCGCCGCGATCGGAGAGCTGCTTCGGCGAGGACTCTCCGTCGTGGGCCTCGACGGGGGCAAGGTGGCCGCAGGTGCAGCCGGGCGCAACGGCGGCTTCCTACTGGCCGGGCCGGCTTCGGCTGTGCACCGGGCGGCGGCCGCCTGGGGCACGGCGTACGCGCTCGAGCTCTATCGCGAGACGCTCGACGAGCTCGATGCCCTCGAGGCGGCTCTCGGCCCGGACGTGATCCGGCGGGTCGGCTCGATCAGGCTCGCCGGCCCGCCCGGACCGGCCGCCGACGACGGCGAGCGCGATGATCGCACTGCCGAGTTCGCCGACTGCCAGGAGCAGTACGAGTTCCTGCGCTCGCACGCGATCGCGGTGGAGCGTTACGAGGGCGCGCTGGGCAGCGGGATCTTCCTGCCCGACGACGCGGCCATGAACCCGGTTCGCCGGGCCAGGGGGCTGGCCGCGATCCACGGCCGGCGTTCGCGGCTGTACGAGCACAGTCCGGTCACCGCGATCTCATCGGGACAGGTCGTGACGGCTCACGGCTCGGTCTCGACGGGCGTGGTGATCGTCGCGGTGGACGGCGGGCTCGAGCTGATCCTGCCCGAGCTGACCGGTCGCGTCCGCACCGGCCGGCTGCAGATGCTCGCCACCGCGCCGGTCGAGGCGGACCGGCTGCCGTGCCCGGTCTACGCGCGCTGGGGTTACGACTACGCCCAGCAGGATCGGTCCGGGCGAGTGTTCGTCGGCGGCGGTCGCGACAGGTTCGTGGAGCAGGAGTGGACGACCGACACCGCCCCGACGCCACCGGTGCAGAACTGGATCGGGCGGCTGGCCGAGCGCTTCGTGGGCGGCCCGGTCGAGGTGACGCATCGCTGGGCGGCGTCGGTCGGCTACACCCCTGACGGGCGGCCACTGGTCACAGAGGCGCGGCCCGGAGTGCTAGCGTGCGGCGGCTACTGCGGCACCGGGAACCTCGTCGGACCGGTTGCCGCCCGCGCAGCGGTCGCCCTGGCCCTCGACGCGACCCCGCCCCGCCCGTACTTCGCCGGGTGATCGGATTGGCTCAGCGGTGCAATGCTCCGAAGCTCAGCGCTTGCGACTGGTGCGGGTGAGCATCCCGGCCAGCGCGTCCAGTGCGCCGGGCACGAGCCGGTAGTACGCCCACTTGCCGCGCTGCTCGCGCTTGAGCAGGCCGGCGTCGACGAGCACCTTCAGGTGGTGCGAGACGGTGGGCTGCGACAGCGCCACCGGCTCGGTCAGGTCGCAGACGCACGCCTCCGCGTCCTCGTGCGCCCCGATCAACGAGACCAGCCGCAGCCGGGTGGGCTCGGCGAGCGCGCGCAGCACCCCGGCGAGCCGTTCGGCGGCGGTTGCGTCCAGCGCGGTGCCGGTGATCGGGCTGCAGCAGGACGCCAGATCGGCGATCAGCAGCGACCCGTCCGGGCGCGATACGGCTGTGCTCATAGCTCCCAGCATCCCACACACATTGACAGCTGTCGATGCATGCGGCATCCTCGTCGCATAGACCATAGTCGATGAGAGGACGGTGCGATGGCCATCGACGCCGAGCTGCGTGAGCAGGTCCGTCAGCGTTACGCGGCGGCCGCCACCGCGGTGACCGCGGGCGGCACGAACAGCGATGCCCTGGCCGAGGAGGCCTGTTGCGGCACGAGCACAGCCGCCGACGACGGGGCCGGCTGCTGCTCGGGCGCCTCGTGCGCGCCCGAGTCGATCGAGGTGGACGAGACGTTCGGCGCCGCCCTGTACAGCAGCGTTCAGCGATCCGAACTGCCCGCCGACGCCCTCGCGGCGAGCCTGGGCTGCGGCAACCCTCTCGTGGTCGCCGAGCTGAACCCGGGGGAGCGGGTGCTGGACTTGGGCTCCGGCGGCGGCATCGACGTGCTGCTGTCCGCCCGCCGGGTCGGGCCGTCCGGATTCGCTTACGGGCTCGACATGACCGACGAGATGCTCGCACTGGCGAAGACCAATGCCGTCAAGGCGGGCGCCAGCAACGTGGAGTTCGTCAAGGGCACCATCGAGGACATCCCGCTACCGGACGCGGCGGTGGACGTGGTGATCTCCAACTGCGTCATCAACTTGTCCGTCGACAAGCCCGCGGTGCTGGCCGAGACGTTCCGCGTCCTGGCCCCGGGCGGACGGATCGGGATCTCCGACGTGGTCGCTGAAGACCAGCTGACCCAGGCCGATCGGGCCGAGCGCGGCAGCTACGTCGGCTGCATCGCCGGCGCGCTGTCCCGCAGTGAGTACCTCGACGGCCTGGCCGCTGTCGGGTTCGTCGACGCGGCGGTCACCTTCACCCACCAGGCCGCCGAGGGCATGCATGCCGCGATCATCCGTGCCACCAAGCCTGCCGGCCCGGCCCGTGCCTGAGTCGAGGACCGCCACACCGTCGGTGCCGATCGAGGCGCCGGTGCTGGCCCGCCTGTCGCGACTCGACCGGTTCCTGCCGGTGTGGATCATTGCCGCGATGGCCGCCGGTCTCGGGCTCGGGCGGGCGATCCCGTCGCTGGCCGGAGACCTCAACAGCGTGACGGTCGGATCGGTCAGTCTGCCGATCGCGGCCGGGCTGTTGTTGATGATGTATCCGGTCCTGGCCAAGGTCCGCTACGACCGCCTGGACCAGGTCACCGGCGACCGGCGGCTACTCATCAGCTCACTGGTGTTGAACTGGCTGATCGGGCCGGCGCTGATGTTCACCCTCGCCTGGGCGCTGCTGCCCGACCAGCCTGCCTACCGCACCGGGCTGATCATCGTCGGCCTGGCCCGGTGCATCGCGATGGTGCTGATCTGGAACGAACTGTCCTGCGGCGACCGTGACGCCGCAGCGGTGCTGGTCGCGCTCAACTCGATCTTCCAGATCATCGCGTTCGCCGGGCTCGGCTGGTTCTACCTGCACGTGCTGCCCGGCTGGCTCGGCCTGTCCCAGTCCGGCGCCCACTTCTCCGTGACCGCCATCGCCGTGAGCGTGCTGGTGTTCCTCGGCGTACCGCTCGCTGCGGGCTACCTGACCCGCATCCTCGGCGAACGCGCCCGCGGCCGGGACTGGTACGAAGCGCGGTTCCTGCCGAAGATCGGGCCGGTCGCGCTCTATGGGCTGCTATTCACCATCGTGATCCTCTTCGCGCTCCAGGGGCACACCATCATCAGCCAGCCGGCCGACGTCGCCCGGATCGCCGTCCCGCTGATCGTCTACTTCGCGCTCATGTTCATCGGCTCGTTCGCCCTCGGTCACCGGCTGCGGCTCGGCTACCCGAAGACTGCGACGCTGGCGTTCACCGCGGCGGGCAACAACTTCGAGCTGGCCATCGCCGTCGCGATCGGCGTCTTCGGCGCCACCTCCGGCCAAGCCCTGGCCGGGGTCGTCGGACCGCTCATCGAGGTCCCGGTCTTGGTCGCGCTCGTCTACGCCGCGCTGTGGGCCCGCCGCCGCTACTACCCGAACCAGACCATCGACACCATCCAAGGAGCACCGTCATGAGCCTGATCCACCGCATCCGCACCGCACTCCACGCGACCGGCACCATCACCTTCTGCGAGTCGTGCAGCCAGGTCTGCGACTCCGCCTGCCGCGCCAACGCAGTTCGCGACCGCGCGATCAACACCGCGCTGCTCTTGGGCCGCCGATGACCGAACCGATCGAAGGGCGCGTCCCGGAAGTGCTGTTCGTCTGTGTCCACAACGCCGGCCGATCGCAAATGGCCGCCGCCCTGCTCGAGCACCACGCCGCCGGCCGGATCCAGGTTCGCTCCGCCGGCTCGACCCCGGCAAACGAGATCAACCCCGCTGTCATCACCGTGATGAACGAGATCGGGCTCGACCTCTCCCGAGAGTTCCCCAAGCCGCTCACCGACGACGCTGTGCGGGTCGCCGACGTCGTGATCAGCATGGGCTGCGGCGACGCCTGCCCGATCTATCCCGGCAAGCGGTACCTCGACTGGAACCTGCCCGACCCGGCCGGAAAATCTGTCGAGCAGGTCCGACCGATTCGCGACGCGATAGAGCAGCAGGTCTGCGCACTTCTCGACGACCTTCGTGCCGACGAGATCAACTGACCATCTCGCCCGGTCAGCCGGCCGGTTAGCCGCCGGTTCCGGCGGCTGAAGGCCGGGCGAAGCTGATCAGGCTTGGCTATCGCGGCCCTTCACTTGCCGATGGTCGTGCCGATAGATCTTGCATGAAGGTGCGGCGCTCAGCACTGTCCCGCGCAGGGACCCGGCTGTTCGTCGCGTACGCAGTGGTGAGCCTGATCCCGGTGGCCGCGCTCGGTGCCGTTCTGGTGCGGGCCGATCAGCGGTCCGGGACGGCCCGGGGCATGGCGCAGGGCCGGGCGCAGGCGGCGGTGATCGTGCAGATGGCGATCGCGCCCGCGCTGGGCCGGCAGGACCTGAGCGCCGGGCTGACGGCGCAGGAGCGTGAGCGCCTGCACGAGGCGACCGACCTCGCGATCTACTCCGGCTCGGTCACCGCGATGCGGCTGCGCACCTTCGCCGGTCACGTCGTGTTCGCCGACGACGGGAACAGCTCCGATCAGCTGGCGAGCACCGATCCGGCGTTCGTCACGGCTGCGAAGGGCGGCACCGACGCCGCGATCGTGCCCTCCCCGCTCGGCGGCGCCGGTCCGGTGATCCGGGTGCTGCAGCCGGTGGTGCCGAACGCGACCGGGCAGGCCACCGGCGTCCTGGAGCTGTACCTGCCGTATCAGCCGATCGCCGCGGTCGTGCGGAGCGAGGCGCACCAGACCTTCGTGCGGCTGGCCGAGGGGCTGGCAGCGCTGTACCTCCTGCTGGCCGTGATCTCGTGGTCGACCACTCGGCGGCTGCGGCGCTACGCCGCGGCGCAGGAGCACCAGGCCCAGCACGACCCGCTGACCGGGCTGCCCAATCGTGCCTGGTTCCGCGAGCAGGCCGCTGCCGCCGTCGAGTCGGCCGACGGCAGTGCCGGTGCGCTCGTGCTGGTCGATCTCAACCGCTTCAAGGAGGTCAACGACACCTTCGGGCACCACGCCGGCGACGATCTGTTGCAGTGCGTGGCCCGGCGGCTGGCCGACTCGATCCGCACCGACGACAGCGTCGCCCGGCTCGGCGGCGACGAGTTCGGCCTGATCCTGCCCGGCGTCACGGACCGCTCCGAGGCGCTGCTGATGCTGGGCCGGGTGCAGCAGGAGCTCAGTGCCGACGTCGAGATCGAGGGCAGCACGCTGAGCGTGGAGGCCAGCTTCGGCGTCACGCTCTACCCCGAGCACGGCACCGATGTCTCGCAGCTCATCCGCCAGGCGGATGCGGCGATGTACCAGGGCAAGAGAGGCGTCGAGCGGATCGTCCTGTGGCAGCCTGGAACCGCTCCCGCGCCCACCCACTGGCACGAGGTGCACAGCGACCTGCAGCGGGCTCTGGAGCGCGACGAGCTGACGCTGCACTACCAGCCGAAGCTCGACCTGCGCACCGGTGCGGTGATGGGAGTCGAGGCACTCGTGCGCTGGAACCACCCGCAGCGCGGCCTACTGGCCCCCGCCGAATTCGTCCCGGCCGCCGAGAACTCGACCCTGATCCACCCGCTGACCCGATGGGTCCTGCGCCGGGCTCTCGCCGATCAGGCCGAGTGGCTTCGGCGCGGGATCGACTGGACGGTCGCGGTCAACGTCTCGGCCCGCAACCTGGAGGTCCACGACTTCGCCGACCAGGTACGCCGGTTGATCTCAGAGACCGGCTGCGACCCGCGCCGGGTCACCCTGGAACTCACCGAGACCGCGTTCGCCGTCGACGGGACGACTGCCCGGAACACCGTTGCCGCCCTGGCGGCGATGGGGATCACGGTCTCGCTGGACGACTTCGGCACCGGCTCCACGGGGTTGTGGCAGCTGCGCGACCTGTCCGTGCACGAGATCAAGATCGACGCCGTATTCGTCCGCGACCTGGCCCGAAGCGCCGGCGACCGGAGCCTGGTGCAGGCGATGATCGACCTCGCGCACGGCATCGGCTGCAGCGTTGTCGCCGAGGGCGTCGAGGACCGCGGCGGCGCCGAGTGGCTGGAATCGATCGGCTGCGACATCGCCCAGGGCTACCTGTTCCAGCGGCCCGCGCCGTGGCCCGAACTGCTCGAGCGATTCGGCGGCCCGGCAGCCGGCTCGGACGCGCCCGCCATCGAGACGATCCCCGCCGACGTCCAGCAGGGTTCCCACTCCGCGACATCGACGGGGGTTCCGAGATGAACACCCGGTCAGCCCTTCGCGCCGCCACCGGCGTGCTCTGCCTGCTCGCCCTGACCGTGGCGTGCGGCTCCGGCGCCCCGCCCAGGTCCGGCGATCCGCTGGCGTCGCTGCCGACCGACCCGCAGCTGCACAGGGCGCTTCCTGCTGACGTCATCAGCCGTGGCGTCCTTCGCGTCGTCACCGACGCGAGCTATGCACCGGCGTCGAGTTTCGCACCGGACGGGCACACCATCGTCGGTTTCGAGCCCGACCTGGGCGCGGCATTGGGCAAGGTCCTCGGCATCAAGGTGGTCTTCACCAACGCCGACTTCGGCACGCTGCCCGCGCTCGTCAACTCCGGCCGTGCGGACTTGATCATGAGCGCGATGACCGACACCGCCGAGCGGGAGCAGCGCGTGGACTTCATCGACTACTTCTCTGCCGGCACGTCGCTCGTCGTGCAGCGGGGGAACCCGCACAGCATCAGCGACCTGGAAAGCCTGTGCGGGCAGCGGGTCGCGGTCGAGGACGGGACCGTCCAGGCCGACCTCCTCGCCCGCGAGCAGTCGCACTGCACGGGCGAGCGCATCCACGTGATCACCGAGCCGACCAACGACGACGCCCTGCTCCAACTGCGAACCGGTCAGGCGGCCGCGCTGCCGATGGACTATCCGCCGGCAGAGGCGCTCACCGTGGACCCGCGCACCCAGGCGAACTACCAGCTCGCCAGCACGGCGCAGTACGAGCCGGGCCTCTACGGCATCGGAGTGGCGAAGTCGCAGACCGGGCTGCGCGAGGACGTGCTGGCGGCGCTGGCCACCGTGATCCGGTCCGGGGTGTACCACCAGATCCTGCAGAGGTGGGACGTCACCGAGGGAGCCATCAACGCACCGTCGACGAACGCCGCCGGCCAGCACTGAGCCGCCGCGAACCTCCTGCCGTCCTCACCACGTCTGCTGCAGTGAAGGCAACTGTCCATCAGGTGGTGAGGCATGAGGCGCGTGCTGTGGCCAGCCGTGTGCGGTGTCGCAGTCGCGACGGCGGCCGCGCGCAGCGGTGGCAGGGCCGAGCGTGACCGGTGGGCTGCAACCGTTACGGACGCAGATCGCTGTCGGGTATCCGTCCCCGGACGTGGGATCGGCACGGTTCGTCGCCGTACGGTCCGGCGACGCGGTGGTGACAGCGCATACCGACTACGCCTGCCTGCACGCGACACCGCGGTGCCTGCCCCCGCAGCGCTCGTTCACCCTGACCGTTCGCGTACTTCCGGCACGAGGTGGCGCCGCCGGCCCGTTGCCGAAGCCGGCGGCCACCTGATCGGACAGGTGGCGCGCCGGCCCGGAGCAACAGTCCCGCTGCTTAAGGGATGGCGACTCCCGCGGTGAAGGCGTCCTCGTCGTTGGCCACCGGCGCGTTCGGCGCCGAACCGGCGCAGACGGTCGGCGGGCTTCCGCTGGTCCCGGTACCCGGGCAGAGGAACTCGTCGGCCGTGCGGGTGTCCGACCATATCGGGTAGGCGGTCGTCGCGGTGGCGTCGAGGCCGGCGTAGTCACCGTAGAACTGCCCGCTGAACTCGGTCGGTGGCGGCATCGACGACGAGGTGGCCCGTTTGTGCGCGAAGCTGACTCGATCGTGCGAGGCCGACACGGTTATATCGGAGTACCCGGTGGAGTTGTCGCTCCCGTACGAGCGGTCGTAGTAGGACACCACCAGCGTCCCGTCTGAGTTGATCGTCGCGCCCTGCCAGTACTGGTCGGTGCTCGCCTGCTTCGCAGCGTCGGTCACCACCGGGAGCTGTCGAGGATCGATCGTCGTCCCGGAGAACGCAGCACCGCGGTTCGTGGAGACGCTGTAGAGGATGTCGTTGTTGCAGCCTCCGGTCTTGACGCCGGTGTAGGTGTCCTGCCCGTCGGCAGCGAACCCGTCCGGCGTGCAGCCGCGCGACTCGTTGGAGTCACGGTTGATGTACGAGCCGTAGGTGACCACCACCCGGTTGGGGTCGGTCGGGTCGACCGCGCCGACCGGGTAGTTCGAGGCTCGGAACACCGAGTTGGTCGACGTACCCTTCTCGACCACGCAGGCCCTGCCCGGGTCGGCGCCGGCGCCCTGGTACGTGTCGCAGTCGGGCAGGTCGTAGAAGTCGCCGACCTTGACCGGCGCGCCGAAGCTCTTGCCGCCATTCGTCGAGCGCGTCACCAGGACCTGGTTGCGGTTGTCGGTCCCGGTGACCGTGTTGTTGTAGTTGTTGTAGACGACGTAGAGCGTGCCGTCGGGAGCGGTGAACGGCTGCGAGTCCTGGTTCTCGTTGCAGCGACCCTGCGGTGTCGGCAGTCCGAAGGTGTTCCCGCACCTGGCCGAGTCGTGGCTGACGAGCACCGGCGCCGAGAAGCTCTCGCCGTAGTCGCTCGAGTAGGCCTCGTAGATGTAGCCGGTGCCGTCGGCGGCGAAGGTCGTCCAGCTGACGTAGATCCGGTCGGCGAACTTGCTGCCGACGTGATTGTCGACCGTCATCAGGGCCTTGTCGATCAGGACGTTCCCGGCTCCGGCGGTGTCGTTGTTCTCCATGACCGCGCGACCGGGGAAGTTGAAGGATGCGCCGTCGCTGCCGGTCGAGCGGTAGATGAAGAAGCCGCTGGACTGGTCCGGGTTCGGGGAGGTGCTGCTTCCCCGGTTGAACAGCTGGCAGGACAGGTAGGCGTTGCCCTTGGTGTCCCAGGCGACCGACGTGTCCCCGCCGGCCTGCCAGTACTCGCGCGCGGTTCCGGTGAAGTCGCCGCGCGTGAATCCGTTCGGCGTGGTCGTGTCGGCCCACGTCCGGCCGCCGTTCAGCGAGTACGACGCACCGCAGGTTCCGTCACCGCGGCGGTAGTCGTTGTAGCTGGCCACCAGGTGCTTGGAGTTGTTCGGGTCAACGGCCACCCAGGTCTCGTTCTGCGCCTGCCCGCGGCCCTGCAGGTCGGCGTCGCTCAGGTTCAGGCAGTTCTGGTTCACCTTGATGTTGTTGCCGAGGTGCGCCGGGCAGCCGTTCGGTCCGGGAACCTGCGGGCCCGTCACCCGAGGCTTCACCGGCGCGGCCGAAGGTGGCGCGATCGCCTTCCCGAGTTCAGCCGCGAGCAGCCCGGACACGTGACGCTGCTGCACCTTGTTCAGGTTCTGGTACCCGAACGGTTGGGCCACGGCGCTCGGTGCGCCGGATCCGACGAGACCTATGACGACGAGTGCGCCCGCGCCGATCAGGCACGTGGCACGCCGTGGTGCGTTCCTCATGACAGTCCCCCTGTGGGAGTGGGTGGGTTCGGCTGCCCGGCGTGGCGCCCTGCGACGGACACCCTCCCTCCCCTGCTGCGGCGCGATCGCGCAGATCGCGCCGGTGAGGCAGCGCAACTCGACGACTGGAACGGTCGCGCCAGGCACGTCGGACGCTAAACCCGGCGCAAGGTACCCACAAGCCCTAGCAGGGACATCTGGCGCGCTCGGGCCGAATCGACCGTAGCCGTCGAGCGCCCGCCCGGCTCGGCGCGTGGCGCTACTTGCGGCGCGTGATCGTCCGTCCCAGCCAGGCGACCGGATCGTACTTGCGGTCGGCGACCCGTTCCTTGAGCGGGATCAGCGCGTTGTCGGTGATCTTGATGTGCTCGGGGCAGACCTCGGTGCAGCACTTGGTGATGTTGCACAGGCCCAGTCCGTGCTCGTCCTGCGCGGCGTGCTTGCGATCAAGCGCATCGAGCGGGTGCATGTCCAGCTCGGCGATGCGCATCAGGAACCGTGGGCCGGCGTAGGACTCCTTGTTGTCCTCGTGATCGCGGATGACGTGACAGACGTCCTGGCACAGGAAGCACTCGATGCACTTGCGGAACTCCTGCGAGCGCTCGAC
The DNA here is from genome assembly GCA_050742975.1 of Jatrophihabitantaceae bacterium. GTDB lineage: Bacteria > Actinomycetota > Actinomycetes > Mycobacteriales > Jatrophihabitantaceae > JBDTGE01. The sequence continues at coordinate 13,720 of JBOGDQ010000115.1, forward strand.
GTCGACCTGGGCCATCCGGTACTCGCCGGGCCCGATCCCGGGCGGCGGCGCGAATGCCGGCACCTGTTCGGCCTTGCGGTAGTTGAACGAGACGTCCGTGACCAGATCCTTCATCACGGGGAAGGTGCGCATCGGCGTCACGGTGACGACCTCGTCCTGGGTGAAGATCGACATGCGGGTCATGCACATCAGCCGCGGACGGCCGTTGATCTCGGCGCTGCACGAACCGCACTTTCCGGCCTTGCAGTTCCAGCGCACCGCCAGGTCACCGGCCTGCGTGGCCTGCAGCCGGTGGATGATGTCGAGGACGACCTCTCCCTCGTTGACCTCGACGGTGTAGTCGACGAGATCACCACCGTCCGCGTCGCCCCGCCAGATCCGGAACTGCGCGTCGTAGGTCGTCTTCTGCGGTGCCTGCGTCATGCGGGGCCCCCGCGAAAGCGCGGAGCGCTCTTTGCGGAGCGATTTCGTGGGCTTCTCATTCGGCCACCTCGGCGATCTCCTCGTCGGTGAAGTACTTCTTGAGCTCGTCCTTCTCGAACAGCCCCAACAGGTCCGCGCGCATGGGCTGCATCGGTTGCTCGCTCACTTCGATCCCGGTGCCGACCGCGTCCTGCGAGCAGACCAGGTTCACCTTGCGCCACTGCGCGGACATGGTCGGGAAGTCGTCACGGGTGTGGCCGCCGCGCGACTCCTCGCGCAGCAACGCCGCCTTGGCGATGCACTCGCAGATGGCGAGCATGTTCCGCAGGTCCAGCGCGAGGTGCCAACCGGGGTTGAACGCACGACCACCGGCGGCCGACACATTCTTCGCGCGCTCCTTGAGCTTCTCCAGCCGCTCCAGGGCGTCCTCGACCTCGCTCGCCTTGCGGATGATGCCGACCAGCTCGTTCATGCACCGCTGCAACTCGTCGTGCAGCTCGTACGCCGTGTCACCGTGCTGCTCGAACGGCGCGAGCGCGACCTCGGCGCACGCGGCCGTCTGCGCCTCGGTGATCTTGGGATACTGCCCCTTCAGCGACTTGACGTAGGCCGCGGCACCCTCGCCGGATCGACGGCCGAACACCAGCAGGTCCGACAGCGAGTTGCCACCGAGCCGGTTCGAGCCGTGCATGCCACCGGCCACCTCGCCGGACGCGAACAGCCCGGCCACGTTGCTGGCCGCGGCGGTGTCGGCGTCCACCTCGATGCCGCCCATGACGTAGTGGCAGGTCGGCCCGACCTCCATCGGCTCCGCGGTGATGTCAACGTCGGCCAGCTCCTTGAACTGGTGCTGCATCGACGGCAGCCTGCGCAGGATCTCCTCCTTCGGCAGCCGCGAGGCGATGTCGAGGAAGACGCCTCCGTGGGGCGAGCCACGCCCGGCCTTCACCTCGGAGTTGATGGCGCGGGCCACCTCGTCGCGCGGCAGCAGGTCGGGGGTGCGCTTGTTGTTGTCAGGATCCTTGTACCAGGCGTCCGCCTCGCTCTCGTTGTCCGCGTACTGGTTGCGGAAGACGTCCGGGACGTAGTCGAACATGAACCGCTTGCCCTCGGAGTTCTTGAGCACTCCGCCGTCGCCACGCACGCCCTCGGTGACCAGGATGCCCTTAACCGACGGCGGCCAGACCATGCCGGTCGGGTGGAACTGGACGAACTCCATGTTCAGCAGCGTGGATCCGGCTCGCAGCGCAAGGCCCATCCCGTCGCCGGTGCACTCCCACGAGTTGGAGGTCACCTTGAACGACTTGCCGATCCCGCCCGTGGCCAGAACGACGGCCGGTGCCTTGAACAGGACGAAGTTGCCGGTCTCCCGGTAGTAGCCGAAGGCACCGGCGACCGCGCCGCGCTCGTCCGTGATCAGCTCGGTGATCGTCAACTCGGCGAAGACCTTCAGCCGGGCGTCGTCGGCTCCGGTGCGGCCGTTCTTCGCGGCGTCGTCCTGCTGCAGCGAGACGATCTTCTGCTGCATCGTGCGGATCAGCTCGAGCCCGGTGCGGTCACCGACGTGAGCCAGCCGCGGGTACTCGTGCCCGCCGAAGTTGCGCTGGCTGATCTTGCCCTCAGGCGTCCGGTCGAACAGCGCGCCGTAGGTCTCGAGCTCCCACACCCGATCGGGCGCCTCCTTGGCGTGCAGCTCGGCCATCCGCCAGTTGTTGAGGAACTTGCCGCCGCGCATCGTGTCGCGAAAGTGCACCTGCCAGTTGTCGTGGCTGTTCACGTTGCCCATCGCCGCGGCGCAGCCTCCCTCGGCCATGACCGTGTGCGCCTTGCCGAACAGCGACTTGCAGATCACGGCCACCCGCAGACCGGCTTCGTGGGCGGCGATCGCGGCACGCAGCCCCGAGCCGCCCGCGCCGATGATCAGGACGTCGTAGTTGTGCTTCTCGAGGTCGGTCACGCTCTGACTACCAGTGCCTTTCAGTTGATGATGCGCGGGTCGCTGAACGCGCCCGACGAGACCAGGGCGATGTACGCGTCGGTCAGCATCAGCGTCCCCAGCGTCGTCCAGGCCAGCTCCATGTGCCTGGTGTTCAGCTTGGAGACGACGGTCCACGCCTTGTAGCGCAAGGGGTGCGAGGAGAAGTTCCGCAGCCGGCCGCCGGTGATGTGCCGGCACGAGTGGCACGAGATCGTGTACGTCCAGAGCAGCACGACGTTGGCGAGCATGATCAGCGTCCCGAGGCCGATGCCGAACCCGCCGTCGCCACCGCGGAACGCGCGGATCACGTCGTAGGAGTTGATCAGCGAGATCAGCACCGCGACCAGGAAGAAGTAGCGATGGACGTTCTGGATGATCAGCGGGAAGCGGGTCTCGCCGGTGTACCGGCCGTGTGGCTCGGCGACGCCGCATGCGGGCGGTGACTGCCAGAACGCCCGGTAGTACGCCTTGCGGTAGTAGTAGCAGGTCAGCCGGAAGCCGAGCAGGAACGGCAGCACGATGATCGCCAGCGGCAGGAACGGCGGGAAGTGGCCGAACCAGGTGCCGAAGTCACGCGCCTCCGACGGGCACGAGGAGGTGACGCAGGGCGAGGTGAACGGGGACAGGTAGTGGTACTGGCCGACGAAGAACGCGCGCTGGCTCGCCGTGCGGAGCACCGCGTAGATCACCCACACCGACAGGAGCACGAACGTCGTCAGCGGCGCCTGCCACCAACGGTCGGTGCGCAGCGTGCGCTGGCTGATCGCGGCTCGTCCGGGCGCCCCGGTACCGGTCGGCAGGACGCGGGTCATGCGAGATCCTGCCGAGTGCTCGTAGCAGAGCACTGTCGCCGGGCGCTCACCGACTCCCGCCGTGGTAGCCGCCGAGCCCTTCGTCGTCGGCGTCGGACCACAGGGACGGGTCTAGCGGTTTGTCGTCGATCACGTGCATCTCCACTTGGCCTGGTGGCGGGGGCGGGGGCGCCATGGCGTCGAGCTCGGAGGCGTCCAGCAGGATCCGGTCGACGTCGCCGAGCAGTCGTTTGACCGCCGGGATGTCACCGTACCGGCCGCGTACCGAGCCGACGACGGCGCTCAGCTCGTCGATCGCACGGTGCAGGACGGTGAGCTCTGACGTGACGGCCATGGGCAGCTCCTGATTGTGTTCGCCGTTTGAGGCTCGTCCATTGAGTCTCCCGAACAAGGCACTTGTTGCCAACCTCACAGGGGTCGGGGCACGCTGCCCGGCGCCCGCCGATGGACTGGGCAGTGCGCTCGTTCGTGTAAGCTCATCCGCTGGCGCAAGCACCGCGCGAAACCCCGCGTTCCGGGGCCTTCGTCGGTGTCGGCGACTGCCCCCTTAGCTCAGTCGGCAGAGCGTCTCCATGGTAAGGAGACGGTCTACGGTTCGATTCCGTAAGGGGGCTCTGGCAGTTCCGCCCGGGGCTGCCTGCAGGACCAGGGCGGGGTAGCTCAGTCTGGTAGAGCAAGCGGCTCATAATCGCTGTGTCGCCGGTTCAAGTCCGGCCCTCGCTACAAAGCCGGCCGCTGCAACACCGCGCCGGCCCACCCGAAGCTGATGATTGGAAGACCATGGCAGCCACCGACGTACGACCGAAGATCACCTTGGCGTGCCAGGAGTGCAAGCACCGCAACTACATCACCAAGAAGAACCGTCGCAACGATCCCGATCGGCTGTCGATGAACAAGTTCTGCCCGAACTGCGGCAAGCACACCGAGCACCGCGAGACGCGCTGAGCCCGCGTCCCTGCTGAGGATCGAGGCCCCGCCGGAAACCGTTCGGGCGGGGCTTGTTGGTGTCGATCGGTGCTCTGCTCGCGGATCTTCCTGCGCCTGGTAGCTCTGGTGACGGCAGTCGCAGGAAGATCGCTGGCAGGCGAGGGTTCCCGGTCACTGCGCAAGAAGATCATTTACGGACGGGCAGGTTCCCGGTCACCGCGCAGGAAGGTCGCGGGTGCTGGGTCGCGTGACCTGTGTGGCTCTGCTGGTGTTCTTCCTGCGCCTGGTAGCCCTGGTGACGGCAGTCGCAGGAAGATCATTGGCACCGCGCAGGCTCCTGGGCGCCGCGCAGGAAGATCCTTGTGTTAGAGCAGTAGCGCGCGCCGAAGTTGGTCGAGCACGATGGGTTGCTCGCATCTCACGATGACGCTCGGATAGCGCAGCACGACGTCGCCGCCCAGGACCAACTCGTTCTGCCGCAGCTGGTCAGCCCACCAGCGACGCGCGATCAGGTGAAGTGCGCCGTCGATCTCGACGACGACGCGGCGCCCGGACGGCAGCAGCCACTCGACGTCCAGGTAGCGGCGGCGGCCGAGTCTGTCGATTCGGGCTGCCTGGCGGGTCGGCTCCGGCAGGCCTGCAGAGCGACACATCCTGGCGAAGTCGATCTCACTCAACGCGTGAGAGCCCTGCTCGATGTCGTACGCGGCCGCCAGCAGCAGCGCGCGATGCCGAACTCGAGGCGAGGCCTGCACGGCGTCGATGAGCTCGGACGGCCGGATCAGCCGGTGCTGGACTCCGGCGGCCAGGATGCCGCAGGCCGATCGAGGATTCGTGAGCGTGCTGGCCGCCAGCACGGCGGCCGGGGCGGGCCGGTGGATGCGCCGGGCCAGGTTCATCGTCGCGGGCCGCCAGTCGTCGGTGTAGTGGACCCGTAGCAGCAGGCCGTCCGGCCGGAGGACGCGAGCGCCGCGCGGGACGAGAACGTGCACGGCCTCGCGGTTCCAGCCGGTCAGACCCCACTCACTCAGCGCGGTGAAGGCGGTCAGCACCGCTCGTGGCCCGAGGACAATCAGCGTCGCTCGTCGAAGTTCGGCGGTCGTCGGCTCACCGTTGTGGCGCACGACCGCCCTGCCGATGCGTTGCCAGCGCCGGGCGCGAACCTGCGCGCGAATCCCGTCGGACGTCCATCCGGCAGCCGTGAGTGCGCGGACGCTGGTCACTGCGGAGCCGGGAAACGAGCGGACGTCGGAGAGCGAGCGGATAGCGGAGCCGGTGAGCATGCCTCAGATCTTCGGTGCCGGCGAGAAGTTGAGCGAGCGCGATGACAGAGTTGTGGACAGCTGCGCGCTCTGTGGACAACGGATCACAGCGATCTTCCTGCGCCTGGTAAAGCGTGGGTCTTCCTGCGCCTGGGAGCTCGGGTGGCGGCAGCCGCAGGAAGATCGGGACGGATGCCGAGCCTGCCGGTGATCTTCCTGCGCCGGGTAGTTCCCGTGACGGTAGGTGCAGGAAGATCCACCAGCCGCAGCCGCAGCCGCAGCCGCAGCCGCAGCACCTGCAGCTCACGCCAGCAGGCAGCGTGCCACGGGAAACGAAGCTGTGACAAGATGTCGCGGAAACATTCCTCCCGGCGGTATCGTCGCCGGTCACGGGTATCTCGGTGTGGGGAGCGGGCGTGGGTGAGGCTCTGGCGGCACCGGACCGCGCGCCGGACGGCCGCCGCTCGCGCTGGGCGGCGCACCGGGTCCAACGCCGGGCCGCGTTCGTCGCAGCCGGAGCGGTCGCGATCGACGAGCACGGTCCGGACGCGAGTGCCGAGCAGATCGCAGACGCTGCCGGGGTCAGCCGCACCGTCCTGTATCGCTACTTCCGCGACCGCGAGGATCTGCGCTCCGCGATCGCCGACCACGTCGTCACCGCCGTCGTCGACAGCGTGCTGCCGCACATCGTCGTCGGTCCGGAGTCGACGCCGCGCTCGGTGATCACCTCGACGGTCGGCGTCATCGTCGGGTGGTTCGACGAGCATCCGAACCTGTACTTCTTCCTGCGCAGCCGGCGCAACGGCCCCGGCTTGCAAGCGGTCGAGAACACCCTGGCCGATCGGGTGTCCGAACTGCTCAAGCTCGTCCTCGTGCCGTTCGGCCTGGACGCCGAGCAGGCCGAGCCGGGCGCGTACGGCATCGTCGGGATGGTCGAGTCGATCGGCTCCTGGTGGCTGGCCAGGCGGACCATGTCCCGCGCGAAGATCACGGCCGTCCTCTGCGAGGCCATCTGGAACCTGCTCGACGGGACCGCTCGGAGGAACGGCGTCGTGATCGGCTACGACGTGCCGCTGCCCTGGGACCGTCTGAAACCTGGGGCAAAAACATGAGCAAGCTGCACGACGACGGGTACACCGGTCCTGCCGAGCTGATCGACGGCGACTGCGCGGTCGCGGTCGAGGTGGCGCTGGCCGGGCAGTTCGACCCGATCAGCGGCAGGTACCGGTGGTACGGCCGGGTCGCGGCCTCGCCCGAAGTCGGCGCGCTCCTCGACGGACGCGCCCGCCGGGTCGTCCTGCGCACCCCCCACGGCGAGGTCGACACGGCGCTGTCGGACGTCGACCCGTGGGGCCGACCACGAGTCCAGGGGTTCGGCGCGGCGCCGTTCGAGGTCGTGCACACGCTGAGCGAGCAGGGTGGGTGACGGCACCACCCTCGCTCGGTTAGCGTCTGGAGCATGCCCATCGATGAGGCCGTGATCGGCCGTGTCTACCCGCCGACGCCGCCGTACGAAGTCGGGCGGGAGAAGATCCGCGAGTTCGCCGACGCGGTGCGCGATCCCAACCCGGCGTATCGCGATGTGGACGTCGCACGCGCTCTCGGCCACGCCGACGTCATCGCGCCGCCGACGTTCGCGATCGTGCTCACCTTGAAGGCGGGGCACCAGGTGATCATGGATCCCGATCTCGGCATCGACTACTCCCACGTCGTGCACGGCGAGCAGCGCTTCGTGCACGTCAGGCCCATACGCGCCGGTGACGTGCTGCAGGTGACCGTCAGCGTGGAGGGGGTCCGGTCGGCCGCGGGCAACGACCTGATCACGACGCGCGGCGACGTCTCGACCGTCGACGGTGAACCGGTCGTGAGCGCGACGTCGACGATCGTCGTCCGGGGGCAGGGATCATGACCCCGCAGGTGGGCGAGGAGCTCCCGTCGCAGGTGTTCAGGATCGAGCGTGCGGATCTGGTCCGCTACGCCGGCGCATCCGGCGACTTCAACCCGATTCACTGGAACGAGCGCTTCGCCAAATCCGTTGGCCTGCCCGACGTGATCGCGCACGGGATGTTCACGATGGCGGCGGCGATCCGCGTCGTCACCGACTGGGCCGGCGACCCGGGCGCGGTGCTCGAGTACAGCGTCCGGTTCACGCGTCCTGTCGTCGTGCCCGATATGGACGGCGCGACCCTGCACGTGGCGGGCAAGGTGCGTGCGGTTCGTGACGACGGACTGGTGGAGGTGGACCTGACGGCGAGCGTGGACGGGCAGACCGTGCTGGCGAAGGCGCGGACCGTGGTCGCACCGATCGTCGATCGCGGCGCACCGACCGGCGATACCGGCGCCCGGACCGGCGATACGTGAGCCCAGGGAGCACGGACGGGACATGGGCCGGCGGCTCTCGCTGAGCCCACGCTGCGCCCTGATCGCGGGCGTGGCGGGCGTGCTCCTGCTGGCTGCCTGCTCGTCGGTGCGGGACGGGCGCGGCGCCCCTCCCAGCGGGACTACCGCAGCTCCAGGCCCGTCGTCCGCGTCGGGAAGTGGCGCCGAGCCTTCCGGCAATCCGCCGCCCAGCTCATCGGGCGGCAGCCCCGCGGCCTGCTCGACGACGTACGCCGCACCGGATCCGAAGCGCCCCAAGGTTGTGCTGAAGTTCGTGGTCAGCAGCGATCTCAGCACGGTCGCGGGCACCGAGCACATCTCCTTCACGCCGGACAAGCCGATCACCGAACTGGTCTTCCGGCTCACCGCGAACACCGCCCCCACGGTCGCAGAGGGCAACAAGATCGTCGTCAGGTCGGCCACCGCTGACCACGGCGGCGGCAGGTACACGTTCACCTCCGCGGCCGCCGCGAGTTCGACGCAGGGCGGTCTGCTGCACATCCCGTTCGCGGCGCAGGTTCCCGCCGGTACGACCGTCACCGCGGACCTGTCCTTCACCCTCACGCTCGGCTCGCAGTCCTTCGACCGGTTCGGACGGACGGCCAAGGACGGCGCACGCTACGCCTGGTTCGCCTCGGCGCAACCCCTGCTCGCCTGGCAGCGCGGGTTCGGCTGGCACGAGGAGAACCTGATCCAGTTCCCGGCCGAGAGCGCCACCAGCGAAGCCATGGACACCGACCTGACGGTGAGCGCGCCCGCCGCCGACACGGTGATCATGTCCGGCGATCCGGCCGATCCCCGCCCGCCACTGGTGTCCGGACCCCGTACGTGGCACTCGCGGATCGGCGCGGCCCGTGACGTCAGCGTGGCTGTCGGCCCGTTCTCGGTCAGCGATACGACCGTCGACGGCGTCAAGCTGCGGCTCGGCGCCTACTCCTCGCAGATCCGTGACCAGCTGGTGCCCGAGTTCCACCGCGCGATCACGAAGCTGTCCGAACGGTACGGCCCCTTCCCGTTCCCGTCGCTGTCCGTCGCGCGGCTGCCTGCCCAGGGCGGCGGGATCGAGTACCCGAGCTCGATCCTGATGCTGGACGGCTCGCGGCTGGTGGCTGTCCACGAGACCGCGCACCAGTGGTTCTACGCGATGGTCGGTGACTCGCAGGCGCTGCACCCATGGCTGGACGAGGCGTTCGCGCAGTACTCCGAGCAGCTGGTCGACGGCACCCCCGAGCCGACCGCTGCGCTGCACGCGCCGGGCCGGGTCGACTCGTCCACCGAGTCGTACGGCACGGACGAGAGCGGCTACTACTTCACGACGTACGACAAGGGCGCGGCCGCACTCGAGGCTGCGCGCAACGCAGCCGGCCCGGCGGCCTGGGACGCGGCACTGCGCTGCTACGTCGCCGCGAACGCGTGGCGCATCGTGGTCCCGGCCGACTTCGAGTCGGCGATCGCGCAGTTCCCGAAGGCGGTCGCGGTCCTGCGCACGGCGGGCGCGCTGCCCTGACGTCCCGGATCAGCCGGCGTCGGCGACCAGCTTGGCGATCCGGCTGATGCCCTCGGCCAGGTCGGCGTCGCCGAGCGCGTAGGACAGCCGCGCGTACCCCGGCGTGCCGAAGGCCTCGCCCGGGACGACGGCCACCTCGGCCTCGTCCAGGATCACGGCTGCGAGCTCGGCCGACGTCGAGGACACCCTGCCGCGCAGTGGCTTGCCGAGCAGGCCCTTGACCGACGGGTAGACGTAGAACGCGCCCTGCGGCTCGGGGCAGACGATGCCGGGAATGTCCGAGAGCAGCCCGACGATCGTGCGGCGCCGCCGGTCGAAGGCCTCGCGCATCCGGGCCACCGCGGACAGGTCCCCGGTGACGGCGGCAAGTGCCGCGCGCTGCGCGACGTTGTTCACGTTCGAGGTCGAGTGCGACTGCAGGTTGGACGCGGCCTTGATGACGTCGGTCGGGCCGATCATCCAGCCGACCCGCCAGCCGGTCATCGCGTAGGTCTTGGCCACCCCGTTGAGGACGACGACCTTCTCGCCGGCCGAGTGGGCGATCGATACCATCTCGGCCTCGCCGACAATGCCGGATTCACGGCTGCCGCCGTAGACCAGGTGCTCGTAGATCTCGTCGGTGACCGTCCACAGGTCGTGTTCGCGGGCCCAGGCGCCGATCGCCTCGACCGCGGCCCGCGGGAAGACGGCGCCGGTCGGGTTGGACGGCGAGACGAACAGCAGGACCTTGCTGCGAGCGGTACGCGCCGCCTCGAGCTGGTCGACTGTGGCCAGGTAGCCGGTGGTCTCGTCGGTGATCACGGTCACCGGCACGCCCCCGGCCAGCTTGATCGCCTCGGGGTAGGTGGTCCAGTACGGCGCGATCACGATGACCTCGTCGCCCGGGTCGAGCAGCGCGGCAAAGGTGTTGTAGACGGCCTGCTTGCCGCCGTTGGTCACCAGCACCTGCGCGGCATCGACCTGGTACCCGGTGTCGCGCAGCGTCTTGGCCGCGATGGCCGTCCGCAGCTCGGGCAGGCCGGGGACCGGCGTGTAGCGGTGATTCTTCGGGTCACGCGCGGCGATGACCGCGGCCTCGACGATGTAGTCGGGCGTCGCGAAGTCCGGTTCGCCGGCGCCGAAGCCGATGACGGGGCGGCCGGCCGCCTTGAGCGCCTTCGCCTTCGCATCGACGGCCAGCGTGGCGGATTCGGCGATGGCGGCGATGCGGTCAGATACGCGGGCTCCCATGGCTGCCATCGTCCCACGGCATGAACACCCCTTTCAGCGGGCCCCGGCCCGCTGAAAGGGGTGTTCATGCCGATGAGTTGGAGCCGCGCGCAGCCGACCCGTAGACTGGCTCGCCGGGGTCCGTCGTGGCTCTGCGCCAGCATGCTCATGAGCCGCCGGGGCAGGCTGCGCCGGTTCCTGAAGGGGCGTGGCTCAATTGGTAGAGCACCGGTCTCCAAAACCGGCGGTTGCAGGTTCAAGTCCTGTCGCCCCTGCGCACGTAAGCAACCGAGAGGAGTACATCGTGACCGAGCTTGCGAGGGCACCATTTGGTGGAGCACTCGTCGCGATGCCGACGAGCGCCGGCGAGGAGGCAGCGTGACCGCGACTCGCACCGAGTCCGCGACCCCGCGCCCGTCGGGTGGTCGCGGTGGCCTGCCCACGCGCTTCGTTCGCGAGAGCGTCTCGGAGCTGCGCAAGGTGCTGTGGCCCTCGCGCAACGAACTGGTGACCTACTCCGCGGTGGTGATCGTCTTCGTGGTGATCATGACCGCGATCGTCGCCGGCCTGGACATCGGCTTTGCCAAGCTGGTGCTGCTGGTCTTCGGCTGATCCGGCCGGTGGGCCGCCCGAACGCCCACCCGAGCTACCCGACCTCGAGCAAGAGAAGAGAGACTGTGTCAGAGCACGACGACGTCACCACCGGCGTCAGCACCGCCGGCAACTCCGAGCGCTACGACCCGTTCGGCGCGCAGCGCACCGAGCAGGCCGAGCCGAGTGAACAGGGCGAGCCGACCGAGTCGAGCGACGCCGCGGTGTCCAGCGACGTGACCGAGTCGAGCGAGCCGGCCGAGTCCGAAGACGAGGCTGTCGACCTGCGGGCGGCCGCGCGGCTGCTCGGCGCGGGCGAGGGCGAGGGCGAGGGCGACGCGATCGAGCCCGACGACGAGGTAGACGTGTCGATCCTCGGCGCCGACCCGCAGCCCGCACCCAGCGATGACGATGCGTCCGGCGCCGAGCAGGCCCTCGCCGTCGAGGTCCTGCAGGCTGACGCCGTGCCCAATGACGCCGTGCCCACTGACGCCGAGGCAGCTGACACCGCCGACGCACCGGAAACCTCGGACACCGACGAGGACGAGGACCCGATCGAGACGCTGCGCCGCGAGCTGCGGGTGCAGTTCGGCGACTGGTACGTCGTGCACTCCTACGCCGGCTACGAGAACAAGGTGAAGACGAACCTGGAGAGCCGGATCCAGAGCCTGGACATGGAAGACTACATCTTCCAGGTCGAGGTGCCGACCGAAGAGGTCGTCGAGATCAAGAACGGCAAGCGCCAGCAGGTGCAGCGCAAGGTGTTTCCCGGCTACATCCTGGTGCGGATGGACCTGAACGACGAGTCCTGGGGGGCCGTACGCAACACCCCAGGCGTCACCGGCTTCGTCGGTGCCACCTCCCGTCCGTCGCCACTGACACTCGACGAGGTCGTCAAGATCCTCGCCCCGGCAACGCAGAAGGCAGCCGCGATGGCCGGTGGCAAGCCCGGGGCGGCCGCGTCGGACAAGCCGCAGGTGGCGACCGTCGAGTACGAGGTCGGCGAGTCGGTCACCGTCATGGACGGCCCGTTCGCCACCCTGCCGGCGACCATCAGCGAGATCGACCCGGTGCACCAGAAACTGCACGTGCTGGTGTCGATCTTCGGCCGTGAGACGCCGGTCGAGCTGTCGTTCAGCCAGGTTTCCAAGATCTAAGTACCGAAAAGCCCACTGCAAGCACAGAGAAGAAGAGAAGTCATGCCTCCGAAGAAGAAGCTCGCCGCGATCATCAAGCTGCAGATCCAGGCAGGTGCTGCCAACCCGGCGCCGCCGGTCGGCCCCGCGCTGGGCCAGCACGGCGTCAACATCATGGAGTTCTGCAAGGCGTACAACGCGGCCACCGAGTCGCAGCGCGGGCAGATCGTCCCGGTCGAGATCTCGGTCT
>JBOGDQ010000116.1:0-35813 GCA_050742975.1 Jatrophihabitantaceae bacterium
CGAGCGAGCGGTCGCGGCCGAGGATCTGCATCGACTCGAACAGTGGCGGCGAGACCGTCCGTCCGGTGATGGCCACCCGCAGCGGGCCGAACGCCTTGCCCGGCTTGAGCTGCAGGCCATCGACGACCGCGTGCGTGAGAGCGTCATGGATCGTGTCCGGCGTCCAGGCGGCCAGCGACTCGAGCGCAGGCACGGCCGCGGCCAGCACGGCCTGCCCCGCCTCGCCGAACTGCTTGGCGGCCGCCGCCTCGTCGACGGTGAAGTCGGCCTCGTCGGTGAGCAGGAAGCGGGCCATCTCCGCACCTTCGGCCAGCGTCTGGATGCGCTCCTGGATGAGCGGCGCGGCGGCTGGCAGCACGGCCGGGTCCGCGCGAAGGCCGGCCGCCTCGACGTAGGGGGTGAGCCGGGCCAGGAACTCATCGCCCGCCAGCATCCGGATGTGCGTGGCGTTGATCGACTCGCACTTCTTCGGGTCGAACCGGGCCGGGTTGGCATTGACGTCGGCGACGTCGAACGCGGCCACCAGCTCGGCCATGGAGAAGATGTCGTGGTCGTCGGCAATGGACCAGCCGAGCAGGGCGAGGTAGTTGAGCAGGCCCTCGGGCAGGTAGCCGGCGTCGCGGTACAGGTTGAGCGAGGCCTGCGGATCGCGCTTGGACAGCTTCTTGTTTCCCTCGCCCATGACGTAAGGCAGGTGGCCGAACTGCGGGACGAAGTCCGTGACGCCGACCTCGATCAGGGCGCGGTACAGGGCTATCTGCCGCGGCGTCGAGGACAGCAGGTCCTCCCCGCGCAGCACGTGCGTGATCCGCATCAGCGCGTCGTCGACCGGATTCACCAGCGGGTACAGCGGATCCCCGTTCGCCCGCACCACGACGTAGTCGGGCACCGAGCCGGCGGCGAACGTGACCTCGCCCCGGACCACGTCCGTCCAGGTGAGGTCCTCGTCCGGCATGCGCAGGCGCAGTACCGGCTCGCGGCCGTCGGCCCGGTACGCGGCGCGCTGCTCGTCGCTCAGGTCGCGGTCGAAGTTGTCGTAGCCGAGCTTGGCGTTGCGGCCGGCGGCGATGTGCCGCGCCTCGATCTCCGCAGGGGTCGAGCACGACTCGTAGAGGAACCCGCCGGCACTGAGCATCGCGACGACCTCGCGGTAGATGTCGTGCCGCTCGCTCTGCCGGTACGGGCCATACCCGCCGCCAACTTCGGGGCCCTCGTCCCAGTCCAGGCCCAGCCAGCGCAGGGCGTCCAGGAGCTGCTGGTAGGACTCCTGCGAATCACGCGCCGCGTCGGTGTCCTCGACGCGGAACACGAACGTGCCACCGACGTGCCGTGCATAGGCCCAGTTGAACAAGCAGGTGCGGATCAGGCCGACGTGCGGATTGCCGGTTGGCGACGGGCAGAACCGGACGCGGACCTCGCTCATTTGTTCCTCACCGGGTTGGTAAGCGCGCCGATGCCCTCGATCTCGACGCTCACCGTGTCACCGTCGACGATCGGCCCGACACCGGCGGGTGTCCCGGTCAGGATCACGTCCCCGGGCAGCAACGACATGACACCGGACATGAACTCGATCAGGGCGGCCACATCGTGCAGCATCGCGCTGGTGCGACCGTCCTGCCGAAGCTGGCCGTTGACCGAGGCGCTGACCCGCAGGTCCGCCGGGTCGAGTTCGGTCTCGATCCACGGCCCGATCGGGCAGAACGAGTCGTGCCCCTTGCCGCGCGTGAACTGCACGTCCGCCTTCTGCTGGTCACGTGCCGTGACGTCGTTCGCGCAGGTGTACCCGAACACGTGCGAGAGCGCATCGGCCCGTGCGATGTCGCGCGCCGGCCGACCGATCACGACCGCCAGTTCGGCCTCGTGGTCGACGCGGTCCGACACCGGCAGTCGGATCGCATCGCCGTAGCCGATGATCGCCGTCGACGGCTTGAGGAAGATCACCGGCGAGTCGGGGGCGGTGCCGCCCATCTCGCGCGCGTGGTCGGCGTAGTTCCGACCCACGGCCACGACCTTGCTCGGCAGGATCGGCGCGACCAGCCGCACGTCGGGCAGCGCCCAGCGGTCGCCGGTGAAGGTGATCGGCCCGAACGGATGACCGTCGATCGCCGACACGGTGAGGGCGTCGAAGGCGGAGCCGGCCGGTCCCTCGACGGCTCCCCAGAGCATGCCTGCCGGGGCGGAGGCCGAGCCGGAGTGGACGAAACGAGCGATGCGCACGCGACCAACCTACCGGGGCCGGCTCGGCGTCCGCCCGGGCCGGTGACCGGCCCGCTCGAGCCCGTCCCGCATACTTGATGCCGTGAACTCGGCGCTTTCCGGTATCCCGATCCCCCGTCGCCGGGGGCTGGCCGCGACGCTCGGCCTGTTCGCGGTGCTGTTCATCGCGGTCGGCGCGGTTGCCGCAACCGGTGGCGGTGCGCTGCGGGTGTTCTCGGCGCTCGCGCTGGCCATGGCGCTCGCGCTCGCCCTCATCGGCTGGGGCGTGCTGCACAGCATCAGGATCGACACGGCGGAGGCCCGGCTGGACGCCGCGATCGAAGACGCGATCTCCTCCGGTGGTCCAGAGCTCGCCTGCGGCTGCGGGCACGATCACGACCCCGACGAGCTGCACGTGACCGACGGATGTGCGCGGGACGGGCACGGGGCCGACTGCAGGCACAACTGCGACCTGTGCCTGCTCGCCGCGCTGCGGCCGTCCCCGACCACACCGCGCTCGGAGCGGATGCTAGGGCAGTAGCCCGAACCGGACGGCGTCGTGCAGCGCCAGCCACGACGCCTCGATCACGTTGCCGTGCACGCCGACCGTCGTCCACTCGCGGACATGATCGGACGTCTCGATCAGCACCCGGGTGACCGCGTCGGTGCCGTGCTTGCCGGGCATGATCCGCACCTTGTAGTCGGTGAGCTCCAGATCGGCCAGCCGCGGATAGACGCTGCTGAGCGCCTTGCGCAGGGCGCGGTCCAGCGCGTTGACCGGGCCGTTGCCCTCCTCGGTCGAGATGACGCGCTCGCCGCCCGCGAACACCTTGACCGTCGCCTCGCTGACCATCGTGCCGTCCTCGCGGCGGTCGACCATCACTCGGTACGACTCGACGGTGAACGGTTCCTGCGCGCCGCCGTCGTCCA
This sequence comes from Jatrophihabitantaceae bacterium, assembly GCA_050742975.1. GTDB lineage: Bacteria > Actinomycetota > Actinomycetes > Mycobacteriales > Jatrophihabitantaceae > JBDTGE01. The sequence continues at coordinate 3,127 of JBOGDQ010000116.1, forward strand.
GCTCGTCACGCAGCAGCAGCTCGAACGAGGCGTCGGCCGCCTCGTACGACCAGCCCGCGGCCTCGCGCTCCTTGACGCGTTCGACGACCTTGCTCACCACGTCCGGCCGCGTGCTCACGTCGACGCCGAGCTCGGCCGACTTCAACTCGACCGACGCGCGGCCGGCCATCTCGGTGACGAGGATGCGCTGGGTGTTGCCGACGACCCCAGGGTCCAGGTGGTTGTACATCAGCGGCGCCACCTTGATCGCTGACGCGTGCAGCCCGGCCTTGTGCGCGAACGCGGCCGCCCCGACGTATGGCGCGTGCGTATCCGGGGCCAGGTTTGCGATCTCGGCGATCGCGTGCGACACCCGCTGCATCTCGGGCAGGCAGCCGTCCGGCAGCACGTCCAGCTCCATCTTGGTCACCAGCCCCCCGACGACCGAGAAGATGTTCGCGTTGCCGGCCCGCTCGCCGTAGCCGTTCGCGGTGCCCTGCACGTGTGTCACGCCGGCGTCCACAGCAGCCAGGGTGTTGGCCACCGCGCAGCCGGTGTCGTCCTGGGTGTGGATCCCGAGCCGGATGGCGGCGCGAGCGCGCACGTCGGTCACGACGTCGTGCACGCGCATCGGGAGCATCCCGCCGTTGGTGTCGCACAGGACGCCGACATCCGCGCCCGCCTCGGCCGCGACGTCGAGCAGCCGCACGCCGTAGTCCCGGTCGAGCCCGTACCCGTCGAAGAAGTGCTCGCAGTCGACGAAGACGCGCCGGCCCTCGGCCTCCAGGAATGCGACGGTGTCGCGCACCATCGCGAGGTTCTCCTCCGGCGTCGTGCGAAGCGCCTCGGCGACGTGCCACACCGACGACTTGGCCACCAGGCAGACGACCGACGTGCGCGCGTCGAGCAGGGCTTTCACCTGCGCGTCGTCCTGGACCTTGACGCCGGCCTTGCGGGTTGATCCGAACGCCACGAGCACGGAATGCTTGAGCGCGAGCTCGCCGTCTGCCGCGCGGGCGAAGAACTCGGTGTCCTTGGGCATCGCGCCCGGCCAGCCGCCTTCGATGAAGCCGACGCCGAACTGGTCGAGCAGCCGCGCCACCGCAAGCTTGTCGGCCACCGAGTAGGTGATGCCCTCGCGCTGGGCCCCATCGCGCAGCGTGGTGTCGAACACGTGGAACTCGTCGGTCTGCATCGGTTCGTCCTTGCCTGTAGCGGTCAAAACAAAAGACCCCCCGCGGGGTGCGGAGGGTCTGCGCGTCGGAGTGGAGCCGGGTCCGACGCGCTAGGTGATAATGGCGAAGCTGTTGAGCACGGCCCGAGTCTGCCACAGCATCCTGACCCCGACCAGCCCGAACCCGGTGCTCGAATGATGATCTTCCTGCGCCAGGTAGTCCGGGTGACGCCACCCGCAGGAATATCCAGCCTGGTCCCCGGACGTCGCATACGGCGACACGTCAGCCCGCGGCAGCCTTGGCCAGCCGCTCGCCGATCTCGGCCGTGCTGCCCGGCCGCTTGGGATCGCGGCCGGCCAGGTCGGCCGCGACCGCTGCCTCAACCCGGCTCGCAGCGTCGCTCTCGCCGACGTGCTCGAGCAGCATCGACACCGACAGCACGGCCGCCGTCGGGTCGGCCTTGCCCTGGCCGGCGATGTCGGGCGCGGATCCGTGGACCGGCTCGAACATGGACGGGTTGGTCCGGCTGACGTCCAGGTTGCCGCTGGCCGCGAGCCCGATGCCCCCGGAGATCGCGGCGGCGAGATCGGTGAGGATGTCGCCGAACAGGTTGTCGGTGACGATCACGTCGTAACGGCCCGGATCGGTGACGAAGTAGATCGTCGCGGCGTCGACGTGGTTGTAGGCGACGGTGACCTCGGGGTAGTCCGCGGCGACGGTCTGCACGATGCGGAACCACAGGTCGCCGGCGTTCGTGAGCACGTTGTTCTTGTGCACCAGCGTGAGGTGCTTGCGCGGGCGGTCCTGCGCGCGTCCGAACGCGTCGCGCACGACCCGCTCCACGCCGTAGGCGGTGTTGACGCTGACCTCGGTGGCGATCTCGTGCGGGCCGCCCTTGCGCAGCACGCCGCCGTTGCCCGCATACGGCCCCTCGGTGCCCTCGCGGACGACGACGAAGTCGATCTCCGGCTCGCCCGCCAGCGGCGTCGCAACCCCGGGGAACAGCTTGGCCGGGCGCAGGTTGACGTGGTGATCGAGTTCGAACCGCAGCCGCAGCAGCAGCCCGCGCTCGAGGACACCGGACGGCACGGACGGGTCGCCGACCGCGCCGAGCAGGATCGCGTCCTGCCGGCGCAGCTCGTCCAGGACAGAGTCCGGCAGCGTCTCGCCGGTCCGGTGCCAGCGCGCGGCACCCAGGTCGTACTGCGTCTTCTCGACGCCGGGCAGCACCGCGTCCAGCACGCGCAGCGCCTGCTCGGTGACCTCGATGCCGATACCGTCGCCGGGGATCACCGCGAGCTTCATGGCAGCCAGGGTAGCCGAGCGTCAGGTGTCGCTCTCAATCAGTGAACCGTCCGTCCCAGCATGCAGGACGTCACCCTCGTAGCGCGGCAGCTCACGCATGGTCCGCAACGGGGAGAGGAACACTGCTAGGAACGGCAGGCAGCCGCCGATCGCCGCAACGAGCAGCGTCCGGCGAACACCGATCGTCGAGCCCAGCAGGCCGCCGAGGAAGGCCCCGAGCGGGATCGTCCCCCAGACCAGGAAGCGCATCGTCGCGTTCATACGGCCCAGCAGGTCCGGCGGGCACAGCCCCTGCCGGAAGCTCACCTGGGTGATGTTGTATACGACGATGCCGCCCCAGTTGAACAGCTGCCCGATGGCGAGCAGTACGAGCGTCCAGTCGCGGTGCACGAACGGGAGGATGAACGCGGCGGGCGAGAAGACAACAGCCGAGAGCCAGATCGTCGGCCCCTGCCCGAGCCGGGCGGCGATGCGCGATGCGCACAGCGAGCCGGCCAGCCCGCCCACGGCCGCGATGGAGGTAAACAGGCCGATCCAGCCGGCGGACAGGTCCAGTTCACGGGCCAGCAGGATGTAGTACAGCGCCATCGTGACGTTGCTGAACAGGTTGGCCGAGCCGGTGCACATGGCGATCGCGCGGAGCAGTCGGTTGCCCAGCACGAACTTCAGGCCCTCGGTGATCTCGTGGCCGAGGTGCCGATCGGGCTTGCGTTCCGGTCTCGGCGGCCGGGACTGGATCGAGATCAGCCAGGATGCCGACCACAGGAAGCTCAGCGCGTCGACCACGAGTGCGTACGGCGCGGTGAACGCCTGGATGAGCAAGCCGCCGATGCTCGGACCCGCGATCTGCGACACCGACTCGCTGGCCTGCAACTTCGCGTTTCCATCGACGAGTTCGCCCCGGTCGACCAGCTGGGGCAGGTAGGACTGGTAGGCCACGTCGAAGAAGACGGTGCTGATCCCGGTGACGAGCGCGATGACGTACAGCTGGCCGATGGTGAGCACACCGAGCAGCTGGGCGAGCGGGATGGAACCCAGCGCCAGCGCCCGGATCACGTCGTTCACGATGAGGACCCAGCGGTACCGCATCCGGTCGACCCAAGCGCCGGCGGGCAGCCCGACGACGAGGAACGCGAGCATCTCGAACGTGGTGAGCAGGCCGACCTCGAAGGTCGTCGCGTGCACCACGAGGATGGCGACCAGCGGCAAAGCCAGCTGGCTGACCATCGTCCCGAACTGGCTGACGGTCTCGCCGATCCACAGCCGGCGGAAGTCCAGGTGGTGCCACAGACCCGGTCGTGGTCGGCCGGCAGCTGCGTCGCTCACGACCGCTAGGTTGCGCTACTGATTGGGTTTTGTCAATCACTTACCGGTATGGTGTCGCCATGAGCGAACGCAGGCTCGCGACCGACGAGGAAGCCAAGGCGCTCGCCTCGACGCTGCGCCTGCAGATCCTGCGCGTCTGCCTGCACGAGGGGCACACGAACAAGGAAATCGCCGAGGCCGTGGGGCGCGATCCGGCCTCGACCCTGCACCATGTCCGGCGCCTGGTCGACACCGGCTTCCTCACGGCGCAACCGGTCCGTCGCGGCACCCGCGGGTCGCGGGAAATTCCCTACCTGGCGACGGGAAAGTCCTGGCAGATCAGCACGCCGGCCAAGGCCAGGCACCTGCTCGCTGCGTTCCTCGAGGAGGTGGCCCTGGTCCCGGTGACCGAACTGGACAGCAGCCGTCTCGGATTGCGCCTGTCGGCCGGGGACCTGGCCGAGTTCCGCCAGCGGTTGCAGGCGCTGCTCGACGAGTTCGCCGAGCGCCCGGACGACCCCGCCGCACCCCCGTGGTCGGTCTTCCTGGCCCTGCACCCCGATCCCCTACGGACCTGAGCCCGATTCGGGAGTTTCCAGTTCGACAGGTGGACGCGAAACTCCCGAATCGGGCAGTTACCGGGCGGCGGTGCCTTCCGTGTAGTCGTCGTCGCTGGTCTGCACCCAGCTCATCAGACCCCGCAGCTTGCGACCGGTGTCCTCGATCGGGTGCGTCTCGCCCTTCTGGCGCAGCGCCTTGAACTCCGGCGCTCCGGCATCCTGATCGGCGATGAACCGCTCGGCGAACGCGCCGTTCTGGATGTCGGCCAGGACGGCCTGCATGTTCGCCTTGACGTGCGGGTCGATGACGCGCGGGCCGGAGACGTAGTCGCCGTACTCGGCCGTGTCGGAGACCGACCAGCGCTGCTTGGCGATACCGCCCTCGTACATCAGGTCGACGATCAGCTTGAGCTCGTGCAGGCACTCGAAGTACGCGACCTCGGGTGCATAGCCGGCCTCGGTCAGCACCTCGAAGCCGTACATGACCAACTGCGAGGCACCGCCGCACAGGACTGCCTGCTCCCCGAACAGGTCGGTCTCGGTCTCCTCCTTGAACGTGGTCCTGAGCGCGCCGGCGCGGGTGCCGCCGATGCCCTTGGCGTAGGACAGCGCGAGCGGGAACGCCTTGCCGGTCGCGTCCTGCTCGACCGCGACGAGGACCGGTACGCCCTTGCCGTCGACGAACTGGCGCCGGACTAGGTGCCCCGGACCCTTGGGCGCGACCATCGCGACGTCGACTCCCACGGGGGGCTTGATGTAGCCGTAGCGGATGTTGAAGCCGTGGCCGAAGAAGATCGCGTCGCCGTCCTTGAGGTTCGGCTCGATCGACTCGGCGTACAGCGAACGTTGCGCGGGGTCGGGCGCGAGGATCATGATCACGTCCGCCTCGGCCGCAGCCTCGGCCGGGGTCAGCACCCGCAGCCCCTCGTCCTGCGCCTTGGCACGGCTGCGCGAGGTCTCGGGCAGCCCGACGCGCACGTCCACGCCGGAGTCACGCAGCGACAGGGCATGCGCGTGCCCCTGGCTGCCGTAGCCGATAACCGCGACCTTGCGTCCTTGGACGATCGAGAGGTCGGCGTCGTCGTCGTAGTAGATCTCCACGGCCATGGTGGTGGGCACTCTCCTTCTGAATGGGTATTGCCTGAATAGGTTGCGCACAAAGGATGTTAGGCGGACCGATCAAGCGCGCGGAGCGCGGTCTGGGACATGGAGCGGGGCCCGCGGCCGAGCGCGACCATGCCGGACTGAACCATCTCGCGGATACCGTACGGCTCCAGCATCTTCAGCATCGCCTCGAGCTTCTCCGGGCGGCCGGACAGCTCGATGGTGATCGCCTCAGGACCCACGTCGGCCACCCGCGCCTTGAACAACTCGGCGACCTGCAGCACGTCGCGCCGGTTGCTCTCGTCCGCGCGGACCTTGACCAGCAACAGCTCACGCTGCACGGCCTGCTTCTCCTCCAGCTCGACGATCTTGAGCACGTTGACGAGCTTGTTCAGCTGCTTGGTGACCTGCTCGAGCGCCGCACCCTCGACGCTCACCAGGATCGTGATGCGCGAGATCTCCGGGTGCTCGGTCGGGCCGACGGCCAGGGACTCGATGTTGAAGCCGCGCCGGCTGAACAGACCGGAGACACGGACGAGGACGCCCGGCTTGTTCTCGACGAGGACGGACAGCGTGTGCGTGGACATGGCTTACTCGTCTCCCTCGAACACCGGTCGGATATCGCGCGCCGCCTGGATCTCGTCGTTGCTCGCACCCGCGGCGACCATCGGCCACACCATCGCATCGGCGCCGACGGTGAAGTCGACGACCACCGGCTGGTCGTCGATCTCCATGGCCTTCGCGATCGTCGCATCCACGTCCGCCTTCCTCTCGCACCGCAGCCCGACGCAGCCCAGCGCGTCGGCCAGCTTCACGAAGTCGGGGATGCGCTGCCTGGCTCTGCCTGCACCGGCTGACGCGGCCGTGGCGTGGGTGCCCAGGTTCGTGTTCGAGTAGCGCTCGCCGTAGAACAGCGCCTGCCACTGCCGCACCATGCCGAGGTTGCCGTTGTTGATCACGGCGACCTTGATCGGGATGCCCTCGATGGCGCACGTGGCCAGCTCCTGGTTGGTCATCTGGAAGCAGCCGTCGCCGTCGATCGCCCAGACCAGCCGGTCCGGGCAGGCGACCTTGGCGCCCATGGCGGCCGGTACCGAGTAGCCCATCGTCCCCGCACCGCCGGAGTTCAGGAACGTGTAGGGGTTCTCGTACTTGATGAACTGCGCGGCCCACATCTGGTGTTGGCCGACACCGGCACTGAAGATCGTCTCCGGACCGGTCAGCTGGCCGAGCCGCTCGATCACGTACTGCGGTGCCAGGCTGCCGTCCGGCGGCTCGTCATAGCCGAGCGGGTAGGTCTCGCGCCACTGATCGAGCTGACGCCACCAGCCGGTCAGGTCGCTCCGATGCCCGGCCGCGAACTCCGCCTCCACCGCCGGGACCAGGTCGATCAGCACCTCGCGCACGTCGCCGACGATCGGGACGTCCGCCGCGCGGTTCTTGCCGATCTCGGCCGGATCGATGTCGGCGTGGATGATCGCGGCGTCCGGGGCGAACGTCGAGAGCCGACCGGTGACCCGGTCGTCGAACCGGGTGCCCAGCGCGATGAGCAGGTCGGCCTTCTGCAGCGCGGTCACCGCGGACACCGCCCCGTGCATGCCGGGCATCCCGAGGTGCTGCTTGTGACTGTCCGGGAAGGCGCCGCGCGCCATCAGCGTGGTGACCACCGGGATGCCGGTGAGATCGGCCAGCTGCAGCAGCTCGCGGGTCGCGCGGCCCTTCAGCACCCCGCCACCGATGTAGAGCACCGGGCGGCGCGCGCCGGCGATCAGGCGCGCGGCTTCCCGGATCTGCTTTCCGTGCGGCCGGCTCACCGGGCGGTAACCGGGCAGGTCCATCCTCGGCGGCCAGCTGAACTCGGACCGCTCCTGCAGGACGTCCTTCGGCAGGTCGACGAGCACCGGGCCCGGCCGGCCGGTCGACGCGAGGTGGAACGCCTCCGCGATCACCTGCGGCACGTCCTCGCTGCGCTGCACGAGAAAGTTGTGCTTGGTGATCGGCAGGGTGATCCCCGCGATGTCGGCTTCCTGGAACGCGTCGGTGCCGATGAAGGCGCGGCCGACCTGGCCGGTTATCGCCACCATGGGCACCGAGTCCATGTATGCGTCGGCGATCGGGGTGACGAGGTTCGTGGCCCCGGGTCCCGACGTCGCCATGCAGACACCGACCTTGCCGGACGCCTGCGCGTACCCCTCTGCGGCGTGTCCTGCGCCCTGCTCGTGGCGGACCAGGATGTGCCTGACCTTCGTGGAGTCGTACAGCGGGTCGTACGCCGGCAGGATGGCCCCGCCGGGGATGCCGAACACGACATCGGCGCCGACCTGTTCGAGCGAACGGACGAGGGCTTGCGCGCCTGTCATCGACTCGGGTGCGGTCATGGTGTCGCCTCTCTTCGGTCGTGCTGCGGATGAGCAAACCCGTGAAACAAAAAACCCGGTGCAACAAAAAACCCCCCGTGCTGATGCACGAAGGGTTAGCGCGTCGGTCGGGCGTTCGCCCGGTCGGCGCGCTAGTGGATGAGTACGAGCTTGCTCACGGGCCGAACCCTACACGGCCCCGAACAGCGAGTTCAACCGGCCGGGACGAATGTCCCACTATGCGGGATGCTGCTGCAGCCACTCACCGAACGTGACCTCGCCTCGTGCCGCGTCGGCGCCGCACACCTGGGCGCCCCCGCGGAATGCAGCGCTGGCCTTGCCGGGAACCGGGATCTCCCGCACTCGCCTCGGTCGCCCGTGCGCTCGATGCCAGAATGCTGCGAACTCGGCGAACGTGCCGACCTCGGGTCCGCCGAACTCGGTCACCGTGCCGGCCGGCCCGGCGTCGACCCGAGCCGCGAGCTGCCGCGCGAACTCGGCGTGATCGTTCGGCTGGACCTGCCAGCCCGCCGGTGCGAACGGGACCGGCCCGAGGCGCATGCGGCGCACGACGCCGGCGACGAGCGTGTGGAACTGCGTGCCGCGAGCCAGCGTGAACGCCAGGCCCGACCGCGCGATCGCCTGCTCGGCGGCCAGCTTGGCCGCGTAGTAGCCGAACGGGTTGCGATCGACGCCGACGATCGAGACGTAGATCAGGTGCTCGACCCCGGCCGCTCTCGCCGCCGCGACCAGCCTGGCGGTGCCCTGGACGTCCACCTTCTGCATGTGCCGCGACGTCGCCGCATGCACCACGGCCTGCACTCCGTCGACGGCCGCGGCCAGGCCCGAACCGGTGGCCAGATCCCCGACGGCGCGCCGATCACCCGCACGCCGACTGAGCACCCGCACGTCGTGCCCGCGCGCCACCAGGTTCGGCACGAGCACCTGGCCGAGCCGCCCGGTACCGCCCGTCACCAGCACGATTGCCATAACACCTTCGCCCCATCCGCCTCGTCCGACACTCCGACGATACGACCGGGACAACTTGTGTGAGAACACTGAGTGTGCTTCAGTTGAAGTGTCGGGGGCTCGTGGGGGAGCACGAGATGCGGGGGAAACGCATCTGTCGGCCTACACGTAATTGGTGGTCCCCGTGGCATCTCCCCCCGCGCTGCGCTACAGCCGTACCCTCATCGTCCTCGCTCTCGGACTGCTGCTGTCCATCGCCGGCCTGAGCTTTGCCGGACCCGCTTCGGCCGCGTCCGACAGGCAGCTCGCCGGCCAGCTGGTCGCGAAGGTGAACGCGATCCGCAAGTCGCACCACCTGGCCCCGCTCACCGTGAACTCGCGCCTCGTCGCGCGGGCGGACAGCCATTCGCGGCTGATCCAGAGCCGGCTGCGCCTGGCCAACCAGTTCCCGGGCGAGTCGCCCCTGTCGACCGGGCTGCGCGCGCTCGGGTACCAGCCCAAGGTTGCCACGCAGACCGTGGGATGGAGCACTAAAGCGTCCACCCTGCTCAAGCTGCCCGCCTACGTCGCCAGCAGCCCCACGCTGCGCGGCCGGATGCTCGGATCCGCGTACACGAACGTCGGTATCGCGGTGCGGTACAGCGGCCGCGTGCACCGCTGGATCGTGACCATGATCTTCGCCCGGCCGGTGCCGGCGGCCCAGGCGTACGCCGCCAGCGTGTTGCGCCAACTCAACGCCGAGCGGGCCGCGCACCATCTGCGCCCCCTGCGCTCGAACAGCAGCCTGATCAGCAGCGCCCACACCCACAACCTGGCGATGGCGCGGCGGGACACCATGTCGCACCGGCTGTCCGGGGAGGCGGTGTTCACGTCGCGCATCTCGAAGGCCGGCTACCGCTGGGAGTACGCGGGCGAGAACATCGGCTGGAACAGCGGCATCTCGCGCAACGCGGCGCTGGCGCTGCAAACGACGATGTACAACGAGAAGGCGCCGTACGACGGGCACCGGCAGAACATCCTCAGCCGGAACTACACCGACGTCGGCATCGACGTCTACATCGACAGCGTCCACCACAAGCTGTGGCTCACCGAGGACTTCGGGCGGCACTGACATGGCCGACGCACCGCTCATCAGAGTCCACTCGCGACGCCGGAGACTGGTCGCGGCCGGCTTCATCGTGTCTTTCGTCCTCGCCCTCGGTTACTGCGCGGACTCGGTTTCCGGATCGTCGGCGGGAGCCCAGCCGACACCGGCCAGCCACAGCACTCCGGCGCCTGATCGAGCCGCAAGCCTGCCCAGTGCGACCCGGGCAACCGTCGCACGGGTGAGCCAGGCTCGGGTCCGGCCGCTCAGCGACCACGTCCGGCGGACCAGCTATCGGATTCCCGGTTCCCCGGCGCCGGCGACCCCCGGCACCGACACCACCAGCGGGCAGTCGCCATACCGGACGAACGCGTCGGACCGATCGACCGCAAACGAGCGCTCGTCCGGCCGATCGACCACGAAAAGCAACTCGTCGGACCGATCGACCACGAAAAGCAGTTCGTCGGGCTACGCGAACCAGTCGTTCGCGTACAGCGTGCTGGCCCAACTCAACTCCGAGCGGGCCGCCCACGGGAAACGGGCCCTGACGATGAATGGCGAACTGATCGTGAGCGCGCACGCCCACAATCTGGCGATGGCCCGCGCCGACCAGATGTCGCACCAACTGCCAGGCGAGGCGTACTTCGCGGACCGGATCTCGGCCGCCGGCTATCAGTACCGCAACGCCGGCGAGAACATCGGCTGGAACAGCGCCGTCTCCCGCTCCGGGGCGCTTGCGCTCGAGAGCGATATGTACGCCGAGGGGCCGCCACCGCGCGGGATCATCAACCACTACTCGAACATCGTCAGCTCGAACTACACGAACGTGGGCATCGAGGTCTGGATCGACACCGTGCACGACAAGCTGTGGCTAACCGAGGACTTCGGCGGGCACTGATCCTTTAAGGCCGCCGTCGATCCCGGCGCCGGGATCGGCGGCGGCCCCGCGAAGCTGGTGACCTCCCCGGCGGAGCGCAACGCAACCAGCATCCCGGCCGCAGTCGCGACGAAGTCGCGTGCCGGTCTCGGTGTCCGCCCTGAGCTTGCGACGGGCGGCGCCGGGATCGGCGGCGGCCCTCAAGTACACACGGCACCGTTCGCGGCTGAGCCGACCAGCTTGGCGTACTTGCCGGTGACCCCGAAGTCGAGATGCTGCGGCAGCGCCTTCCAGTTCGCGCGGCGACGCTCGAGCTCGGCCCCGTCGACGAGCAGGTCGAGCGTGCGGGTGCTCATGTCCAGGCGGACGCGGTCGCCGTCCTCGACGAGCGCGATCGGGCCACCGTGCGCCGCCTCCGGAGCGACGTGCCCGATGCACGGGCCGGTGGTGCCGCCGGAGAACCGGCCGTCGGTGAGCAGCAGGACGTCCTTGCCGAGCCCAGCACCCTTGATCGCGGCGGTGATGGCGAGCATCTCCCGCATTCCCGGACCACCCTTCGGGCCCTCCCACCGGACGACGACGACCTCGCCGGCGTGCAGGTCCCCCGCGGCGAGTGCGTCCATGGCGGCCTGTTCCTTGTCGAACACCCGCGCGGTGCCCTCGAAGAAGTCACCCTCGAGCCCGGCGCTCTTGACGACCGCGCCGTCCGGGGCCAGCGAGCCGCGCAGGATGGTCAGGCCGCCGGTGCGGTGGATCGGGTCACTCATCGCGTGGATGATCTTGCCGTCCGGATCGGGTGGCGCGATGTCCTGCAGGTTCTCGGCGACGGTCCGGCCGGTGACGGTCAGGGCGTCACCGTGCAGCAGGCCCGCGTCGAGCAGAGCCTTCATCACGACCGGGACGCCGCCGATGCCGTCGATGTCGCTCATCACGTAACGTCCGAACGGCTTCACGTCTGCCAGGTGCGGCACCTTGTCGCCGATCTGGTTGAAGTCGTCCAGGTCCAGCTCGACGTGCGCCTCGCAAGCGATGGCCAGCAGGTGCAGGACGGCGTTGGTCGAGCCGCCGAGCGCCATGACGACGGTGATCGCGTTCTCGAACGCGGGCTTGGTCATGATCTGCCGAGCGGTGATGCCGGCGTCGACGAGGTGCACGACCGCCTCGCCCGAGCGCTCGGCGTAGTGGTCGCGGCGCGAGTCCGGCGCCGGCGGGGAGGCACTGCCCGGCAGCGACATACCGAGCGCCTCCGCAGCCGAGGCCATCGTGTTCGCGGTGAACATGCCCGCGCAGGCGCCCTCGCCGGGGCAGATCGCCTTCTCGATCTCGCTCACCTCGTCGCGGCTCATCCGGCCCGCGAGGCAGGCACCGACGGCCTCGAACGCGTCGACGATATTCACGTCCCGACCCTGGTAGCGGCCGGGCAGCGAGGTGCCCGCGTAGAGGAAGGCCGCAGCGATGTCCAACCGCGCTGCCGCCATCAGCATCCCGGGCAGGGACTTGTCGCAGCCCGCGAGCAGCACGCCACCGTCGAGCTGCTCGGCGCGGAACACCGTCTCGACCGAGTCGGCGATCACCTCGCGCGAGACCAGCGAGTAGTGCATGCCGCCGTGGCCCATCGAGATGCCATCCGAGACCGAGATCGTGCCGAACTCCAGGGGGTAGCCGTCCGCCCCGCGCACGCCGATCTTGGCCTTCTTGGCCAAGCGGTCGAGCGACAGGTTGCAGGGCGTGATCTCGTTCCACGACGACGCGACGCCGATCTGCGGCTTGCGCCAGTCGTCATCGCCCATGCCGACCGCGCGCAACATCCCGCGCGCGGCGGCCCGTTCCAGGCCGTCGGTGACGATCCCGCTGTGTGGCTTGCGATGCTCTCGAGGCTGCTGCGTGCTCACAGTAGAACAGTAAGGGTTACCGTCTTGGCGTGTCGTCGGCCTCCCCCGAACCTGCCTCGCGGACGTTCCGGCTGCCCCGTTCGGCGTACCTGATCGTGCTGTTCCTGGTGTTCTGCACGGTGCCGCTCGCGTTCGGCGACGACGGCGTCCACACGGCCGACGACTCCGCGCGCGGATCCGGAATCTCCGGCGTCGAGATCGGGCCGCGCGCGTTGCTGCTGCTCATCCCGGTGGCGGTCGCGTTCTACATCGCGCGGACGGCGACGACGGTGGACGCGTCCGGGATCAGGGTGCGTGCGCTGCTCGGGTCCCGCACCCTGGCGTGGAGCGAGCTGCGCGGCCTGTCGGTCGGCGAGCGCAGCGTCTACGCGGTGGGCCTCGACGGATCGGTGCGACTGCCCTGCGTCCGGGTGTCCGACCTGGCCGCGGTGGCCGCGGCCAGCGGCGGGCGGCTGCCGGAACTGCCGGCTCCGAAGCCGAAGTTCGCACCGTCCCGCCGCCCGCCGCGCGGCACCCGCCGTCGCTGACCGCTTTCCGCCGATCAGGTCGTGGCAAGGCCTTCGGCTCCCGCCGCGTCGGCCACGATCACCGAACCGATGGGGCTCAGCGAGCCGTCGTGCCGGACGCGGAACTCGTCGAGGATGCCACCCGCGCCGGTCTCGACGTACAGGTACCGACCGTCGCGGCTGATCGCCGGGTCGACGGTGCCGGGATCGGTCGTCGTCGAGCCGAGCACCGTCGGCGTGCCGGTGCGGCCCAGTTCCAGCGAGGTGACCGACGGGCCGCCGGGATTCGTCGTGAACAGGAACCTGCCGTCACGGATCACCCAGCACGTTCCCTTCTGCCCGGTGACGACGGTCGACACCGGGGTCAGTGTGCCGTCGTGCTGCAGCGTGAGGGTCGTGACCGCGGCCGGTCCGGCGTCGGCGACGATCACCTCGCCCCGGCGATCGAACGTCAGCGCGAAGGGCACCGCGCCCGCACGGACGTTGTGCACGGCCAGTGCTGACGGGGCTCCCCACCAGCTGAGGCCGAAGACGTCGATGCTGTTCGTGTTCGCCTTGGTCGTGACCAGCAGTTGCCGCCCGTCCGGTGAGAACGCGACCTGGCCCGGGGTCTGGGTGAAGTTGGTGAGCGTCGCGTCCAGGCCCAACCCACGGTTCCACGACGGGACGCGGAGCAGCCGCGAGCCGAGGACGAGGTAGCCCTGGATCGAGCCGCCCTGCTGCGCGTTGAGCACGTACACCACGTCACCGTGCACCGCGACGCTCACCGGAAAGGTGCCACCGGACGGCACGACCTGGCGCAGCTGCAGGCTGGTGCCGTCGACACCGAACACCGAGACCGTGTTGCTGCCCGCGTTCACCACGTACAGCAGATGATGGCGCCCGTCGTACGTCACCGCGTCCTGCGATGCGGTGTGGTCGATCACCGACGTGGGCAGGACGCCACCGTCACCACCGGTCGCGTAGGTGTGCTGGTAGGTGAGGGTGCCGTCCGCATCCTGCCGGTACGCCGCCACGTGGTTACCGGACGTCTCGTCGGTCTGGACGAACAGGGCGTGGACGCCGCCGCGCTGCCCGCGGTCGTGGTGGGCGGGTGCGGGGTGGGCGATGGCAGGTGCTGCAACCAATCCGGTGGCCGCGGTGGCCGCGGCGGCCAGGGCGCCAAGGCGGGTGATGCGCTTCATGTGTGCTCCTTCAGTGAGGACTACGTGGACAGGGCCGAGTCCTCTGAAGGGCACCGTTCGTTACGGCGGCGCGCGCCCACGTCCTTGGTTCGTAAGGGTTTGCCACATCGGGTCGGCGCTCCCGTGCAGGGCAACCGCCTAGCTGACGACGTTGGCCAGCGGCTCGTTCGCGGCGTACCGGGCAAGCTGGTCCTTGATCAGCGTGTTCCCGCGCTGCTGCCACCCGTTCGTCCCTCCACCGACGTGCGGGCTGATCAGCACGTTCGGCGCATCCCAGAGCGGATGGTCGGCCGGCAGCGGTTCGGGATCGGTCACGTCGAGGAACGCGCCCAGCCGCCCTGACATCACCTCCGCGGTGAGCGCCGCGGTGTCGACCACGGCGCCCCTCGCGACGTTCACCACGATCGCGCCGTCGTGCAGGGCCGCCAGGAACCGTGCGTCGACCAGCTGCTTGGTCTCGGCCGCCAGCGGCAGCGCGATGACCACCGCGTCCTGCTCGGGAAGCAGCACGGGCACCTCGTCCAGCGCATGTACGCCGTCCCGGGCCGATCGCCCGACCAGGGTGGGCTCCGAACCGAAGGCCCCGACGGCCGCCGCGATCCGCCGGCCTATGTCGCCCGCCCCGAGGATCAGGACCCGCTTGCCGTCCAGCCCATCGGTCATCCTCGGGTGCCAGTCGTGCGCGCGCTGCTGGTCGAGCAGGCGCGGCAGTTGGCGCACGAGGCTGATCAGACCGCCCACGGCCAGCTCCGCGGTCGAACCGCCGTGGACCCCTCGCCCGTTGCACAGCACCACACCTGACGGCAGGATCGACAGCCACTTCTCGAACCCGGCCGAGAGCAGCTGCACGACCTTCAGGTTCGGCATCGCGGCGAGCACCGAACCGTCCAGTGCCCCGGGCTGATACGGCGCAACGAAGAACTCGACGTCCTCGATCCCGCTCGGCGGGCTGCCGGACCCGTCCCAGACGAGCGCCGGTTGCCCCAGCAGGTCACGTTCGGTCTCGGTCGGGACGCAGATGATCGGCACGTTTCCAGGTTATCTGCGCGCTCTCATGCTCGGCAGGCAGACTAGGTACGTGCTGCGCCTTCGCCGTCCCGCTCTGGCGCTCGTCGCTGCCCTGCTGCTCGCGGGATGCGCGCAGGCCCGGGCCAGTGACCCGAACTGGAAGCCGCAGCACACGTTCGACGGCGAGGGACATGCCCCGTCGATCGCGCCGGTCCTACCGCCCCACCCGTCGCAGTCGCACGCGCCGTCCGGCGCGCCGACCAGCCCGGGACAGTCGCCGAGCTCCAAGAATCCGAACGGCGATCCCGCGGTGATCGCCAAGCACCTGTCCGCCCCGACCGGTCTCGCGTTGCTGCCGGACGGCACCGCGCTCGTCGGCGAGCGGACGACCGGGCGCATCCTGCGGGTCCAGCCGGAGCCGAACCAGCCGGTTCAGACGGTGCGCACGCTCACGGGGCTGAGCACGGCCGGCGGTGGCGGCCTGCTCGATCTCGCGCTGTCACCGCACTACGGGCAGGACCGGCTGATCTTCGCCTACCTCACCGCTGCCACCGACAACCGCGTCGTCGCATTCACCCTGACCGGCCCCGTGACGCCGGTGCTCACCGGGATCCCGCGAGGCGCCAGCGACAACGCGGGCCGCATTACGTTCGGCGCCGACGGCGACCTGTACGTGGGCACCGGGGACGCCGGCCGGCCGGCTGACGCCGCGAAGCTGGGCGTCCGCTCGGGCAAGGTCCTGCGGGTCACCGACATCGGCCACCCGGCGCCGGGCAACCCGTCCGCGACCTCGCCGGTGTTCACGTCCGGCCATCGCGCGGTCGCCGGGCTGTGCGTGGAACCCACCACCGGAAGCATGCTCGAGGTCGGGCCGGGGGCCGGCGCCGACGACGTCAACGTGCTGGTCGCCGGGTCGACCTATGGGTGGCCGCACCGGTCGATCGACGACCGCGACCCGCTCGCGACGCTGCCGAGCGTCGACGCCGGCGCCGGCGGGTGTGCCGTGCAGCAGAAGACCCTGTACGTCACCTCGCTCGACGGGCACGCCCTGCTCAAGGCGCCGCTGACGGTCAAGGGGACGTCGGTCGCGGTGGGCAGGTTCACGAGCGACCTCGTCAACAACTACGGGCGACTGCTGACCGTCGTCGCCGCGCCGGACGGGGCGCTGTGGCTGACCACGGCGAACCGGGACGGGCACGGCAAGCCCGTCCCGGACGACGAGCGCGTCATCCGGATCGTGCCGTCCGGTGGCGGCGGCTCGTCACCCGTGTAGGGCACCTCAGCGCAGCCACTGCGCCTCCTCAGCGCAGCCGCTGTGCTATCCCGGCGGTGACCAGCCACACCTCGTCCGAGCTCGCCGCCAGCCGCTGGTTGAGCAGCCCGAGCACGTCGCGGAACAGCCGCTGCGGCCCGGCTTCCGGCGCCAGGCCCGAGCCGACCTCGTCGCTCACGGCCACAACCAGCCGCTCGGTGGCGGCCCATGCGCCCACCAGCCGGTCGACCTCCGCAGCCAGCCGGTCCTTGGCGTCCGGCTCCTCCGTCCACAGGCCGACCCGCTCCAGCAGCGTCGACAGCCAGTCGGTCACGCTGTCCAGCAGTACGGCTCCCTCGGTACCACCGAACACGTCTGCGACGCGCGCCAGTTCGACCGTCCGCCAGTGCTCGGGCCGGTGCTCGCGATGCCGCGCGATCCGCTCGGCCCACTCCGCGTCGTCCGGGTCGGAGTCGACGGTGACCACGAACTCGACCGCCTCCTCCTCCGCGAGCAGTGCTTCGGCGTGCGCGGACTTGCCCGAACGCGCACCACCCAGCACCAGCACGCGCCGGCCCGACTCGGTCATGTCTTATCTATAGCCCCTATTCGCACGGTGGCCTATCTTCCTCGCCGCGACGTCACAGGCAATATCACCAGCACCCCTGCCGCCCCCGGACGGTTCAGTGCAACCGGGCGATCAGGCGGATTCGATCTGCCGCGTGCGCACCGCCTGCCGCAGCTGGGTGATGTTGTCGCGGAGCAGGTCCGAGATCAGCTCGTCCATCCGCGGATCGGCGAGAACCTCGAGCAGCACTCGCAGGGTCGTCTCGCTCGCCTCGTCGATCAGCCGATCGTGGAAGGGGATCAGCCCGATGTGCCGCGTCGTGGGGTCCTCCTTGATCTTCTCGGCGACCATCGTCTTGATCTCCTCGTGGTTCTCGCGCAGCGCATCGGCGATGTTGCGCGTGTAGTGGCCTGCCTGCAGCACGTCCGCCACCTCGTCCAGGACCGCGATGGTGATCGGCCGCTTGATGACGTCGACCACCCGCTCCGACGCACGGTTGATCAACCGGACGACGAACGGCTCACGCAGACCCCGCCGGATCAGGGCTCGGCCGACCAGCGCGGCGAGGATCGCCAGGACGATCAGACCGAGGACGAGTAGCAGGACGAGCTTTGTGCTCAGTTGCGGCAGGGCAACGCTCATGGGGCCCGATCCTGCCCCGTTCCGGCGCCGCGCGACATCAGCCATGCCGTCGACGACGCAACACCATTCCGACGGCGAGGGCCAGCGCGCCGGCCCCCGCGAGCGCCCACCACCACCGACCGGCCCTCGCGCCGCGCCCGGAATCCGCGGCGGCTGCCGGTGCCTGCGTCGGCGACGACGTGGACCGCGGCGCGATCGGCGTGGCTGCACGGGCGGGCAGGGGCACCGCGTAGACGGCGGACCCGACGACCTCGGAGTCGATGAGCAGGCGCGAGCCGTCGAAGCAGATCCCCTCGCCCTGCGGCTGGCGGGGCAGCGGGATCCGCTGCGGCCTGGCCTCCAGCGCCCGCGCGAGGTCGCCGCCGGTGACCGTCCACAGGTACGCATCGGTGTAGGTCCGCACGACGAGCCGGCCACCGTCGCGAGACAGGTCGGCACCGGTCGCCATCAGCTGCCCGACCGGGGCGAACGGCCCGGGCGTGCCGGTAAACGTCAACCTGATCGTGCCCACCTTGTGCAACGTGTCGGTGGCCTGGGGGCTCGCCGGTGCGGCGAACACCTCGGTGTCACCCAGGATCGACTTGGTGAACACGTACGGGACCCCGGACGGCGACACGGCCAGCGACTCGGCGTCGTGCGCACCGTCCGGATAGCGCAGCTGCCAGGTCTGCGGAGGAGCGGACGTCAACTCCACGTCTCGATCGGATCGGGACACGCGTGGCTCGTCGACGCGGTAGATCTCGATCCGGTTTCGCGTCGCGGCGTTGTCCCCGATGTCGGCGAGCCACACGGACGGGGTGCCGCGCGCGTCCGGTGCCACCGCGATGTCCTCCCAGTCGACATTCCTCGCGCCAGGGACGTGATACGTAGCGAGCAGCGTGCCGGTCCGCCTGTCCAGCGCGAAGAACCGCGCCGAGTCGCCGCTGTCGTTCTGGACGTAGACGACGTCCGGCGATGCGATCCCGACGGCGATCCCGCTGATCTCGTCCAGCCGGTGGTCGCCGAGGTGGAACAGCGGCGAGGGTTCGCTGGGTGCGCCGACGGCCGCCGTCGATACCGCAAGTAACCCGACGGCCACCATCATGATCAACTGCGACTTGTGGCTGCGGAGCGACCGCAAGTCGCAGTTGATCAGCCTCATGCGCGGAGCCAATGGAGCCATTCACGGTGCGGGCTCGCTGTGGCGAGCGGGCTGCCGTCCCGAGCCAGGACGAATGGGACGAGACCTTCCGGTACGGGAAGGTCGGTAGCGATGCCTGGGCCCCCGTTGGACACCCAGACTGTGGGACGTTCGGTTGCCAGCCGGGCGACGTCCGCGCGGAACCGTGCCCGCTGATCCCCGGTCAGATAGGCCAGGACTGCGGAGTGGAACAAGACCAGCGTCGCGTCCTCGGGTGCGTCACCGGCGACGGCTGCGAGGTCCGTGAGCAGGTTGCCGCGCCGGACCGCCACCCCGTCCTCGCGAGCGAGCACCACCGCAGCGCGTAGCACCTGCAGCCGCTCGAGTTGCTCGGGCCAGATCAGGCTCTCCAGCCAACGGACGTCCTCGTCGTCGTTCACATCGAGCGGGTTCAGGTCCAGCCCGGCCCGCCACGCGACATCGGGCAGCCGGTCCGGGATCGGCACCAGGCCCGAGACACGGCACGACAACACCAGATCCGATGCGCCGAGCACGGGTCGGTCGCCGTACTGATAGGCGTACCGATCCGGGTACAGGCACAGGCCCGCCGACGCCCCGACTTCCAGCAGCGCCAGGGGCTGCCGCAGTGCCGCCAGCACCGGGAGCAGCGTGACACACCGGCGTGCCTCATTGGTCTGGGTCCGGCGCTCCAGCATCGTCGCCGCAACCTCGTCCCAGCAGCCGAGCAGCCAGGACCGGAACGCGGCGAACGAGTCGACCGGACCTCCGAGGAACCGCACCGCGCCGAGCAGCAGGTTCGGCTGGCGCTTGGGCGCGGGCAGTGTGTCCAGCAGCTCGATCAACTCGGTGTCGTCGGCGACGCCGAGACAGATCGCCTCGTAGCTCGGGGAGATACCGCGCAGCTGTCGCTCGGCCATCGACTGGTACCGGGACACGGTCGACTGACCGCATGCCCCGCCCAGTCGACCATGTCGCTACTCCTGCACTCCCTCGGCGGCGACTCCCCCGGCGGCGACTCCCCCTGCGGCTACGCCCCCGTTGCCTGGGGACCCCCATTGAGCTTCTCCAGCAGGATCGCCTTCACCGCCGCCGCATCGGCCTGACCGAGGGTCGCCTTCATGACCGCGCCGACCAGCGCGCCGACGGCGGGCAGCTTCCCGCCACGCACCTTGTCCGCGACGTCCGGGTTGGCCGCGATGGCCTCGTCGGCCGCCTGCTCCAGCGCGCCGGCGTCGGAGACCCGCTCGAGCCCGCGCTCGGCGATCACGGCGTCCACGTCGTGGCCGGTCTCGAGCACCGCGTCGACCGCCTGGCGCGCCAGCGCGACCGACAGCGAACCGTCGCCGACCAGCTCGATCAGGCGCGCGACCTGGTCCGGCGAGATCGCCAGCTCGGCCGCGTCCACCTCGGCCTGGTTCGCCTTCTGGGCAAGGTAACCGAGCCACCAATTGCGGGCCTCGCCGACCGCAGCGCCGGCGTCGACGCTCGCACCGACGAGGTCGAGGACGCCGGCGTTCGTCATCTGCTGCATGTCCTCCGCGCTGACGCCGAGCGACTCGCGCATCCGGGCGCGCCGGGCGGCCGGCAGCTCCGGCAGGCCGGCGCGGATCTGCTCGATCCACCCCGCGTCAGGCGCGACGGGGACGAGGTCGGGTTCGGGGAAGTACCGGTAGTCGGTCGCCTCCTCCTTGCTACGACCCGGGCGGGTGTCGCCGGTCGACTCGTTGAAGTGCCGCGTCTCTTGGTGAATCGGCAGATGCGCATCCAGTAGTTCGGCCTGCCGAAGCATCTCCGAGCGCACTGCCCGCTCGACGCTGCGCAACGAGTTGACGTTCTTCGTCTCGGTGCGGGTGCCCATCGGCTCGCCGGGCCTGTTCAGCGACGTGTTCACGTCACAGCGCAACGAGCCCTGCTCCATCCGCACGTCCGAGACCCCGAGCGTACGCAGGATGTCGCGCAGCTCGGTGACGTACGCCTTCGCCACCTCCGGCGCGAGCGCACCGGTACCCGGGACCGGCTTGGTGACGATCTCGATCAGCGGGATGCCCGCGCGGTTGAAGTCGACGAGCGAGTGGTCGGCGCCGTGGATTCGCCCGGTGGCCCCGCCGACGTGCGTGTTCTTGCCGGTGTCCTCCTCCATGTGCACGCGCTCGATGCCGACTCGGTACGTCCGGCCGTCGACGTCCACATCCAGGTAGCCGTCCGTGCACAGCGGCTCGTCATACTGCGACGTCTGGAAGTTCTTCGGCATGTCCGGGTAGAAGTAGTTCTTGCGCGCGAACCGGCACCACGGCGCGATCGAGCAGTTCAGCGCCAGTCCGATCTTGATCGTCGACTCGATCGCGACCTCGTTGACAACGGGCAGCGCGCCCGGCAGGCCGAGGCAGACCGGGCAGGTGTGCGTGTTTGGGTCGGCGCCGAACTCGGTCGAGCAGCCGCAGAACATCTTCGATACGGTGCCGAGCTCGACGTGGGTCTCCAGCCCGAACACAGGCTCGTAGCGAGTGCTGACGTCCTCGTAGGTGAGCGTCATGCCAGCACCTCCGCCGGAGGGGAGAGTCGTTCGGTCGCCGCCTCGAACGTGGCGGCGACGCGGTAGCAGCGCTCGTCGGCCAGCGCGGGCGCCATGATCTGCAGGCCCACCGGCAACCCCTCGGACAGCCCGCACGGCACGGAGATCGCCGGCGTGCCGGCCAGCGACGCCGGCAGCGTGCACAGGTCGTTGACGTACATCGCCATCGGATCGGCCACCCGCTCGCCGATGCCGAACGCGACGAACGGCGAGGTCGGCGACACCAGGACGTCCGCCTGCTCGAAGGCAGCGGCGAAGTCGCGCGCGATCAGCGTGCGCACCTTCTGCGCCTGCCCGTAGTACGCGTCGTAGTAGCCCGAGGACAGCGCGTACGTGCCGATCATGATGCGGCGCTTCACCTCGGCTCCGAAGCCGGCCTCGCGAGTGAGTGACATGACGTCCTCGAGCGAGTTGACGCCGTCGTCGCCGACCCGCAGGCCGTACCGGACGGCGTCGAACCGGGCCAGGTTGGACGAGCACTCGCTCGGCGCGATCAGGTAGTAGGCGGCGAGGGCGTACTCGAAGTTCGGGCAGGACACCTCGACAACCTCGGCGCCGAGGCCGCGGATCGTCTCG
Source organism: Jatrophihabitantaceae bacterium (assembly GCA_050742975.1). Taxonomy (GTDB): domain Bacteria; phylum Actinomycetota; class Actinomycetes; order Mycobacteriales; family Jatrophihabitantaceae; genus JBDTGE01. The sequence continues at coordinate 25,183 of JBOGDQ010000116.1, forward strand.
ACGGCCGCCTCGAAGGACGCGAGCACGCCCGCCTGGTAGCCCTGCCCGCCGAGCTCGCGGACGACCCCGACCCGCACCCCCTTCAGGTCACGCCGTGCACCCTCGCGCGCGGCCGCGACCACCGGTGCGACCGGCTGCGGGATCGACGTCGAGTCGCACTCGTCGTGGCCGGCGATCACCTCGTGCAGGAGGGCGGCGTCCAGGACGGTGCGGCCGAACGGGCCGGCCTGATCGAGCGAGGACGAGAACGCGATCAGCCCGTACCGCGACACCGCGCCGTACGTCGGCTTGTGCCCGACGATGCCGGTGACCGCGGCCGGCTGGCGGATCGAGCCGCCAGTGTCCGTGCCGATCGACAGCGGCGCCTCGAACGCCGCGACCGCCGCCGACGAGCCGCCGGAGGAGCCGCCCGGGATGCGCGAGAGGTCCCACGGGTTGTGGGTCGGGCCGTACGCGGAGTTCTCGGTGGACGAGCCCATCGCGAACTCGTCCATGTTGGTCTTGCCGAGCAGGACGATGCCCGCGTCCTTGACCCGCCTGCTGATCGTCGCGTCGTAGGGCGGCAGCCAGCCCTCGAGGATCTTCGACCCGGCAGTCGTGGGCAGGCCCTTGGTCACGACGACGTCCTTCATCGCCAGCGGAACACCGGCGAGCGCGGACAGCTGCTCGCCCGCAGCGCGCTTGGCGTCGACCGCTTCCGCTGCCGCGATCGCGCCGTCGGTGTCCACGTGCAGGAAAGCCCGCACGGATCCGTCGACCGCGCCGATCCGTTCCAAATGCGCCTGGGTCACCTCGACGGCCGACACCTCGCCGGAGGCCACCTGTGCTGCAAGCTCGGCGGCAGTCAACCGCGTCAGGTCACTCATGCTTCCTCGCCCAGGATGCGCGGGACGCGGAACTTGTCGTCCTCGACGGACGGCGCTGCGGCCAGCACGGATTCGCGTGGCAGTGACGGGCGAACCGCGTCGGCCCGGAACACGTTCGTCATCGGCACGGCATGCGACGTGGGCGCGATGTCGGCGGCCGCGACCTCGCTCACCCGGGCAACGGCGCCGAGGATGACGTCGAGCTGCCCGGCGAAGACGTCGAGTTCGTCGTCGGTCACGGCCAGGCGTGCGAGCTTGGCCAGGTGCGCCACGTCGTCGCGACTGATGCGGCCACCGGTGTCACTGGACTCGGTTGTGTCAGGCACGACCTGTGAGTCTACGGTTCCCCTCGCTCGGGCTCCTTCGTCGCCCTCGCAGGCGCCTGGACTGACAGTCGGCGCCATACCCATCGCTCGGGCTACCCGCGTAACCGGCCCGACATGTGGATCGGGCACCCTGGTCGGGATGTCCTACCTGATGCGAGTGATCCTGCCCGACCGTCCCGGCGCGCTGGGAGCGGTCGCGACGGCGCTCGGGCACGTCGGCGCGGACATCCTCAGCCTCGACGTCATCGAGCGCTCCCCCGGCAGCGCGACGGACGACCTGGTCATCGAGCTGCCCCCGGACAAGCTGGCCGACTCGCTCGTCTCGGCCGCGTCGACGGTCGAGGGCGTGCGGGTCGACTCGATCCGTCCGTACGCCGGCCAAATCGACCCGCACCGCGAGCTGGAGCTGCTGGACAGCCTGGCCACCCTGCCCGGTGAGTCGCTGCGGGTGCTGGCGGACGGCGTGGCGCGGATATTCCGGGCCGGCTGGGCGATGGTGCTCGACGCGCCGACCGCCGGGCACGCGAGCGTCATCGCCCGCGGCGGCGCCGCACCCGAGCTGGCCGAGCTGCCCGTGCCCTGGTGGCCGGCCCGTCCGGCGCGCGTGCTGAGCGCGGCCGACGACTGGGCGCCGGAGGACTGGGATCGGGTCGGCACCGAGCTAGCGGTGGCACCCCTTGGATCGGCAGCGCTGCTCGTCGGCCGGCCGATGCTGCGCTGGCTGCCGTCGGAGCTGGTTCGGCTGCAGCACCTGAGCGCGATCGCCTCGACCGTCGCCGCGCCCTGACGGGTCCGGCGGTCCGTGCCGTCCTCAGCCTGCGATCTTGTTGCGATCCTGCGGGTACAGGCGCGCCCACGCACCAAGGTCGGGCTCATCACCTGCGGCTGGCCGACCCAGCGACCTACCTCTGACCGACCGGCTCGCTCGGCGTGCCAGCAGGCGCTTGCCGCCCGCGAGGGTCCAGTCGAACGCGCGCTGCGCCGGCGGCAGGAAGGTCGGCAGCACCATCAGCACGAGAGCGCCCGCCAGCCACCCGCCCAGCACGTCGGTGAACCAGTGCGTGTCCAGGTACAGCGTGCTCAGGCCGACGGTTGCCGAGATCCACACCGCTGCCACCGTCATCAGCTTGCGATGCCGCGTGGCCGTCATCGCCATCACGCCGTACAGGACCACGGCGTTCGCGGTGTGGCCGGACGGGAAGATGTTGCCGCCCGCAAGAACGTCGTGCGCGTGCGCGGTGACCAGTGGCCCGTACCGGCCGGTGGTCACCTTCACCACGCCGACCGACAGGTTGAGCAGGAACAGCGCCGCGCCCAGGCGGATCAGCGGCGCAACCGTGCGCCGCCGGTAGCAGACCCACACGAACCACGGCAGGGCCAGGAAGGTCGACGGTCCGCGCTGGCCGAACATCACGTAGTCGAGCACGAACCGGTTCCAGCCCGGGTAGCGGTCGTGCAGATCCAGGACCGCTACCTTCTGGTCGAGACTGTCCAGCGGCGAACCGGCGATGACTGCGATCGTGAGCGCGACGTAGACGGCGATCGTCAGCGCGAAGACCGCATGCCGCCAGGTCAGCGAGTTGCGCACCGCGCTGAGGGAGCGGGCAGCCGCCGGCCGTAACCGGTCGTTCGCTTCCCAGAAAGCCATCTGACCATCGTGCGCAGATCGCCTAAGCGGCGCCCCGGTGTCCTCAGAGCTATCACACGTGCGAGCGCTGATTGCCGCCGGAATGTGACCAGAACCACGCAGTGTGCGGGCGGGCGGCCGCCTCGAACGTGTTCAGAGCGCGGACGGGCCGCGCTCGAGCAGGAGACCGAAAGCAGCCTCGTCGAGCGTCGTTACGCCCAGTTGCTCGGCCTTGTCCGCCTTCGTACCGGCATTCTCGCCGACGACCACGTAATCGGTCTTCTTCGACACCGAGCCCGACGCCTTCCCGCCCCGGCTCAGGATGGCTTCCTTCGCCTCGTCCCGCGACAGCCCGACCAGCGAGCCGGTGACCACGATAGTCAGCCCGGCCAGCGTCTTCGGGACCGACTCGTCGCTCGCGTCGGCCATCCGCACGCCGGCCGCAGCCCACTTGTCGACGATCGCGGCGTGCCAGTCGACGGCGAACCAGTCCTGCACCGCTTCGGCGATCACGCCGCCGACGCCGTCCGGAGCAGATAGCTCCTCCAGCGTCGCGGCACGGATCGCGTCCACCGAGCCGAAGTGGGTGGCCAGCGCGCGCGCCGCGGTCGGGCCGACGTGCCGGATGGAGAGCGCGACGAGCACCCGCCACAGCGGCTGCGAACTGGCCTGCCGGAGGTTGTCGAGCAGTTTCAGCCCGTTCGCGGACAGCACCCGGCCGTCGTGGATATCGGCATCGGTATCGCTCTTCTTGGCCGCCCGGGTGAACAGCGGCACCCGAGCGAGGTCGTGGGCCGTCAGCTCGAACAGCTCGCCCTCGTCCGAGAGCACACCAGCCTCGAGAAGGGCCGACGCGCCCTCCCAGCCGAGCGCCTCGATGTCGAACGCGCCACGCCCGGCCAGACTGGACAGCCGCTCGCGCAGCTGCGCCGGGCAGTGGCGGCTGTTCGGGCAGCGGATGTCCTTGTCACCCTCCTTCTCCGCGCGCAGCGCAGTGCCGCAGGCGGGGCACTCGGTCGGCATCACGAAGGCCCGCTCGGTGCCGTCGCGCAGCGCGACGACCGGACCGACGATCTCGGGGATGACATCGCCGGCCTTGCGCAGCACGACGGTGTCGCCGATCAGGACGCCTTTGCGCTCGACCTCCCACTGGTTGTGCAGGGTGGCCCGGTCAACGGTGGAGCCGGCCACCTTGACCGGTTCCATGATCCCGAACGGCGTGACCCGCCCGGTGCGCCCGACGTTCACCCGGATGTCGAGCAGCGTGGTGTTGACCTCCTCGGGCGGGTATTTGAACGCGATCGCCCAGCGCGGAGCTCGGCTGGTGGAGCCGAGCCGGCGCTGCACCGTGAGGTCGTCGACCTTGACCACGACGCCATCGATCTCGTGCTCGACGTCGTGCCGGTGCTCTGCGTAGAAGTCGATGAACTCCTGCACCCCGGCCAGATCCGCAACCACCTTCGCGCGGGGCGAGGTCGGCAGCCCCCAGCCGGCGAGCACCTCGTACCAGCCCGACTGCGTGCTCACCTTCGAGCCGCCGTCGACCCGGCCGACCCCGTGCAGGACCAGCTGCAGCCCGCGACTCGCGGTGACCCGCGGGTCCTTCTGCCGCAGCGAGCCGGCCGCGGTGTTCCGCGGGTTTGCGTACGGCGCCTTGCCGGCCTCGACCAGTCCGGCGTTCAGCTCGGCGAACCGCTCGACCGGGAAGAACACCTCGCCGCGCACCTCGAGCAGCGCCGGAACGGCCTTGCCGGTAAGGCGATCCGGGACGTTCGCGATGGTCCGGACGTTCGGCGTCACGTCCTCGCCGGTACGCCCGTCACCACGCGTCGCGCCACGGGTGAGCCGGCCGTCCCGATACACCAGGTTGATCGCCAGGCCGTCGACCTTCAGCTCGCACAGGTAAGCGGGCACCGCGCCGGCGTCACGCTCGACCCGCTGCGCCCACGCCGTCACCTCCTCGACCGAGAACGCGTTGTCCAGGCTCAACATCCGTTCCAGATGATCGACCGCGGTGAACAGCGTGGAGTACGTGCCGGCCACGCGCTGCGTCGGTGATGACGGGGTACGCAGGTCGGGGAATTCGTCCTCGAGCTCCTGCAGCCGCCGCATCGCCTTGTCGTACTGGGCATCGCTGATCGTGGGATCGTCAAGGACGTAGTAGCGGTACGAGGCGTCGTCGACCTGCTGCGACAGCGTGGCGTGCTCGTCGCGGGCGGCGGTGGACGCGGCACGGGGCTCGGTCACGCTGCCAATCTATCGACGGCCACCGACTGCCCGGTCTAGCCGGCCTGCAGGAGCCACGCCCCCACATCGCGCAGCACGGCGAGTGCCGCGCGCAGGTAGGCCGGGTCGGCGCCCGCGAACCCGCACGCGGGGGTGGGCACGACCGACTCCGCCAGCTGTGCGGCGGGGAACCCCAGGGCGGACCAGATCGTGCGGATCCGATCGCGGGCCTGATCGAAGCCGCCCGGCCCGCCGGTGGCGGGCAGGACTCCGAGCCACAGCGCCGTGCCGGCATCCACCGCCTCGCCGAGCGCGTCGTAGTGGCTGACCTGGAGCAGCGCGGCGTCGAGCGAGATGGCGTCCGCACCGGCGGACCGGAGCAGCGCGAGCGGCACGTCGGCCGCGCAGCAGTGCACCGCACGCGCGCCATCGGGGGCGGCGGACAGCACCGACCGCAGAACCTGCTCGGCGCGGGCGGGCTCGACTGCGCGCACCGTGCCGTAACCGGACGGCGTGGCGATCCGACCGCCCAGCACCGCGGGCAGTGAGGGCTCGTCCACCTGGGCCACGATCCGCGCACCAGGGACGCGGCGTGCGAGGTCCGCGACGTGGGCGCGCAGCCCTTCGGCGAGCGAGTCCGCGATGTCCCGCACCGCGCCGTGGTCGGTGATCGCCTTGTGCCCGCTGGGCAACTCGAGCGCGGCCGCGAGGGTCCACGGGCCGGCGGCCTGCACCTTCAGCGCACCGGTGTAGCCGTCGGCGCGGGCGTGCAGCGCGTCGATGTCGCGCTCGAGGAAGTCGCGGGCCCGGCGCAAGTCCCGGCCGGCGTGGGCCGTGATCGCCCAGCCGGACGGGACGATCTCAACCGGCAGGTCGATGAGCAGGGCCGCCGTCCGCCCGATCAGGTCCGAGCCCGCGCCGCGCGCCGGGAGCTCGGGCAGGTGCGCAAACCCGGGCAGCTCGCCGAGCACGAGCCGCGCTGCCTCGTCCGGATCGGTGCCGGGCAGCGAGCCGATGCCCGTGACGCTTCCCGGGGCCCAGGGATGCGTCATACCCGGACGTCGGCGCGCCGCGTGGCGGTGATCGTCGCCGAGCCGAGCACGGTGTCGCCGTCGTACATCACCAGCGCCTGCCCGGCCGCGACCCCGCGCTGCGGCGAGACCAGGGCGGCCACCACCTCGTCCCCCTCACAGTCCACCGTCGCGGCACCGACCATGCCGTGGGCACGCAGCTGGACCAGGCAGCGCACCGGCTGCTGCGGCGGCGAACCTGCAGTCCACACCGGGCGATTCGCGTGGATCTCGTCCACGTCGAGCAGCTCCCCCGGCCCGACGACGACGGTGTTCGTCCGCGGCTGGATCGAGAGCACGTAACGCGGCTCGCCGCCCGGCGCCGACTGCGTCAGGTTCAGCCCTCGGCGCTGGCCGACGGTGTAGCCGTACGAGCCCGCGTGCCTTCCGACGGTCACCCCGCTGACCGCGTCGACGATCGGTCCGTCGCGCGCACCGAGGTTGCGGGCCAGGAAGCCACGAGTGTCGCCGTCGGCGATGAAGCAGATGTCGTGCGAGTCGGGCTTGTCGGCGACGGCGAGCCCGCGCTCGGCGGCCTCGGCCCGGACCTGCGCCTTCGTCGAGTTCCCGAGCGGGAACATCGCGTGCGAGAGCTGCTCGCCGGTGAGCACGGCCAGCACGTAGGACTGGTCCTTGCCGGCGTCGACCGAGCGCGTCAGTCGGCCGTCGATCAGGCGCGCGTGGTGACCGGTCACGACCGCGTCGAAGCCGAGCGCGCGGGCGCGGTCGAGCACGGCGGAGAACTTGATCTTCTCGTTGCAGCGCAGGCACGGGTTCGGAGTGCGGCCGGCGGCGTACTCGCTGACGAAGTCCTCGACGACGTCCGCGCGGAACCGCTCGGCCAGGTCCCAGACGTAGAACGGGATTCCCATGACGTCGGCCGCACGCCGCGCGTCGTGGGCGTCCTCGACCGTGCAGCAGCCGCGCGCTCCGTGGCGCAGGGTGGCCGGAGCGGCCGACAGCGCGAGGTGCACTCCGGTGACGTCGTGCCCGGCGTCGACGGCGCGAGCAGCCGCGACCGCGGAGTCGACGCCGCCGCTCATGGCGGCGAGGATTCTCACGACAGCACCGAGGTGATCCCGGCGCGCTGGGCCCGCTCGACGGCCGGGCCGATGGCCTCGACGACGGCCGCGACGTCGTCCTGCGTCGACGTGTGCCCGAGGGACAGCCGCAGCGAGCCGCGCGCGTCGGTGGCCGAGGCGCCCATCGCGATCACGACGTGGGAGGGCTGCGCGACCCCGGCCGAGCACGCCGAGCCGGTCGAGCACTCGATGCCGCGCGCGTCCAGCAGCATCAGCAGTGAATCGCCCTCGCAGCCGGGGAATGACAGGTGCACGATGCCGGGCAGGTGTGCCGTGGCGTGACCGTTCACCCGCACGTCGGGGACGATCGCGCGGATGCCGTCGATCAGCGCCGTGCGCAGGGCAGCGATCCGCGGCGCGACCTCGGCGCGGCGCCCCACCGCGATCGAGGTCGCCGTCGACAGCCCGACGACGCCCGGCACGTCCAGCGTGCCCGAGCGGACGTCCCGCTCCTGACCGCCGCCGTGCAGCAGCGGCACGCAGGCGACATCCCGACGCAGCAGCAGGGCACCGGCGCCGTAAGGGCCGCCGAGCTTGTGCCCGGTCATCGTCAGCGCGTCCACGCCCGACGCAGCGAAGTCCACCGGCACGGATCCGACCGCCTGTACCGCGTCGGTGTGCAGCGGCACGCCGAACTCGTGCGAGATGGCAGCCAGCTCGCGAACCGGCTGGATCGTCCCGACCTCGTTGTTGGCCCACATGACGGTCACCAGCGCCGTCGAGTCGGGATCGGCTGCCAGCGCGTCGCGCAGCGCATCGGGCGCGACGAATCCGCTCGAGTCGACGGGTAGCCAGGTGACCTCGGCGCCCTCGTGCGCGGCGAGCCACTGCACCGAGTCGAGCACGGCGTGATGCTCTACGGCGCTGGCGATGACGCGGGTGCGACGGGCGTCCGAACCGCGTCGTGCCCAGTAGATGCCCTTGACGGCGAGGTTGTCCGACTCGGTGCCGCCGGCCGTGACCACCACCTCGGACGGCCGTGCGCCGAGCGACTCGGCGAGCTGCTCGCGCGACTCCTCGACGCGCCGCCGCGCCCGACGGCCGGCCCCGTGCAGCGACGAGGGGTTACCGAGTTCGCCCATCGCCTCGCTGACGGCCGCAACGGCCTCGGGCAGCATGGGTGTCGTAGCCGCGTGATCCAGGTACGCCATCGCTCGGCAATCCTACGTTCCCGCGTCTCGTGGCCTGGCCGGCGTCGGCGCCAGCCCTCACACTGACCTGATGATCTCGGTATCGGAGTTCTGCCACTTCGCCGACAAGGCGCTCGATGAGATGATCGCCATCGTCCGCGGTCTCGGTGACGGCCTGGCCAACACCCGGCCCGACTTCGACGGCGCGAACTCGCCGTACGTGATCCTGAGCCACTGCCTGGGCGTCATGGCGTACTGGGGCGGGCAGGTCGTGGCCGGGCGGGACGTGCAGCGGGACCGGGCCGCCGAGTTCGAGGCGTCCGGGCGGGTGTCCGAGCTGATCGAACGCGCCGAGGCCGCGCGCGAACAGCTGCATGCGGACGCGGGGACCGTGCAGCCGGGGCAGCCACCGCGCGGTGCGGTCGGGCCGCGGTACGACCGGCCCGCGACGACGCCGACCCAGGGCGCGATGCTGCTGCACGTCTACGAGGAGCTTGCCCAGCACCTCGGCCAGCTGGAGATCACCCGCGACGTGCTGCTGTCTCGCTGAGCAGGACGGGCGCGCGGACCCGGCCGGCCACGACGGCGCCGAAGGCGGCGACCGCGGCCATCGTCGCGGCGAGGACGGCGAAGGCGCTCGTGTAGCCGATCGCCTGGCGCGCGGCCGCCGCGACGAGCACACCGGCGATGCCCGTGCTGAACGCGCCACCTGTCGCGTCGGACAGCTGCAGCGCGGCCGAGTCCGAGCCACGATCGGTGTCGTTCGTGTACTTCAGCAGCAGCACGCTGACCGTGGACATCGCCAGGCCGGCGCCCATCCCCGCGACGCACCACGCCGGGTACATGAACCACCCGGGCACGCCGGGCTGCACCGCGACCACGACCATCATCGCGGCCACCGCGATGAGCGCCATGCCGTACCGCACCAGCCGGATGCGGTGGGCCTGCTCGTTCCCGCGCGGGTCGCGTCCCTGGATCCACGACCCGATCGACCAGGTGAGCCCGGAGCAGGCCAGAGGCAGCCCGGCGGCCGTAGCTCCGTAGCCGTGCTGGACGGTGAGCGACAGCGGGACGATCGACTCGACCCCGAAGAACGCACCGGCGAGCAGGCCACGCAACGCGATCGGTGCCGGTGGACCCGGACGGGCCCGGAACGTACCGGCGGGCAGCAACGTGCGCAGCCCCCAGAGCAGCACCGCCAGGCCGACCACGCCGAGTGCGATCGAGATGGCGGACGGGTGCTGGCCCGCCTCCTCGAGCGCGGCGATCCCCGCAGCAACGCACAGCGCGTGCAGGATGCGCCGGCGATCGGCCAGCGGGCTCCCAGGCCCGCGGTCGGGCACGTGCAGCGTGCGCAGCACCGGCAGCATCAGCACGGACCCGAGGAGCACGCACGGCACCAGGCCGAGGAACACCCAGCGCCAGCTGGCGTGCTGGGCCAGCACGCCGGACACCAGCGGCCCGACCAGCGACGGCACCACCCAGGCCGAGGAGATCGCCGCGAACAGCTTGGGCCGCAACGCCTCCGGGTAGCTCTGCCCGATGACGACGTAGCAGGCCGTGATAAGCAGACCGCTGCCGAGGCCCTGCACAACGCGACCAGCGACGAGCTGCTCCATCCACGGCGCCGTACCGGCGAGCACCAGGCCGGCGGTGAATGCGACGAGCCCGGCGACGAGCGGTAGCCGAGGTCCGTGACTGTCGCTCAGCTGGCCCGACACGACCATGCCGACGACGTTCGCCACCAGGAAGCCGGTGAACGCCCAGCCGTAGGCAGCGATGCCGTGCAGGTCGCGAGCAGCGGTGGGCAGCGCGGCCGACACGGCCATCGCCTCGAACGCGATCATCGTGATCAGGATCAGGATGCCGCCGCTCGTCGCGCGGAGCGGACCGCTGAAGATCGTCCTCGGCGGCGCCTGCCGGGGCGGCACCGTCGGGGCGTCCTCAACTGTCACCCGTACAGCATGCAACCTGAAGGCGACTTCAATTCAATCGCTCTGCGGTCTGGGTGCCTTCGACTCGGGTTGCGTTGCTGGGTGCCCGGCTCGCTGGTGGTTGCGTTTGGTCAACTGCGGCAGCGACGAGAGAGTTACGTTCGCCGTCGGCTTGCGTTGCCGGCTCTCCTCCTCGCTGCCGGTCGCCATCTCTGGTTGATCGGGTTCGAGAATCAGCCCTACCGAAGACGACGGCACGTCGTGACAGACATCGGCCGATAGTGGCATAATAGAGCCTATGTTCGCAGGATGGGATCAGGTTGCCGAACCGGACGAGGAGACGCTGTTCGTCGACCGCGCTGTGCACCCC
>JBOGDQ010000117.1:0-1825 GCA_050742975.1 Jatrophihabitantaceae bacterium
GCTCCCGTGTAGGCGCGCGTCGCGCGCGGCTCGGGCGAACGACCAGATCGCTCACGAGCTCCGTCACCGGGAGGCGCTCATGAGCAAATTGGTCGCCAGAGCAGCCCTTCTGCTCATGAGCGCCAGCCGCCCTCGTCGCGCATGCGCAAAATGGTCGTTGCGGAACCGCTCGCACGGGGCGGATAGACATTGGTTCGCGAGGCGAGCGTCCCGGTCAAGTCGGCAGCGGCCTGATCACAGCCTCGACCCAGTCAGCGTGATTCCCACCCGGTTCAAGGCGGGCGCGCACCGTGGCCCTGCCCTCGAGCCGCCGAGCAACGTCGTAGCGCCGCCGCCGGCCCCAGATGACCAGTCGGCCGTTCTGGACGTCGAAGTTCCACTGGTGCAGAGTGGCGTACCCCGTTCTCTGGCCCTCGCTGCGGTAGTGCCGCAGCACGATCGTTCCGCCAGGTCGCACCGCGGCCACCATGCTGTCGATGACGTCCATCGGCCGGGCGCTGTGATCGATGCAGTTGCGGGCATGAGCAATATCGAATGCCCGTTGCCCGAACACGCTCGTGATGTCCTCGCCGCGACACTGCCTGGTCCGCACCGGCGGTGCGATCCCGAACTGCCCGAAAATCAGGTCGTATTGATTGGCCAGGGGATCGGTTGCCACAATCTCGAGTCGGCGGGTGGGATGCCGTTTGCCCAGGATGGTCAGCGGTCCGGCACCGACATCTAGGATCCGTACGGGATCGCCCAGGGTGCGTTCGATCGCCTCGAGAATCACAGGGTCAGTCACGGGAGCGTGGGGGTCGAGTCTCTCCTGATAGCCGTTCGGAGACTGCCCGCCGCCGGTGCTCAGATAGTCGGTCCAGTACTCGAGCTCGGCCGGAAGCCCGCGCTTCCAGATAGAGCTCGGCGACGAGAGGCTGCGGCGGATGGGCCGCAGTCGCCGCAGGACCGGGGCCGTGAGTTGCACCACCTGCCGGCGATCACCGTCCATTGCCCTAAGCGTACGGCCCGGAGTCGAATCGGTCCGGACGCGTCCGTGTGCCCCCGGCCGTGCACTTTCGTCAAACTCCAAGCTGTGCAGTACGTCAACCTCGGCCGAACCGGACTGCGGGTGTCCCGGGTCTGTCTGGGCATGATGAGCTTCGGCAAGCACGAGAGCCGTCAGTGGGCGCTCGAGGAGCCCGAGGCCGAGCCAATCGTCCGAGCGGCCGTGGAGGGCGGGATCACGTTCTTCGACACCGCCGACGCCTACAACGGCGGCCAGAGCGAGGTGATCACCGGCCGGCTCCTGAGCAAGCTGTTCGGGATGCGCGAGGAGTACGTCCTGGCCACGAAGGTGTTCATCAACACGATGCCCGGGGAGAACGGCGGTGGACTGTCGCGCAAGCACATCCTGGCCTCGATCGACGCCTCATTGGAGCGCCTCGGAGTCGACTACGTGGACCTGTACCAGATCCATCGCTGGGACTACCGGACCCCGATCGAGGAGACGATGGAGGCGCTGCATGACGTCGTGAAGTCGGGCAAGGCGCGTTACATCGGGGCGAGCAGCATGTTTGCCTGGCAGTTCGCCAAGGCCCAGCGGGTGGCCGACACCCCGTTCGTCTCCATGCAGAACCACTACAACCTCGTCTACCGCGAGGAGGAGCGAGAGATGATCCCGCTGTGTGTGGACCAGGGCGTTGGCGTGATCCCGTGGAGCCCGCTCGCACGCGGCGTGCTCGCGGGGACGCGCACGCGCGAGGGCGGGCGGCGGACGAGCCGCTCCGACACCGACCCGTTCATCGACCACCTCTACAACCAGCCCACGGACTTCGACGTGGTCGAG
>JBOGDQ010000118.1:0-5427 GCA_050742975.1 Jatrophihabitantaceae bacterium
GGTACACCTGCGACTCGTCCAGCACCGAGTGCACGACCTCGTCCAGCTCGCGGAACTTCGCCGGCGAGGTGCCGAACGGCTTCTCGTAGACGACGCGCGCGTTGTCGGTCAGCCTGTGTTTGCCGAGTGCCCTGGTCGTCTCGGCGAACGCGACAGGTGGGATCGCGAGGTAGTGCACCAGCTGGTAACCCGCACCCAGCTCGCGCTCGGCCTCGGCGATCACGCTCAGCAGGCTGCCGGGATCGGACGTCTCGAAACCACCGCCGGCGAAGCGCAGTCGCTTGCTGAACTCCCGCCACGGTCCCTCGTCCGGGTGCGGGCCGAATTGGGTCAGCGCGTCGTGGACGTGCTTGCGGAAGTCCTCGTGCGCGACGTCGCCGCGTCCGTTGCCGATGAGCAGCCACTTCTTCGGCAGCAGGGCCTCCCTGGCCAGTGTGTAGAACGCGGGCAGCACCATCCGCTTCGCGAGATCGCCGGTCGCGCCGAACAGGACGAAGATGGTGGGGCCGGGCTGCTCTGCGCTGCGCTGCAATGTCGACATGCCTGCGACTCTAGGACCACGGCCTAAGGGCTCAGCGCGGGTGGCAGGCCGAACGCGAGCACGGCGAGGGTGCCGAGGACCAGCATCGGCCCGAATGCCATGGCCGTCGTCAGCGACGCCCGCCGGCTCGCGAGCAGCGCGACTGCCACGACCGCGCCGAGCAGGAAGCCGGCGAAGATCCCGTAGTAGACGTAGTTCCAGCCGAACCAGCCGAGGTAGGCGCCGAGCAGGCCACCGAGTTTCACATCGCCGAACCCGAACGAGCGCGGCGCGATGAATGCGAGCAGGAACAGCACGGCGAACACCGCCGCTCCGCCCTCGATCGCATGCAGCCACGAGGCCCAGTCGGGGCGGACGGCGGCAGCAAGGGTCAGCAGGACGATCGCCGCGACGAGTGCGGAGAACACCAGCCGGTTGGGCAGCCGGTGGTGCTCGAAGTCGATGAGGATGAGCGGGGTGCAGGTCATGGCGAAGGCGAGGAACGCGGGCAGCAGCGCGGACCATCCCACTGCTGCTCCGGCGAGCGCACCGAGCACCACGGCGACCAGCGCGGTGAGGCACAGCCGGTTCCGGCTTGTCGGTCGACCCCGCCACCAATGCCTGTCGTCGCGGTCCGGGACGGTGAGCGTGAGGCGTGCCAGGTACGGCGACGTGAGGACGCACCCGGCGGCGCCCACCGCCACACCGGCCACCGTCGACATGGCTGAGCAGCCTAACGGCCATAGAGTCGAGGCATGTTCGACGCGATCGTGCTCGCCGGTGGGGCGGCTCGCCGGATGCAGGGCGTGGACAAGCCTGCGCTGGATGTCGGCGGCAGCACGCTGCTCGATCATGCGGTGGCGGCTGTCGCGGGCGCGTCACTGACCGTGGTGGTGGGGCCGCCCCGTGCCGTTTCGCGGGAGGTGATCTGGCGGCGCGAGGAGCCGGTCGGCGGTGGCCCGGTCGCGGCGCTCGCTGCTGCGATCGGGTCCGTTCGCGCGGATGTCGTCGTGGTGCTGGCGGCGGACCTGCCCGCGATCGCTCCTGCCGTGCCGGTGCTGGTGGACGCGCTCGCAGCACCCGGTGACGTCGCCTGCCTCGTCGATGCTGGCGGGCGGGTGAACCACCTCGCGGCCGCGTGGCGGACGTCGTCCCTGCGTGATGCCCTCGCGAGGATCGGCGATCCCGACGGCGCGCCCGCTCGCGCGCTCGTCGCTGCGGTCGACATGATTGAGCTACCCGACCTCGACGGCTGGGGGCGTGACTGCGACACGTGGGACGAACTCGCCGCAGCGCGTGCGCGACAACCCAGCTCGATAACCGGCTCGACAAGCAGGGAGTGCCGATGACCAATCCGCTCGACGCGTGGCTGCTCGAACTGGCCACCGAACTCGGGGTCGACCCGGCAGCCGTCGACCGCGACCTGCTGCTCGACGTCGCGCGCGACGCGGCACACGGGATCGCCCGGCCGGCCGCACCGCTGACGACGTTCCTCGTCGGGCTGGCCGCCGGGCAGCGCGGCGGGGACGCCGGCGCGGTCCGCGATGCGGCTGGGACCGCGCAGCGGCTGGCCGCCGGCCACACCGCCGAGGCGGAGTAGGCCGATGACCGAGCCCGATACCCCGTCGGCGCCCGATCCCTCACGGCGCCAGGGCATTCGGGCCGAGTGGCACGACGCCATCACCCCGCGCGCGGTCGGCCTGGTCGTCGGCGTCCTGCTGCTGCAGTTGGCTTTCATCCTCAGCTACGCCGGCGCGTTCCACGATCCGAAGCCGCACCGGATGGCCGTCGGCGTCGTGGTGCCCAGTGGTGCCCCGGCCGGCACAGCGCAGCACAGCATCACCCAGCTGAACTCGTTACCCGGCGAGCCGGTGCACGCCTCGATCGTGCGCGACGAGCCGACAGCACGCCAGAAGCTCAAGGACCGCGAGATCGACGGCGCGCTCGTCCTGGGCACTTCGAGCACCGACCGGCTCCTGGTCGCCAGCGCCGAGGGCGGGTCGCTGTCCTCCGCGGTGCAGTCCGTCCTCACCGGCGTCGATGCGAAGCAGCACCGCTCGCTCACCGTCGAGGACGTCGTCCCGGCCGCACAAGGGGATGCTCGCGGACTCACCGCGTTCTACCTCGCCGTCGGCTGGGTCGTCGGCGGCTACCTGGCCGCGTCGATCCTGGCGATCAGCGCGGGTTCGTTGCCCTCGACCGTGCGGCGTGCGCGGCTCCGGCTCGGTGGCGTGCTGCTGTACTCGATCGCGTCCGGGATCGGCGGTGCACTGATCGTCGGCCCGATCCTCGGCGCGCTGGACGGTTCGTTCTGGACGCTCGCCGGCTTCGGCGCGCTCACCGTGTTCGCCGTCGGTGCGTTCACCATGGCCATCCAGGCACTCACCGGCGTCGTCGGCATCGGGATCGCGGTGCTGCTGTTCGTCGTGCTCGGCAATCCGAGCGCGGGCGGCGCCTACCCCGGTCCGCTGTTGCCCGGGTTCTGGCGCGCGATCGGGCCGCTGCTGCCACCGGGCGCCGGGACCTCGGCCGTTCGCGGGATCGTGTACTTCGACAACGCCGGGGTCGGCGGCCCGCTGGCAGTCGTGCTGGTCTACGCGGTCGTCGGTGCGGCCGTCCTGCTGGCGGTGTCCACGTGGCGCCGCGCCGCGGCACGCCCGGAAGTGATCAGCTGAAGCTTGTGGTCGCCCGGCAGCCACGACTCGCAGCTGATCACGCTGAACGAGCGCCGCAAGCAAGAGCGAGAGCAGGCTGAGGTCAGCGGACCAGATCGGCACCGGCGTAGAGGTTGACCCGTCCGTCGCGGGCCATGCCGGCGAGCAGCAGTCCGTACTCGCGGGCCAGGTCGACGGCCAGGCTGGTCGGCGCCGACACCGCGACGATGCCGGCGACCCCGGCGGCGACGGCCTTCTGCACGATCTCGAACGACACCCGGCCACTGACGACGAGCAGCCGGTCGGTCGCGGGCAGCAGACCGTCAATCAGCGCGCGCCCGACGACTTTGTCGACGGCGTTGTGCCTGCCGACGTCCTCGCGCACGATGACGAGTTCGCCCCCGGGGTCGGCCAGCGCGGCGGCGTGAACGCCCCCGGTGCGGTCGAACGCCCGCTGTCGCGCACGCATCGCATCGGGCAGCGCGACAAGGCTGTCGCGCGTGACGGTCCAGCCGGCACGGTGGGGCGCGCTGGTCTGCAGCGGCGCGAGATCGAGAACGTCGGCACTGCACACACCGCACGCCGCCGACGTGATGAACGCGCGCGGACGCGGCGGGCGCACCTCGGGCGCGAGGGCGATGTGCACGCGGTCGGTGTCGTCCTCGCGGCAGGCACGCAGCGTCCGGATGTCCTCTGCGCGCTGCACGCCGGACTCGACCAGCAGCCACCCGGCCGCGAGGTCCAGGTCGTGGCCAGGCGTGCGCATCAGGGTGGCGATCGCCGCTCCGTCCAGGCCCAGCACGAGCGGCGACTCGACGACGACGTCGTCCGGAGTCGCGGCCGGTTCGGCCCCGACCGGCATGCGCACGATCGCGCGCCGGGTCGTCATCACGGCCATGCCGGCACCTCCTGTCCTCCGCGTCGAGCCTACGCAGCAACCCGGCACTTGGTTGAGCCGTAATCCAGTCCTAATATCGTGTTCAGACATATCCGCCATGACGAGTCGTGCGCCCTGATGGTTCGACGCCCTCCCGCCAGCAACGTCATGAGGAGAGCTCCGATGGATGTCACGTTCGCGACGTCAGCATTTCCCCCGCTCGCGCTGGGCTTCTTCGGCCTGGGTACCGGCTACCTGATCTACGGGCCGCAGGAGCTGGCCGGCTATCCCGCCCGCGACGTGCTGGTCGACCGCGCCACCGGTGTGTGGGGAATCTGGATGCCGGGCTTCTGCCAGTTCGTCTCCGGCGTCATCCTGTTCGTCGGGATGACCTGGCTGCAGGTGTTCAAGGACCCCGCGCTGTACATGGCCGCGCTGGCGTTCTCCGCGTACGGCATCCACTGGTTCGCCATCGGCTGGAACCGCTATCGCGGCCACGACCCGAGACCGAACGCCGGGATGTGCGTCGCCTACATGGTCGTCTCCGCGATGGGCGCGCTGGTGTTCTTCAAGGTCGCCGACTGGCCGGTCGGGCTGCTGTTCCTGGGCCTGTTCGCGATCTACTTCAGCGACTTCTTCGCCGCGATCGGCGTCAAGCTCGGCGAGCGCGCGCTCGGGTTCTTCCACCTCGCGACCGGGGGCTGGCTGATGTACCTGGCCTTCGCCGTGGCGGTGGACTTCTCCATCGGCTACACGTGGCGAATATGAGCCCGCGAACATGAGCCGCGAGCGTAGGTTGGCAGGCATGGCTGACGAACCGTCATCGGAGCAGCAAGTCCACGTCGGCCCGCCGAAGAAGTCGTCGGTCGGCATCCCCGGCATCGCGCAATCGCTGCACTACGCAATCCAGGAGATGGGCCCGAAGCGCAGCCTGCAGACGCTACTGAGGATGAACCACGTCGACGGGTTCGACTGCCCGAGTTGCGCGTGGCCCGACCCGGATCCCGAGCACCGCAAAACGGCCGAGTTCTGCGAGAACGGCGCCAAGGCGGTGTCCTGGGAGGCGACGCGTAAGCGCGTGGACGCCGCGTTCTTCGCGGCGCACTCGCTGGCCGACCTGCGCTCACAGGACGACCACTGGCTCGAGCACCACGGGCGACTGACCGAGCCGATGCACCTGGCACCGGGCGCCACTCACTTCACCCCGATCCCCTGGGATGACGCGCTGCGCCTGGTCGCGGACACGCTGACCGGCCTCGACGACCCGAACAAGGCGGCGTTCTACACCAGCGGCCGGGCGAGCAACGAGGCGGCGTTCGTGTACCAGCTGCTCGCGCGGCGCCTGGGCACCAACAACCTTCCCGACTGCTCCAACA
>JBOGDQ010000119.1:0-6939 GCA_050742975.1 Jatrophihabitantaceae bacterium
ACAGGTCAACGAGCGGCGTCGTGTAAACGGGCTGCAGCCCGGTCGCGACGTCGACCGCGCCGTCGACGTTCCCGGAGTAGATCGCCGAGAGCGCGACGGCCGACAGGGTGCGCGTCCGCTCGTCGACGTCGGCCGGGCAGGCGCCCTCGACCTCGACGCAGAACGCGCAACCGTGGGGGTCACCGGCCGCGTTGAAGCAGTAGCCGGACAGACACGAGCATTCGACGTCAAGATCGGCAGCGGTGGAGTCGGTGGGAATGGTGGTCATGGTGGGAATCTCCTTCCGTACCGCCGTCCGGTGACTTACCTAGTCACGATGCGAATAGCGGAACGAACTGCTCGATCCTGATCGGCGCCGTGCTGCTCGTCCTGCGCCGGTTGCGGGTACGGCCCGTGCTGTGCGCCCTGGCCGGTGTGCTCGTGGTGATCGCGTTCGTGGTGGTCGCGCGACCGGAGCCCAGCGTGCTGCGCGCTGCGGTGATGGGCAGCATCGCGCTGTCCGCACTTGCCTCGGGACGGCCGAGGCAGGCGCTGCCAGTGCTGTCCGCGGCGGTCATCGGGCTGCTCGTCTGGGATCCACGGCTCGCGGCGGACGCCGGGTTCACGATGTCGGTTCTCGCCACCGCGGCGATCCTGGTGATCGCTCCGGGGTGGGCGGCCGCGCTGCGGGAGCGGCACGTCCCGGTGGGGGTCGCCGAGCTGGTGGCTGTCGCGGCGGCAGCGCACCTGGTCACCGCACCGGTCATCGCGGCGATCTCCGGACGCGTCAGCCTAGTCGCCATCCCGGCGAACGTGCTCGTCGAACCGGTGGTCGCCGCCGCGACCGTGCTCGGCTTCCTCGCGGCGCTGCTCGCGCCGGTGTCGATCGGGGTAGGGGCTTCCGTCGCGTGGCTGGCGGGCTGGCCGACGCGATGGCTGGTCTGGGTGGCCGAGTGGTTCGGCGGCCTGCACGGCGCGACCGTGTCCTGGCCGAGTGGCGAGGCCGGTGGCCTCAGCCTGCTCGCCGTGACCTCGATGCTGTGGCTGCTCGCGCGCCGAGCCGGGCCTCGTCGTGTCATCGCCGCCACCGCCGCCGTCGCGCTCGTCGTGCAGATCCCGGTGCGTTCGGTCGCGTCCGGCTGGCCGCCGCACGGCTGGCTGTTCGTCGCCTGCGATGTCGGGCAGGGCGACGGTCTGGTGCTGCGGGCCGGACCGCACAGCGCGGTGGAGATCGACGCCGGTCCGGATCCGGTAGCGATGGATCGTTGCCTGCGCGACCTCGGCATCACCGACATCCCGTTGCTGGTGTTCACCCACTTCCACCTCGACCACGTCGGCGGGATCGCGGGCGCCCTGCGGGGTCGGCACGTCGGCACAGTTGTGGCCGGTCCGCTGGCGGATCCGGCGTCGGGTGTCCGGGATGTCGACGCAGCGCTCGCACCCCGCCAAGTCCGGGTTTCGGTGCCTTCACCCGGTACCCGGTTCGACATCGGGAAGGTGCACCTGGACGTCCTCGGGCCGGCCGCCGCGTACCACGGCACCCGGTCGGATCCGAACAACTCCTCGCTCGTGCTTCGCGCGAGCGTCGACGGCGTCCGCATCCTGCTGCCGGGCGACGTCGAGGTGGAGGCGCAGCGCGCGTTGCTCGACTCGGGCGCCGACCTGCGGGCCGATGTCCTGAAGGTGCCGCACCACGGGTCGGCCTACTCCGACGCCGGCTTCCTCGCGGCCGTGCAGGCCCGGATCGGTGTGATCTCGGTGGGCCGGCACAACGACTACGGGCATCCGTCCGCGCTACTGCTCGGCACGATGGGTCGCCTCGGGGTCCCTGTCCGGCGCACGGACGAGGACGGCGATGTCGCGATCTGCGGAACGTCCGCGAGCCTGCACGTGGTCGTCCGCGGCGTGGCTGCGAGCACCGTCGGATGACGCGCCCGCTTGATCCGGTGGTGCGGTCGGTGCAGTCGGCGGGCGGTGCCAGGATGGACTCATGCCCGCCCGCCCCGTCAGCCCGGACGACCTGCCCGATCACCTGCCACCGGTGGTGCTGCTGGTGGGCGACGAGGAGTTGCTGGTCGGCCGCGCGATCACCGCCCTGTCCGCCGCGGCCCGCCGTCAGGACCCGGCCGTGACCTTGAGCGAGTGCGCGGGTTCCGAGCTCGAGGGCGTCGAGCTGCACGAACTGCTGGGCCCATCGCTGTTCGGCGATGCCCGGCTCATCGTCGTGCGGGCTGCGCAGGACGTCAGGGTCGCCGCATTCGCGGTGCTCAAGCCGTACCTCGAGACGCCCGCGGATTCGATCACGATCGTGCTGCAGCACGCCGGGAGCGCGAAGGGAAAGGCGCTGCTCGACACCGCGCGCAAGGCCGGAGCGCTCGAGATCGGCTGCGCCAAGCTGACCCGGTCCGAGGACCGCCTGGACTTCGTGCGGAACGAGGTGCGGCGCGCGGGCGGGCGGATCGCCCCCGACGCAGTCGCGGCCCTGGCGGACGCGGTGGGCACCGACCTGCGCGAGCTCGCCTCGGTGTCGGCGCAACTCGTCAGCGACTCGGGCGGGACGGTCGACGTCGACATCGTTCGGGCCTACCACAAGGGGCGCGCAGAGGTGACCGGCTTCGCGGTGTCCGATCGGGTGATGGCCGGTAACGGCGACGCCGCGCTGGAGGCCCTGCGGTTCGCGCTGGTGGTCGGCGTCCCGCACGTGCTCATCGCGGATGCGCTGGCCGACGGCGTCCGCTCGCTGGCCCGGGTCGCGTCCGCCGGCCGAGGGGATCCGTACTCGCTCGCGTCCAAGCTGGGCATGCCGCCGTGGAAGATCAAGAAGGCCCAGGGTCAGGTTCGCGGCTGGTCAGAACTCGGTGTGCGGCGGGCGCTCGGGATCGTCGCCGGCCTCAACGCCGACGTGAAGGGTGAGGCGGCGTCCGGTGACTACGCCCTCGAGCGCGCCGTCCGAAACCTGCTCGCCGCGCGCGCCGTGCGCTGAACAGCATGAAGCCCGCGCCCCCTGTCCCTCGGTGCGGGCAGCGGGAGCGCGGGCCTGGAAGAGGCGGCTTGCGGCGCTCAGACCTTGCTGGCGCGGGCCGCCATGGCCGACTTCTTGTTCGCGGCCTGGTTGGCGTGGATGACGCCCTTGCTGGCGGCCTTGTCGAGCTGGCGCGAGGCCGACTGCAGCGCCTGCTGGGTCGCCTCGCGGTCACCGGAGTCCGCTGTCTCGCGGAACGTGCGGATCGCCGTCTTGAGCGAGGACTTGACGCTCTTGTTCCGCAGCCGCGCCTGCTCGTTGGTGCGGATGCGCTTGATCTGGGACTTGATGTTCGCCACGAAGAAGCCTCGACGTTCGCAATCTAGGGAGTGGAACCTGCGTGTGCCTGCGGCCTGAGCGACCGCCTGGGCCCCCGGCGGACGGGGGAGGACAACCGCGCCAGACTATCAGCGCGCCTGTGTCGGCCCCAAATCCCGGGGCAACGGGTCGGACCGCGCGTCAGCCGGCAGCAGCGCGGACCGTCACCAACTCGTATCTGGTGTACAGGTAGGTGCGAACGCCGTCCTCGCCGCTGACGACCTCGCTGAGCGGCTGGTCGCCGCCGTCGTCGTCCACTGTTGCCACCCCGTCGATGAAGAAGACGCCTGAGTCGACCGGGGCCAGATCGGTGAGTTCGACGACGACGTAGCGGCCACCCAGCGACTCGACGAGCGTGCGCAGGTCGCCGGCCTTGAGCTGGCCGGTGTTGGTGTGGACGCTCACCACCTCCTGCCAGTCGTCCTCGCCCGGTGAGGTGTTGACCAGGTCGCCCTTCTTCAGCGAGATGGCAGGGACGCGGTATTCGACGGTTGCACGCGGATCGCTCATGGCCGCCATCTTGCCCGATCCCGTCCGCGCCGTCCGACAGGTGCAGGACAGCGGCCCGGTTCGGGTGACCCGGCGTGCGACCATGGACCGCAATGCCCGGGGGCCGGAACACGTCGGCCCCACCCTTCGAGAGTGAGCACGTGAGCGCGCAGAATCCGGCAGGCCGGACCGACCCGACCCGCATCCGCAACTTCTCGATCATCGCCCACATCGACCACGGCAAGTCGACGCTGGCCGATCAGATGCTGCGGCTCACCGGCGTGCTCGATCCGCGGCAGGCCAAGGCGCAGTACCTGGACCGGATGGACATCGAGCGCGAGCGCGGCATCACGATCAAGGCCCAGAACGTGCGGATGCCCTGGACCGTACGTGGGCGTGACGGCGCCAGCGATACGGCGTACACGCTGCACATGATCGACACCCCCGGCCACGTCGACTTCACCTACGAGGTGTCGCGCTCGCTGGCGGCGTGCGAGGGGGCCGTGCTCCTCGTCGACGCCGCACAGGGCATCGAGGCGCAGACCCTGGCGAACCTGTACCTGGCGCTCGAGAACGACCTGCAGATCATCCCGGTGCTGAACAAGATCGACCTGCCCGCTGCGCAGCCGGACCTGTACGCCGCAGAGCTCGCCCACATCATCGGCTGCGATCCGGACGGCGTGCTGCGGGTCAGCGCCAAGACCGGACAGGGCGTGGAGGAGCTGCTCGACACGATCTGCCGCGATGTCCCGGCGCCGACCGGCGAGGCCGACGCCGCTCCACGCGCGATGATCTTCGACTCCGTCTATGACATCTACCGGGGCGTCATCACCTACATTCGCGTTGTCGACGGGCAGTTCGTCCCGCGCGAGCGGATCAAGATGATGTCGACCGGCGCCACGCACGAGCTGCTCGAGATCGGCGTGATCTCGCCCGAGCCCGTCCCGACCGGAGGTCTGAGCGTCGGCGAGGTCGGTTATCTGATCACCGGGGTGAAGGATGTCCGCCAGTCCCGCGTGGGCGACACGGTGACCGATGCCGCCAAGCCGGCGACGCAGACGCTGGGCGGCTACCGGGATCCGAGGCCGATGGTGTACTCCGGCCTTTATCCGATCGACGGCTCGGACTACCCGCTGCTGCGCGACGCGCTGGACCGGTTGCGGCTCAACGACGCGGCACTCGTCTACGAGCCGGAGTCCAGCGCCGCGCTTGGGTTCGGCTTCCGCTGCGGGTTCCTCGGCCTGCTGCACCTGGAGATAACCCGCGACCGGCTCGAGCGGGAGTTCAACCTCGAGCTGATCAGCACGGCGCCGAACGTCGTCAACCGGGTGATCCTCGAGGACGGCTCCGAGCACGTCGTCACCAACCCGTCGGACTGGCCGAGCGGCCAGAAGATCGCGACGATCCACGAGCCGGTCGTCAAGGCGATGATCATCGCGCCGAGCGAGTACATCGGCGCGATCATGGAGCTGTGCCAGGACCGGCGTGGCAACCTCGGCGGGATGGACTACCTGTCCGAGACGCGCGTCGAGCTGCGGTACACGCTGCCGCTCGCCGAGATCATCTTCGATTTCTTCGATCAGCTGAAGTCGCGCACCCGCGGCTACGCGTCGCTGGACTACGAGATGGCCGGCGAGCAGGAGGCCGAGCTGGTGAAGGTCGACATCCTGCTGCAGGGCGAGGCCGTCGATGCGTTCTCGGCGATCATCCACAAGGACAAGGCCTACGGCTACGGGACGTCGATGACCGGCAAGCTGCGCAAGCTCATCCCGCGACAGCAGTTCGAGGTGCCCATCCAGGCGGCCATCGGCTCGCGCGTGATCGCCCGCGAGAACATCAGCGCCATCCGCAAGGACGTGCTCGCCAAGTGCTACGGCGGTGACATCACCCGCAAGCGCAAGCTGCTGGAGAAGCAGAAGGAGGGCAAGAAGCGGATGAAGATGGTCGGCCGCGTCGAGGTTCCGCAGGAGGCGTTCATCGCCGCGCTGTCCACCGGCGACACCGCCGCCGCGAAGAAGTGACTCCGCCGCGGACGGAGTATGTCAGCGGACGGCCGTCGCGATGACCGAGTACGTCGGCATCGCGACCGTGCCGTCTGCCAACGCCCATCGGGCGAACCGATCGGCGATCATGGCGCGGGCGCGGACCTGCGCACTCGGGTCGAGCGCGTCCAGCAGGCCGCCGAACGGGGTGCCCTGGATCGCGGCGACCAGCGCGTCGACGGCGGACCAGTGGGTGAGCAGCTCGACCTCTCGCGAGTCGATGTGCGCGAACCCGGCGTCGGCGAGCAGGCCCCGCATCTCGTCCGGGCTGAGGACGTAGCTGGTCTCGTCGTACGCACCGGGGAACGGCGCAGGCGCCCCGAGATCCTGCAGCGCGCCGTTCATCGGGCCGAACGGAACCACGTCGTGCCCTGGCGTCCACACCGCGATGCCGACCACGCCGCCCGGCCGCAGCACGCGGTGCAGTTCGCGGACGGCACCGGGCCGGTCGGGGAAGAACGGCATGCCCTGCTGGCACAGCACCACGTCGAAGTCGCCGTCGCGGCGGCCCAGCTCGGTCACCGGGGCGACGGCCGTCTCGATCGGCGCCCAGCCGGGAACGGGGCGATGGCCGGCGTTGAAGGCGATCATCGCCGGGCTGATGTCGGTCGACACGACCGTCCCGTTCGGGCCTGCGCGTCGCGCGGCCGCGCGGCTCACCACACCGGTGCCGGCGGCGACGTCCAGCACCCGGGCACCGGGTTCGATCCCGACGGCGTCGAGCAGCACCTCGGCCCACGGCTCGAACAGGGACGGCGCGAGCAGTCGCTCGTACCTCTCGGGCAGCGAGGCGTCGGTGAACGCGGTTGTGCGGGCGGGCTGCTCGCTCATGATTCGCGCTCGTGGCAGACGGCCTCGACGCTGTTGCCGTCCGGGTCGCGGACGAAGGCGGCGTAGTAGTGCTCGTGATACTCCGGCCATACCCGCGGCTCGTGCAGGACCGTGACGCCGACGGCGCGCGCCGCTTCGCAGAACGCCAGGACCGCCTTACGGTCCGGCGCGGCGAAGGCGATGTGGGACTCGCGGAAACCGTCCCCTGTCGCCTGCGCCCCGATCCAGAAGTCCGGCCGGTCCGGCGTGCCGTAACCG
>JBOGDQ010000120.1:0-8834 GCA_050742975.1 Jatrophihabitantaceae bacterium
GACCAGTGGACGGCGATCGAGGCACTCGTCGCCGATCGCCGTCGGGCCCTGGTCGTCCAGCGGACGGGGTGGGGCAAGTCGGCCGTCTACTTCGTCGCCACCGCGCTGCTGCGCGCGACCGGCGCCGGACCGACCGTGATCGTTTCCCCGCTGCTTGCCCTGATGCGCAACCAGATCGCGGCGGCCGAGCGGGCCGGCATCCACGCGGTCACCATCAACTCGACCAACGTCGACGAGTGGCGGCAGACCTACGACGCCGTGGCGCGCGGGGAGGTCGATGTCCTGCTGCTGTCACCCGAGCGGCTCAACAACCCCGACTTCCGCGACCACGTCATGCCGCAGCTCGCCGCCACCTGTGGGCTGCTGGTCGTCGACGAGGCACACTGCATCAGCGACTGGGGCCACGACTTCCGTCCCGACTTCCGCCGGCTGCGGACTCTGCTGCCCGAGTTGCCCGCGGGGATTCCGGTGCTGGCGACGACCGCGACGGCGAACACCCGGGTCGTCGAGGACGTCGCCGATGTGCTCGGCCTCGGCGGTGCAGCAAACGACGGACCCGACGATGCGAACGTGACCGGCGCGGGAGGTCCAGGCGGCGGAGTTCTGGTGCTTCGCGGCAGCCTCGATCGCGCGTCGCTGCACCTCGGCGTGCTGTCCCTCCCGTCGACGGCACACCGCCTGGCCTGGCTGGCCGATCACCTGGCCGAGCTGCCGGGCTCGGGGATCGTCTACACGCTCACCGTCGCCGCGTCCCAGGAGGTTGCCGACTACCTGCGCGGGCGCGGCTTCTCGGTCGCCGCCTACTCCGGGCAGACCGAGCAGACCGAGCGGCTGGCCGCCGAGGACGACCTGATCAACAATCGGGTGAAGGCCCTCGTCGCCACGTCCGCGCTCGGGATGGGCTTCGACAAGCCGGACCTCGGCTTCGTCATCCACTTCGGAGCGCCGGCGTCCCCCATCGCGTACTACCAGCAGGTCGGACGCGCCGGGCGCGGCGTCGACAGCGCCCAGGTGATCCTGCTGCCCGGCACCGAGGACGGGGCGATCTGGAACTACTTCGCCTCGGTGGGCTTCCCGTCCGAGGACCAGGTCCGCACCGCGCTGCGAGTGCTCACCGACGAGGGCGCGCCGATGAGTACCGGTGCGCTGGAGACCCGCGTCGACCTGTCCCGCTCACGGCTCGAGGCGATGCTGAAGGTGCTCGATGTCGACGGTGCGGCCCAGCGCGTACGGGGAGGCTGGATCGCGACCGGCCGGCCCTGGGACTACGACGCCGACCGGTACGCCCGCGTCGCCCGGGTGCGCAGTGACGAGCAGCAGGCGATGCGCGACTACATCGCGACGGACACCTGCCGGCTGCACTTCCTGCGCGAGCAGCTGGACGATCCCTGCGCCACCGACTGCGGGCGGTGCGACAACTGCGGCGCGCTCAGTCTGTCCCGCGCCACGTCCGAGCAGACCGTGGCTGCGGCCACCGAGCGCCTGGAGCGTCCGGGCGTGCCGTTCGACGCGCGGCGGATGTGGCCGACCGCGATGCCGAACCTGGGTGTCGAAGTGCGCGGCAAGATCAGCGCGGGTGAGCAGGCCGAGTCCGGACGCGCGCTCGCCCGGTTCACCGACCTCGGCTTCGGGCAGCGCGTTCGCGCGGTTCTCGCCGACAACGCGCCGGACGGTCCGGTTCCCGACGAGCTGATCGGCGCCTGCATCCAGGTGCTCGCTGCGTGGGGATGGCAACGCCGTCCGGAGGTGATCGTCCACGTCGGCTCGAACCGTCGCCCGTTGCTCGTCGCCGACCTCGCAGCACGGCTGGGGGAGATCGGTCACCTGCCCAACCTGGGCGCGATTACGCGCCACGGCCCGTCCTCGAAGGGGCGGACGAACAGCGCGCTGCGGCTCCGCGAGGTCTGGGGCAGCCACGAAGTGGGCAGCGAACTCGCGGCGCGGGTCGACGGCCACGACGTCCTGCTGGTCGACGACCTGACCGACACCGGCTGGACGCTGACGGTAGTCGCGAGACTGTTGCGTGAGGCAGGCGCGAGCGGCGTCTACCCGTTCGTCCTCGGTATCGCCGCCTGATCCGCCGCGCCGCGTGGCTCGCGGGCCGATCGGGACATGAGCCGCGTGGGCGGATTCTGGCAACGGACTGTCAGGCCGATTCGCGAACTCCTCGCTATTGCCGGCGGGTACGCCCATGCTGAGGTATCCGACACGAGCAACTGCTTACGGACGACTACCCAAGGAAAACATCAGATGACTGCTGCAACTCAAACGTCGAGGGGCAGCGACTTCGCGGCTCTGTGCCGACAGATACGTGCTGAAAAGCTCCTGGACCGGCGCCGGATCAACTACGCCGTGCGCATCACGCTGACCCTGGCCGCGTTCGCTGCCGCCTGGGCCGCGTTCGCCTGGGTCGGCGACTCCTGGTACCAGACGATCGTGGCCGCGGTGCTCGGCCTGGCCTTCACCCAGGTCGCGTTCATGGGCCACGACGGCGGCCACCAGCAGGTCGCCCGGTCCAAGCGGGTCAACGACACGATCGGCATCATCGCGGGCGACCTGCTCGTCGGGCTGAGCTACGGCTGGTGGGTGGACGAGCACAACAAGCACCACGCGAAGCCGAACCACGAGGGCTACGACCCCGACATCGGCGAGGGTGTACTGGCGTTCACCACGAGGCAGGCGACCGAGCACAACGGTCCGGTGTCCGGGTTCATCGCCCGCCACCAGGCCTGGCTGTTCTTCCCGCTGCTCACGCTCGAAGGCATCAACCTGCACGTGCAGGGCTTCGGCTGGCTGCGCACGACGAGCGTCCGGCGCTACCGCCGCACCGAGTTGGTGCTCCTGGCGCTGCACGTCGTCGCGTACCTCGCCGCGGTGCTGTACGTGCTGTCTCCGGTGAAGGCGCTCGTGTTCGTCGCGATCCACCAGGCGGTGTGGGGCTTGTACATGGGCTGCTCGTTCGCGCCGAACCACAAGGGCATGCCGACGGTCACGCCCGGTCACGAGCTGGACTTCCTGCGCCGCCAAGTGCTGACGACGCGCAACGTGCGCGGTGGCCTGCTCACCGACTTCGCGCTCGGCGGCCTGAACTACCAGGTGGAGCACCACCTGTTCCCGAACATGCCGCGCGCCAGCCTGCGCAAGGCCCAGCCGATCATTCGGGCGTACTGCGAGCGGATGCAGGTCAGCTACACCGAGACCAGCCTGTTCGGCTCGTACGCGGCCGCCCTTCGGCATCTGCACGAGCTCGGGGCGCCGCTGCGGGCAGCACGACGTGCGGTGCCCGTCCGCGTCTGACCTCGGTGCACCTGAAGCGTCAGAGGCACTCGACGGCTTTTGGGTACCGTGGGGGCATGGTCATTCTGATCGTCGTGCTGCTCGTGCTCGTGATCGTCCTACCGATCCTCGGCTGGGCACTGTGGCTGCTGATCAGCGCAGCACTCGTTGGCGCGATCATCGGCGGGCTCGCGCGTCTCGTGCTGCCCGGCCGTCAGCAGATCGGGATGTTCAGCACCATCGTCATCGGATGGATCGGATCGCTGGTCGGCAGCCTGCTGGGTCGCCACCTGTTCCACGTCGGCACAATCCTCACCGTGCTGTGCGAGATCGCCGTCGCCGCGACCGTCGTCGCGATGGCGAGCAGCGGTGCGGGGAACGCGGTTGCGCATCGGAACGCCAGCCTGCGCTGGTGAGTGCGGTCGGCTGCTGGGAACGGCACGAGGCACCGGCCCGGCCTGGATGGTGTCAGGGGACGACGACGATCTTCCCGCGGGTGTGTCGTTGTTCCAGTTCGGCAAAGGCATCGGACACGTGTGCCAGCGGATACGTCGCTGCGATGGGTATCTCGATCCGTCCGGTGGCAATCAGGTCGGCCATTTCGGTGAGGACGTCGGTGGTGGAGGCGCTCACGCTTCCGTCGGCCTTGGTTCCGAGTTCTTGTGCCTTCTCGAACGCAGCGATCGTTTCGATGCGATGGGGTGCGATGCCGAGGTCGGCGCCGAGCTGCACGTACTCGGGGCCGAACAGGTCGATGAAGGCGTGGATGCCGTTGGGGGCGGCCGCGGACAGGCGCTGGCGGAGACCGTCGCCGTAGTTGACGGGGGTGACGCCGCGCGCGGTGAGCCAGCTGTCGTTGGCCGGTGAGGCAATCCCCAGGATGCTGTGGACGCCGCGTTCTGCGAGCAGTTGCACGACGATGCTGCCGACGCCGCCCGCCGCCGCGGACACCGCCACCGTCTCATCGCTGTGCGCGGCGACAGCCCGGACCGCGGCGTATGCGGTACAGGCAACGACGTAAAGCGAGCCCGCGACGGCCCAGGGCAGCTGCGGCGGCTTGCGGATCAGTTGCGTGGCGGGAACCACGACATGCGTGGCGTGGCTGCTGCGCCGCCAGGAGTAGCCCAGGACCTCCTCGCCGACCGCGAACTCGTCCACCCCGTCCCCGCAGGCGAGGATGACGCCCGCGAGGTCGCTGCCCTGGCCGGACGGGAACGTGGCAGGGAAGCGGTCGTGCAGGACCCCGGTGCGGATGTTCGTCTCGCCCGGGTTGATGCCGGCGGCACGGACCTCGATCAGCACCTCGTCGGGGCCGGGAGACGGTCTGGGTATGTCGGCGATGTAGAGCACGTCGCGGTCTCCGTAGCGGTCGAAGCGAACCGCTCGGGCGATGGGTGGCGTCATGGCCACGTCCCTTCCTAGGTCTGTGGTGGTGTGGCAGTCGGATCGTTCGAGCCGTTGTTCATAGCCGCTCGACGGGCCCTGCTGAGTCCTGCGCCGAGTTGAGCGAGCGCGGTTGCTGACAGCGGGACCCGCAGGAAGGTCTCGAGTTCCTCGTCGAAGACCGTCGAGGCGCGGGCGAGGACCTCCGCGCCGGCTTCGGTGAGCTCCAAAATCGACGAGCGCCGGTCGTCGGGGTTGGGTCGCCGCACGCACCATCCGGCTGCCTCGAGGCGGTCGACGGCCTGGCTGGTGCCGCCGACCGTGATAGCCAAGGCGCTGGCGATGTCGTAGACCCGGCACTGCGGGGTGGAGTCGATCACCAGCATCACGTTCAAGCTTCCCAGCGCCACCCCGCTCTCGCGTCGTAACCGGGTGTCGACAGCGCCCCACAGGATGGTCTCGAACCGGACCAGGTCGTCGAACACCTGCCGCAGGTCCATCGTGGCCTCCTTTCCCTGTCGCTGTTGCTCGATCAACACTAGCTTAGCGGCAACTAGCTTGCTACCAATCAGATTGTAGCTGATCTAGTTTGTTTCGCCGGATCGGATATCACCTTCATCCAGGAGCACATCGCGCTGGCGCGACCGTCGTGGACGGGCCAGGATCATGGTGAACAGGAGCCGCCATGACGACAACGAACGCAGTCACCGGGGTGCTGGCTGGGCTCGATGGTGTGCGCGGCTGGCAGGAGGAGTTCTACCGGGACCTGCACCGGCATCCGGAGCTCTCGCACCAGGAGCAGCGCACCGCAGCGGCGGTCGCCGGGCGGCTGCGCGAGTTCGGCTACCAGGTGCACGAGGGCGTGGGCGGCACGGGCGTGGTCGGCGTGCTCGCCAACGGGGCCGGCCCGCGGGTGCTGATGCGCGCGGACATGGACGCGCTGCCGGTGCGGGAGGCGACCGGGCTGCCCTACGCCAGCACGGCCACTGCCACGGACGCCGACGGGGGCGAGGTGCCGGTGATGCATGCGTGCGGGCACGACGTTCACGTGAGCTGCCTGCTCGGCGCCGCGCAGCTGCTCGCCGAGGGCACCGGGCACTGGGCGGGCACCGCGGTGCTGCTGTTCCAGCCCGCCGAGGAGCTCGGCGACGGTGCCCGGCGGATGGTCGAGGACGGGTTGGCCGCCCTGGTCGGTTCGCCGGACGTCGCGCTGGCCCAGCACGTGCTGGCCTTCCCGTCGGGCCGGCTGGGTACGCGCGCCGGGCCGTTCCTGTCCGCGGCCGACAGCATGCGGATCACCGTGCACGGCCGCGGCGCGCACGGGTCGATGCCGCAGGCCGCCGTCGACCCGGTCATCCTCGCCGCGATGATCGTGATTCGGCTGCAGACCATCGTCTCCCGCGAACTGCCGCCGGGCGAATTCGCCGTTCTCACCGTGGGCGCGATCCAGGCCGGCACGAAGAGCAACGTCATCGCCGACCACGCCGTGATCGAGCTGAACATCCGCAGCTACAGCCCGCATACCCGGGAGACGATTCTGGCCGCCATTCGCCGCATCGTCACCGCCGAATGCCAGGCCTCGGGGTCACCGAAAGACCCCGAGTTCACGCTGTACGACCAGTTTCCGGTCACCGACAACGACCAGGACGCCACCGACCGGGTCGCCGCCGCGTTCGCAGAGCTCTTCGGCGAGCGGGCGAACACGCTGTCCCGGCAGACAGCGAGCGAGGACTTCAGCGACATCCCCACCGCCCTCGGCGTTTCCTACACCTACTGGGGCATCGGGGGCACCGACCCCGACACCTACCGGGCAGCCGAACAGGCCGGCCGGATCGCCCAGGACATCCCCGTCAACCACGCCGCCGGGTTCGCGCCCGTCATCCAACCCACTCTCGACACCGGCACCGAGGCCCTGATCGCCGCGGCGCTGGCCTGGCTCGGCAAGTAGCGGACAGGCGACACCGGCAATCGCCGTTCGCCACAACCGTCGCCAGGGCGCTGCTCGATTGCCGTGGTCATGTGATGACCGAACGGCTGGACGCGGCGAAGCAAGCGAAGGCCGAAGGGCTACTGACCGGCCGCGAGTTCGCCCGGGTCCGCCGCACCCTGACCCAAAAGACGTTTTCGGCCGCACACGCTTATTCCGTGTCGGGGTCAAATGAGGGTCAAGCGTGGCGCCGGCGCGCCGCAGCAGCGCTAGGCCGAAGTTACGGCCGCCCTGATCGCGGAGTCCGTTGTGTTTGGCCGGTTGTGGGCCGTTGACGTGTCAGGAGTGTAGCCAAGAGTTGTGGCGTGTCGCGTCGATCGTGTCGCAGTGGATAGGTTACTGTGGCGGGTATGACGCGGCATGGTGGCGCGATGCATGTGGCCAAGGTCGTGCGGAAGCAGCGGCTCGCGTCCGGTGAGCAGCGCGAGTACCGCTCGTATCTGCTGCGACGCTCCTACCGCGACGGCGGGCAGGTCAAGCACGAGACGCTGGCGAATCTGTCTCAGCTGCCGGGCGAGCAGATCGAGTTGATCTCCCGCTCGCTGAAGGGAGAGGCGTTCGTTCCCGCGGCTTCGGCGGTGCGGGTGATGCGCTCGCTGCCACACGGGCACGTGGCGGCGGTCGCGGCGCAGGCCAAGGCGCTGGGCCTGCCGGGCCTGTTGGGTCCGCCCGGCCGCAACCGGGACCTGGCCTACTCGTTGATCATCAGCCGGGTGGTGCGGCCGAAGCCGAAGCTGTCCACCCGCGCCTGGTGGGCCGATGTGAGTCTCGGGGTCGACCTGGGCGTTGCCGACGCGTCGACCGATGAGATCTACGCCGCGATGGACTGGCTGCTGTCCCGGCAGGACCGCATCGAGGCAGCACTGGCCAAGCGGCACCTGGCCGGCGCGGCGAACCCAGCCGGGATGGCGCTGTTCGACCTGTCCTCGTCCTGGGTGGAAGGCTCACACTGTCCGCTCGCGGCGCGCGGCTACTCCCGCGACGGGAAGAAGAACCGGGCGCAGATCGAGTACGGGCTGCTCACCGACCCGGCCGGCCGGCCGGTCGCGATCCGGGTCTTCGCCGGCAACACCGCCGACCCGAGCGCCTTCGTGCAGGCCGTCGAGGTGGTGCGGGAGAAGTTCAAGCTGGTCGACATGGTGATGGTCGGCGACCGCGGCATGATCACCTCGGCGCGGATCGAGGCGCTGCGCGAGCTGGGCGGGATGGGCTGGCTGACCTGCCTGCGCGCCCCGGCGATCGCCAAGCTGGCCGCCGAGACCGGCCCGCTACAGCTGTCCCTGTTCGACCAAGCCGACCTGGCCGAGATCACCCATCCCGACTACCCGGGCGAACGGCTGATCGCCTGCCGCAACCCGCTGCTCGCGGCCGAACGAGCCCGCAAACGGGCAGACCTGCTCACCGCCACCGAGCACGCGCTAGCCCCCATCCACGCCGCGGTCACCGCCGGCCGGCTGCACGGCCAGGACAAGATCGGCCTCAAGGTCGGCAAGCTGATCGACAAGTACAAGATGGCCAAGCACTTCACCGTCACCATCACCGAGGACAGCCTGAACCTCACCCGCAACCACGACCAGATCGCCGCCGAGGCCGCACTCGACGGCATCTACGTCATCCGCACCAGCGTGCCCGCCGGGCGGCTCGACCCGCCCGGCGTGGTCAACGCCTACAAGGCGTTGTCCGGCGTCGAACGCGACTTCCGCATCATCAAGGTCGACGACCTCGACCTACGCCCGATCCACCACCGTCTCGAAGACCGCGTCCGCGCCCACGTGCTGATCTGCATGCTCGCCGCCTACCTCGTCTGGCACCTGCGCCGCGCCTGGGCCCCACTGACCTACACCGACGAACAGCCAGCCCAGCGCGACAACCCGGTCACCCCCGCGAAACGATCAACCGCCGCGGCGCGCAAAGCCGCCCGCCACAAAGACCAGCACGACCAGCCGCTACACGACTTCCGCGGCCTGCTCGACCACCTGGCCACCCTGACCCGCAACGACCTGCAATACGGCCCCGACGGACCCATCGTGCCCACCCTGGCCGAACCCACCGCCACCCAGCAGCGAGCCTTCCAGCTGATCAACACCAGCATCCCGATCACACTCGCGTAGACAGAACAACCAACACCACCAACAACCAAGCCCCCGACAACAGGGGGCTCCGTCATCTCAACCGTCGTAACTTCGGG
>JBOGDQ010000121.1:0-17032 GCA_050742975.1 Jatrophihabitantaceae bacterium
CCGGTGACGACGCCGGTCAGCACGCCGGGCACCGGGACGTCCTCGATGAGCGAGTCCGGCCCGCCGCACCCGCCCAGCCCGACGGTTCCGGCCGACGTGCCGACGACTGGCCCGAACCTGGTCCGCACGGGCGAGAGGCCGCCGGTGATGCCGCTGGAGGCGACCCAGCACACCCAGCCCGGAGCGATCGCCTTCGCCAAGTTCTTCATCCAGACGATCGACTGGGCGTACGCGACGACGAGCACGAGCTACATGAGGCACTACTTCGCACCGGGCTGCGTGACCTGCAAGAGTATTCAGGCTGGCATCGACCAAGCACATGCCAAGGGTCGGCACTTCATCGGTGACCGGATCACGATTACCTCGGTGACGCACGTCGAGTCGACGCGTGAACATGGCGCTGAATACCGCATGGTGGTGGCCTTCGACGTAACCTCCGTCGAGGTGGTCGATAGCCATGGCCGGTTCGTCGACGGTGACCGTGCGCTCAAACTTCAGAATCAGGTGTCGGTGCGCTGGGCCGGCAACTCATGGGTAGTCGTGTACATGTTGGGAACGCCGTGAAGCGGTACGCCCTCGGGTGCCTCGTTGCAGTCCTTCAACTGGCGTTCGCGACGCAGGTCCACGCTGTGCCGCCCGCTTCGGATGGAACGTCCTGCGTACTGGAGGCGACGCACGGCGGGCTCGGAGGAGCCGTTGGCGTGATGGTCAACGGTGTCTGTCGTCGCGCGAACGACGTGGTAAACGGCGGTGATGGCCCTCAGCCGGAGTATCGGTCGGTGGGCTGTACCGCGGGTGGGCAGGTGATCGTGAACGGGGCGCTCGGGTCGTGGCGGTGTGGGGCGAGTGTGCCGCAGTGCAAGCTGCTGGTCGAGGGTGGCGCGCCCGGGCAGGATCCGCCGGTGGCGTACGAGTACCAGTCTCGTGAGCCTGGTCAGGTGTTCTGGACGAACGTCGGGTTCTGGTGTCCGCAGTCGCGGGTGGCGGCGGTGGTGCCGGATGCGGCGACGGTCCGTGATCAGGTGCTCAGGCTGTTGCCGCGGGTCGGGATCGGGACGACGGGTAGTCCGGCGACGTTGGTGAACGTGCAGACGATCGTGTGGGCGGACACGCCGGTGCGCCGTTCGTTGGGGACGGTGCGGATCGTGGGCCGGCCGGTGTGGCTGCGGCTGGGCTTCGCTCAGGCGAACTGGGCTTTCGGGGACGGGCACACCGCCAGCAGCGCTGCTCCGGGCAAGGTGTATGACCGGCACGGGGACCGGTGCGCGCTGGTGCTGTGTCCGCACTACTTCGGGCACGTGTACCGGGCTACCGGGCCGGTGACGATCACGCTGACGGTGTCCTGGCGGGCGAGCTACTCCCTGGACGGCATCCACTACAGGGCGGTGGACCCGGACCCGCTGAGCGGTCCGGCGGCTACCCAGGCGCTGCTGGTGCGTCAGGCCCGCGCGGTCCTGGTCCCCAACCCCGACAGCAACTGAGCGCCGTCGGCGTGTCGGCTGCCCGGCCCAGGCCTCCACCTTCTAGGGTTTGTCGAACGACCGTTCGATGGAGTGAGGTGCTGGCCGGTGCGGGTGCTCGGCGTCGACCCAGGGATGACGCGGTGCGGCGTCGGCGTCGTCGACGGCGCACCCGGTCGCGCGCTCACCCTCGTCCACGTCGAGGTCATCCGCACCCGTCCGGACTCCGAGATAGGCGACCGGCTGCTCGCCCAGGCCGACGCCCTCGCGCACGCCATCGAGAGCTACGCGCCCGACGTTGTCGCCGTCGAGCGCGTCTTCAGCCAGCACAACGTCCGCACCGCGATGGGCACCGCGCAGGTGGCCGGGCTGGCGATCGTGGCAGCCGCCCGCGCCGGCGTCCCGGTCGTCATGCACACGCCGACCGAGGTCAAGGCCGCGGTCACCGGCTCGGGCTCGGCCGGCAAGGACCAGGTCGGGGCCATGGTCGCCCGCCTGCTGCGGCTGGGGCAGACGCCGCGGCCCGCCGACGCGGCCGACGCCCTGGCGCTCGCGATCTGCCAGCTCTGGCGCGGGCCGGCCCAGTCCCGGCTGGCGGCGGCCGTGAGCGGCGCGATCGGATCGGCGAGGATGAAGCCATGACCGACCCGCTCGAGCCCGAGTACGACGCCGAGACGCTGCGCGAGGTCTACACCGACCCGGACGCGGTCCGCGCGCGGATCGTCGCGCTCCGGGAGGAGGTCCGCACCGCACCCGACGAGGTCGGCGAGCTGCTCGCGCGTGGCGAGCTGGTCGTCCGCCTGCGCGGGCTCGGCGAGCTGGACGACGCGCTCGACGAGGGGCGCCGCGCCGCCGACCGGGCCGAGCTGGCCGGCACACCGCCGCAGCAGCACCTGGCCCGGATGCGACTGGCCGACGTGCACCAATGGCGCGGCGAGTTCGCCGAGTCGAACCTGCTGTTCACCGAGCTGCTGAACGCCGGCGCCCAGTTCGGGCCGGTGATCGAGGCGTTCACCCACCAGCACGCGGGCAAGAACGACTACGACCAGGGGCATTACGCCGACGCCCGCGACCACTTCGCCCGCGCCCTGGGGATCCGTCAGCGGTACGAGCTACCGGACGAGCAGCTCGCAGCGTCCCGGATCGCCCTCGCCGCGGCCGAACGACACCTGCAGGAAAGTGGATCATGATCGCGAGCGTGCGGGGGACGGTGGCCGCGCTCGGGCCGGACGGTGTGGTCGTCGAGGTCGGCGGTGTCGGGCTGGCGGTCGCCTGCTCGCCCGGGACGCTGGCGCGGCTGCGGGTGGGCGAGACCGCCCGCCTGGCCACCAGCCTCGTCGTCCGGGAGGACTCGCTGACCCTCTACGGGTTCGCCGACGACGACGAGCGCTCGACGTTCGAGCTCCTGCAGACGGCCAACGGTGTCGGCCCCAAGCTGGCCCAGACCATGCTCGCCGTCCACCCGCCGCGCGAGCTGCGCCGGGCGATCGCCACCAGCGACCTGCCGGCGCTGACCAAGGTCCCCGGCATCGGCCGCAAGGGCGCCGAGCGGATCGTCATCGAACTGCGCGATCGCATCGGGTCCGTCGACAGCGACTCACCCGTGGACCTGACCGGCGTCACGGCCGTCGCACCGTGGCGCGACCAGCTGGCGCACGCGCTCGCCGGGCTGGGCTTCTCCGGCAAGGAGGCGGCGGACGCGATCGACGTCGTCGCGGCCGACCTGCCTGACGGAGCGCCGCCGGACGTCTCCGCCCTGCTCCGGCGCAGCATCCAGCTCCTGGGACGGGCGCGGTGAGCGATCCGACGCAGGAGCTGGTGTCCGCCCTGGCCGAGCCGGAGGAGCGCGACGTCGAGGCCAGCCTTCGGCCCAGGGAGCTCAGCGAGTTCGTCGGGCAGCCGAAGGTTCGCGAGCAGCTGCAGCTGGTGCTGCAGAGTGCGCTGCGCCGGAACCGGCCGCCTGATCACGTGCTGCTCTCCGGGCCGCCCGGGCTGGGCAAAACCAGCCTGGCCATGATCATCGCGTCCGAGCTCGGGACGCCGATCCGCATCACCAGCGGCCCGGCGATCGAGCGGGCCGGCGACCTCGCCGCGCTGCTGACCAGCCTGACCGCCGGCGAGGTGCTGTTCATCGACGAGATCCACCGGATCGCCCGCCCCGCCGAGGAGCTGCTCTACATGGCGATGGAGGACTTCCGGGTCGACGTCATCGTCGGCAAGGGGCCGGGCGCGACGGCGATTCCCCTCGACCTCGCCCCGTTCACTCTCGTCGGCGCCACCACCCGGGCCGGGCTGCTCACCGGCCCGCTGCGCGACCGCTTCGGCTTCACCGGGCACATGGACTTCTACGACACCGACGAGCTCGAGCTCGTGCTGGCTCGGTCGGCCGAGCTGCTGGGGATCGACCTGCGCCAGGACGGCGGTGCCGAGATCGCCGGGCGCTCCCGCGGCACGCCACGCATCGCGAACCGCCTGCTGCGCCGCGTCCGTGACTACGCCGAGGTCCGGGCCGACGGGATCGTCACCGCTGAGATCGCACACGCCGCGCTGGCGGTGTACGACGTCGACCAGCTCGGCCTGGATCGGCTGGACCGCTCGGTGCTGGATGCCCTGGTGCGCCGGTTCGGCGGTGGCCCGGTCGGGGTCAGCACCATCGCCGTCGCGGTGGGTGAGGAGATCGCCACGGTCGAGGAGGTGGCCGAACCGTTCCTGGTGCGGGCCGGCCTGCTCGCCCGCACGCCGCGCGGCCGGGTCGCGACCCCGGCGGCCTGGGCCCACCTAGGTCTCGACGCGCCACCCCACCTGGCCGCGCCCCCGTCGGCCCAGGGCCCCTCGCTGTTCGACGCGTAGGGTCGGGGCCGTGAAGGACGCCTGGCCCTACGTCGTCGTGCTGGTGCTGCTGTTCGGCCTGCTGGCGATCAGCATGCGCAACCGCCGGCGGATGGCCGCGCAGGAGCGGGTCCGCGCGAGCCAGATCCACTTCGGCTCCGAGGTGATGACCACCTCGGGCCTGTACGGAACCGTCACCGCACTCAACGAGGACGGCACCGTGCAGCTGTCGATCGCGCCGGGCGTCGAGGTCAAGTGGGCGCTGGCCGCGCTCCGCGACGCGTCCTCGCTGCCCGATCAGTACCGCAAGGGCATCGGGGGCGATGCCAGCGTCGATGGTGCGGACGGCGCGGATGTCCGCGATGACTCCAGCCCCGGCGGGTGATCGGCCCCGGGATGCGTCCTCACGCCGGACCGTGCGCTCGCGCCCAGGTGGCGTCGGTCATACTGTCCACCCGAGCTTTCCTGCGCTGAGCCGTAACTGCACGCTCGCGCTGCCCTGACCGCGTCACAACGTCGAGGAGAACATCCCCGTGGCACCACCCGTCGGAACGTTGCGCGTCGGGCGCTACTTCCTCGCTCTGTTCTCGATCCTGCTGATCCTGTACTCGATCGTCGCGTTCGGCGGCCGCCACTCGCCCAAGCTGGGCCTGGATCTCGTCGGCGGCATCCGGGTGATCTTCACCGCGCAGACCCCGAAGGGCAGTCCTTCCCCGACGTCCTCGCAGATGAGTCAGGCCCGGCAGATCCTCGAGGACCGGATCAACAGCACGGGTGTCACCGGCTCGACCGTCATCGTCCAGGGCGGGGATCAGCTGGTCGTCGAGATCCCCAACGGCACCTCGACCGACGTCGCCAAGTTGGGCACTGCGGCGATCCTGAACTTCCGCG
The DNA here is from genome assembly GCA_050742975.1 of Jatrophihabitantaceae bacterium. Lineage (GTDB taxonomy): Bacteria > Actinomycetota > Actinomycetes > Mycobacteriales > Jatrophihabitantaceae > JBDTGE01. Next base: position 5,181 of record JBOGDQ010000121.1, read on the forward strand.
GTGTCATGGCGCCGGCCCAGGCGGTGTCCTGCCGGTCGGCGACGAGTACGCCGAGCGGCTCGCCCTCCGCGCCGCAAACCGCCTCCAGCAGCCCGTCCTCGCTCGGTTCGGTGACCTCGCCGACGGCTCAGGACTCGCACTCGGTGGACGGAGCGGGCGGCCGCGCGCTGCTCGCGCCGACCGGCACGACCACCCCCACCACGAAGACGACCCCCACCACGAAGACGACCCCCACCACGAAGACGACCCCCAGCAGCAAGGCGACCGGCTCCGCGGGCAGCACGGCCAGTCCCAGCCCGTCACCGTCGGCCACCGCCGCGCCGTGCGTGGCCGACCCGTTCGACGCGCTGCTCAAGGCCGATCCGACGCTGAAGACCCAGCTGCAGAAGCTCTACAGCGTGCCGGCCACCATCGCCGGCAAGCCTGCGACGACCGCCGAACTGATGCCGAACGCCGAGTCCTGCCCGTCCCCGGCCCAGCCGACCGATGCCAAGCTGCCGAAGGCGGCGCAGTGCCGCGGGTACTCCGCGCTCAGCGCCACGCAGCAGCAGCAGCTCACCACCGCACTGGGCCAGCTCGACTGCAACGCCACGCAGACCGAGCCGGACATCGCCGAGAACTACTACTTCGCCTGCGACGACGGCAAGCTGTACGGCGCGAAGGTCGCCTACCTGCTCGGGCATGTCGTCGTGCCGGGCAAGCTGATCGACACCGCGGCCGCGCAGGCCCCGAGCGGCTCGAACGGCCAGCTCAACTGGACGGTCTCGCTCAGCCTGACCTCGTCTGGCGGTAACAAGTGGAACGCCTGGACCTCGAAGTACCACACTTCCGATCAGACGGCCAGCTCGCTGCAGACCTCGACCACCGCGCCGTGCGGGGCGACCGCGTCGGTCCCGTGCTCTGACTTCGTCGGCTTCACGTTGGACGGCGTGGTGATCTCGGCGCCGGTGACGCAGGCCGTGCTGGATCAGCAGACGAGCATCTCCGGCAACTTCGGCCGGACCACCGCGAACGCTCTCGCGCGCGAGCTGAACTACGGCAAGCTGCCGGTCAGCTTCCGGCCCGACGCGAACGAGCACGTGTCGGCGACGCTGGGCAGTCAGCAGCTCAAGGCGGCCTTCCTGGCCGGCGGCATCGGCCTGGCCCTGGTCGTCCTGTACTCGCTGCTGTACTACCGCGCTCTCGGGCTGGTGACGATCGCCTCGCTCCTCGTGTCGGCCGGGCTCACCTACGCGATGCTCGTCATCCTCGGCACGCAGTTGGGCTTCACGCTCGACCTGGCCGGTATCGCCGGCTTCATCGTCGCGCTCGGCATCACGGCCGACTCGTTCGTCGTGTTCTTCGAACGGCTCAAGGACGAGGTCCACGAGGGGCGCTCCCTGCGCGTGGCGGTGCCGAGGGGCTGGACGCGGGCGCGGCGCACGATCCTGTCGGCCGACACGGTCTCCTTCCTCGCCGCGGCGATCCTGTACTACTTCGCCTCCGCGGACGTGAAGGGCTTCGCGTTCACCCTGGGGCTGTCGACGATCCTGGACCTGGTCGTGGTGTTCCTGTTCACCCACCCGCTCGTCTCCTGGCTCTCGCGCAAGAAGGCGTTCGGGTCACCGCGCTTCACCGGCCTCAACGCGGTCCGTGAGGGTGGGATCGCACCGTACGAGGGTCCCGAGGCCCGCGAGAGGCCGGCAGCCAGGGCCACGAGGCCCGCGCCCGACGAGCCCCGCACCCCGTCCGGCAAGATCACGATCGAGAAGTCGTCGGTGGCCGTGCTGGAGAAGGACGATCCGGAGCAGGACGACGCGGACGGGTCGGCGCTCGAGGGCGCAGATCCGGTGGCGGACGCCGACGAGGTCGAGGCCACCGATCAGCCCGAGGAGAGCGAGAGCGACGGCGCCGGCGACGAACCGCCCGAGCGCACGCGCACCAAGCCCGCACCCGGCTCGGCCGCCGAACGGGCGGCGGCCCGGCGGGCGCGGCTGCGCGAGAAGGGCGAGCGCTGATGTCGATCTTCCGTCGGCTGTACCGCGGTGAGACGCGGATCAACTTCATCGGCGCGCGCAGGCGCTGGTACTCCGCTTCCGGAGTGCTCATCCTGATCTGCGTCCTGAGCTTCGTGTTCCGCGGTTTCAACTACGGTGTGGAGTTCAAGGGCGGCGCCACCTTCCAGTTCGCCGCCTCGGGCACCTCGCTCACCTCCGACAAGCTCGCAACCGCGTTCACCAACGCCGGGGTCGCGCCGGCCGAGGCGCCGCAGGTCGTCGGGTCCGGCAGCAACAAGCAGATCATCGTCAACACCAAGACGCTCCTGCCGCAGGAGTCGCAGAACCTGCAGGCCTCCGTCGAGAAGGCGCTGAACATCGACGCGAAGACGGTGTCGGTGGACATCATCGGCAGCCAGTGGGGTCATGACACGACGATCAAGGCGCTCGAGGGCCTGATCATCTTCCTGGTCGTGGTGTCGATCTACATCTCGTTCCGGTTCCAGTGGCGGATGGCCGTCGGCGGCATGGTCGCGCTGCTGCACGACCTGATAGTCACGGCAGGCGTCTATTCGGTCATCGGCTTCGAGGTCACGCCGTCGACGATCGTCGGACTGCTGACGATCCTCGGCTTCTCGCTGTACGACACGGTCGTCGTGTACGACAAGGTCGCCGAGAACGCCAAGAACATCCTGGCCGGGACCCGGATGACGTTCTCCGAGGCGGCGAACCTCGCGGTGAACCAGACGCTGATGCGCTCGATCAACACGTCCGTGATCGCGCTGCTGCCGGTTGCCGGGCTGCTGTTCGTGGGCGTGGGCATCCTGGGCGTCGGCACCATCGAGGACCTGGCCCTGATCCTGTTCGTCGGGCTGGCCACCGGTGCGTACTCCTCGCTGTTCCTGGCCACCCCGGTCGTCGTGGATCTGACCGAGCGCGAGGCCGCATACAAGGCACTGACCAAGCGGGTGGTGGCAAAGCGGGCCAGCGAGGCCAGGCGGGCGAGCGAGGAGGCCCTGGTCGGCGCGCCGGTCACCCGGCGCCCGACGACGGGACACGGACCGGCGCCCGCGCCCAGACCCGGTGCCAGGCCCCAGCGCCGCCGCAGATGACAGCGCTGCCACAGATGACGCGCTGCCGCAGATGACGTCCGATTCGGCCGATGACGTGGCGGCCCTGGTCGCCGCCAGACTGCGTGATGTCCCGGACTTCCCGGAGCCGGGCGTGCTGTTCAAGGACATCACTCCGCTGCTGGCCGACGGCGCCGCGTTCGCCGCCGTCGTGCACGCGCTGGCCGAGGCCGCGCCCGACGTGGACCTGGTCGCGGGGGTGGAGGCCCGCGGGTTCCTGATCGCCGGCGCGATCGCCCGCGATCTCAAGTGCGGCCTCGTCCCCGTGCGCAAGGCCGGCAAGCTGCCGCCGCCGACGATCCGGCGCGCGTACCAGCTCGAGTACGGGACGGCCGAGGTGGAGGTACCGGTCCACGTGCTGGCCGGCAAGCGGGTGCTGCTCGTGGACGACGTGCTGGCCACCGGTGGCACGCTGCGCGCCGCTGCCGACCTCATCGCCGAGGCCGGCGCGACGGTCGTCGGACTCGGGGTCCTGCTCGAGCTCGGCTTCCTCGACGGCCGATCGCGGATCGGGGACGTCGCGCCGCTGCACTCGCTGCTGTGCGTATAGGCCGGTGCCGGTGGGCCGCTGCCGCCCGCCCGGAGCCCGGTTCGCCGTAGACTCGACTGCACGAGATAGCAGGAGAGGGGACGGGACTGACGACCGACGCAGCGCCACCGACGGTTCCGGCCGCCGCCGAGCCCGGCCCGGCCGATGAGGTGCTGCCCGAGAGCTCCGAGCTGGAGCTGATCGTCGACCCGGACATCCTGGCCGACATCGATCAGTCCGCCGACGCCAGCCCTACCCACCGGCGTCGCGTGCGTGACCGGCTCGCCCGCCGCCTGGCCACCGCACCTCGCCAGTCGGCGATCAAGCCGGTCCTGGAACCGCTGCTCGCGATTCACCGCGGCGCGCACCCGAAGGTCGACGCCCGGCTGCTGCAGCGCGGCTACGACGCGGCGGAGGAGTGCCACCGCGGCCAGCTGCGCAAGAGCGGGGACCCGTACATCACCCACCCGCTCGCGGTGGCCACGATCCTGGCCGAGCTGGGCATGGATACCACGACGCTCGTCGCGGCGCTGCTGCACGACACCGTCGAGGACACCGGGATGACGCTCGCCGACATCACCGCGAACTTCGGCGCGGAGGTGGCCCATCTCGTTGACGGCGTGACGAAGCTGGACAGGGTGAAGTTCGGCGAGGCGGCCGAGGCCGAGACCATCCGCAAGATGGTCGTCGCGATGGCCCGCGACCCGCGCGTGCTGGTGATCAAGCTGGCCGACCGGCTGCACAACATGCGCACGCTGCGGTTCTTGCCGCCGGCCAAGCAGGTCCGCAAGGCCCGCGAGACGCTGGAGGTGCTGGCCCCGCTCGCGCACCGGCTCGGTATGAACACGATCAAGTGGGAGCTGGAGGACCTCTCGTTCGCCACGCTGTACCCGAAGCGCTACGACGAGATCGTCCGGCTGGTCGCCGAGCGGGCACCCTCGCGCGACACATACCTGGGCGAGGTCATCGAGCGGATCAACGCCGACCTTCGCGACGGCAGCGTCAAGGCGGACGTGACCGGCCGGCCGAAGCATTACTACTCGATCTACCAGAAGATGATCGTGCGGGGTCGCGAGTTCACCGACATCTACGACCTGGTCGGCATCCGGGTCCTGGTCGAGAGCGAGCGGGACTGCTACGCGACCCTCGGTGTGATCCACGCGAACTGGCAGCCGGTGCCCGGCCGGTTCAAGGACTACATCGCGATGCCGAAGTACAACATGTACCAGTCGCTGCACACGACGGTGATCGGCCCGGGCGGCAAGCCGGTCGAGCTGCAGATCCGGACGTACGCGATGCACCGGACGGCGGAGTACGGCATCGCCGCGCACTGGAAGTACAAGGAGCAGAAGAAGCTCGACGTCGCCGAGCCCTCGGGCATGTCCGACGAGATGGGCTGGCTGCGGCAGCTGCTCGACTGGCAGCGCGAGGCGCAGGAGCCGGAGGAGTTCCTCGACTCGCTGCGCTACGACCTCGGGGCGGCCGATGTGTACGTGTTCACGCCGAAGGGCGACGCGATGGGGCTGCCGATGGGCTCGACCCCAGTCGACTTCGCGTACGCGGTGCACACCGAGGTCGGGCACCGGTGCATCGGTGCGCGGGTGAACGGCAAGCTGGTCGCGCTCGAGTCGACGCTGGAGAACGGCGACACCGTCGAGGTGTTCACGTCCAAGGCCGAGAACGCCGGGCCGTCGCGCGACTGGCTGGCGTTCGTCAAGTCACCGCGGGCGCGGACCAAGATCCGGCAGTGGTTCGCCCGCGAGCGTCGCGAGGACGCGATCGATGCGGGCAAGGCCGCGCTGTCCAAGGCGATGCGCAAGGCGGCGCTGCCCCTGCAGCGACTGCTCGGCGGGGATCAGCTGCTCACGCTCGCGCACGACATGCACCTGGCCGACATCGCGGCGCTGTACGCGGCGGTCGGTGAGGGGCACGTGTCCGCCGAGTCGGTCGTGAAGAAGCTGGTCGTGCAGCTGGGCGGTTCCGAGGGGTCGGTCGAGGACATCGCCGAGGCGATGATCCCTGCCGAGGTCGCGCCGATGGCGCGCCGCTCCGGTGACGCCGGCGTGGTCGTGAAGGACGTCAGCGACGTCTGGGTGAAGCTGGCGCGGTGCTGCACGCCGGTGCCGGGCGATGACATCCTCGGCTTCGTGACGCGTGGCGGGGGAGTGTCGGTACACCGGCGCACCTGCACCAACGCGGCGGCGTTGCTGGAGCAGCCGGACCGGCTCGTCGAGGTCGAGTGGGCGCCGTCGGCGAACTCGTCGTTCGTGGTGTCGATCCAGGTCGAGGCGCTGGACCGGCACCGCCTGCTCTCGGACGTCTCCCGGGTGCTCTCCGACGAGCGGGTATCGATCCTGTCGGCGAACGTCACGACGAACCGAGACCGGGTCGCGGTCTCCCGCTTCACCTTCGAGATGGCTGAGGCAAAGCACCTGGGGCACCTGCTGCGCGCGATCCGCAACGTCGAGGGTGTGTACGACGTGTACCGCGTGCACTCCAGCAGCTGAGCTCAGCGCGCGATCGTCACCGACTTGATCTCGATCGGCAGCTTCGGCTTTCCGTCACCGGTGCCGTTGGCGTTGTTCGAGCCCTTCGCCGCCACCTTGTCCACGACGCTCAGGCCCTTGGTGACCTTGCCGAAGATCGTGTAGTTCGCGCCCAGGCTGGTCGAGTCCTTGTAGACGATGAAGAACTGGCTGCCGTTCGTGTTCGCTCCGCTGTTGGCCATGGCCAGCACTCCGGCCGTGTACTTCTCGCTGCCGCTGAGCTCGTCGTTGAACGAGTAGCCGGGACCGCCCGAGCCGGTGCCGGTGGGGTCCCCGCATTGCAACACGTAGATGCCGCTGGTCGTGAGGCGGTGGCACGGCGTGTTGTCGAAGTACTTCTGGGTGGCGAGCGAGAGGAAGTTCTGCACCGCACACGGCGCCGTCGCCCGGTCCAGGGTGAACGTCATCGTCCCCTGCGTGGTGGCGACCGTGGCGACCGCGCTGCCCTTGGTCGACGCCTTGTCCGCCGGCACCGTGACCTTCTTCGCCGCCGCGCCGCCGGCGACGAACTTGCAGCTTCCGAGGGGCAGCGCTGCGGCACTCGTCGTCGCGCTTGCCGACGGTGACGGTGACGGCGTATTGCTCACGACCGGATTGTCCGCCGCCGCCGGCTGCTTCTTGTTGCCGTTGCCGCTGGTAGCCACCACGACGATGACGACCACCGCCACGATGATGACCAGGGTGCCGACGATCGACGCGATCAGCGTGAACCGCTTGCGCGCGGCCTCGCGTTCGGCCCGCTCCTGCAGTTGACGCTGCAGTTGACGGCGGGCGGCCTCGCGGCGCTGCTTCTCGGTTGCCATGCAGATCCTCGGTTCGGCAGAGGTTTCGGTTACTTGACGGACAGGAGATCGACGACGAAGACGAGGGGCGAGTTGGCCGGGATCGCGCTCTGTGCCTGGGCGCCGTAACCCAGCGCGGGCGGCACGATGATGATCCGCCGGCCACCGACCTTCATCGGCGGCGCACCGGTCGTGCCCCCGATGCCCTGCGTGAATCCGGGGACCACCTTGGTCAGCGAGAAGCTGATGCCCTTGTCGCCGTGCTCGACGGGACCGTCGAACTCGGTCCCGTCGCAGTACAGGACTCCGGTGTACTTGACGTCGACGGTTGACTTCGCCGTCGCGGCCTTGCCCTTGCCGACGACGAGGTCCTTCACCGCGAGCTTCGTCGGGGCGGTCGTGGCGGACGAGCCGATCGAGGGCGGCTTGGCCAGATCCTTGGCTCCCTTCACGGTGACACCGTCGAAGCTGACCGCCGTGCCGGCACCGGTCGCCGTAGGCACCGGCTTCGTCCCGGCAGCCCCGCACGCGTTGGCGGCCGGCGTCGTGGCCGTGCTCGCAGTGGGCGTGGGGCTGGATGCCGCCTTGGTCTTCTTGTCGTCACTGGTGAGCATCGTGATGGCGACGACGATGATCGCGATGATGATCAGGGTTCCGACGATGGAGGCGATCAGCACGAATCGCTTCCGCGCGACCTCGCGTTCCTGGCGACGCTCGAGTTGACGTTCGAGATGCCGGCGGGCGGCGTCGCGGCGCTGCTTGTTCGTCGGCACGGGGCCGGTCCTCCAGGTGATCGGGCAGACGAGTCCCCGGCAGTCTACGGATGCCACATTTACGGCGGCTGAGCGCATCACGAGCGGACGGCTGCTCCCGTGCTGCCGTCGCCGCGGAACGCGATGTCGCGCCTCGGTAGGCTGGAGGCTCGCCCACAACGTCGACCACTCAGGAGCCTCCGGCCGTGCTCATCGCGGGTTTCCCGTCCGACGCGACCGCCACCAACTGCTGGGTCGTGGCGCCCGCTGCCGGCGAGCAGTGCGTGGTGATCGACCCGGGCATCGGGGTCATCGGCGCGCTGGACGAGTTCATCGCCGGGCACCACCTGCACCCGATCGCGGTGCTGCTGACGCACGGGCACTTCGATCACACCTTCTCGGTGCTGCCGGTCTGCCAGGCGCGCGGCGTCCCGGCCTACATCCACCCGGCCGACCGGGCCCAGCTCGCCGACCCGTGGTCCGGCGTCGGCATGCCGGTCGGGACACCGCTGTTCGGGACGATGACGTTCGCCGAGCCGGACGACGTCAAAGAACTCGCCGACGGGGAGAAGGTCTCGCTCGGCGGCCTCGAGTTCGCCGTGCGCCACGCGCCCGGGCACTCGGCCGGCTCGGTCGTCTTCGAACTGGCAGCTGACGAGCAGCCACTGCTGTTCTCCGGTGACGTGCTGTTCGCGGGTTCGATCGGCCGCGTCGACCTGCCCGGCGGGTCGATGACCGACATGGAATCCTCACTGCGCAACGTCATCTGGCCGATGGACGACGCCACCCTGGTCCACCCCGGGCACGGCCCGTCCACGACGATCGAGCGCGAGCGGGCGACGAACCCGTACCTGCAGGGGCTCGCGTGATGAGCGCTTGCGCGAAGGTCGGGCTGGCATAGTGCCGACGACGTCGCTGTCCGGCTTCCCGGAGCTGCTGCCGTCCGAGCGGTTCATCGAGCTCGCGGTGCTCGACCGGCTGCGAGCGACCTTCGAGCTGCATGGCTTCTCCTCCGTCGAGACGCGTGCTGCCGAGCCGCTCGACCAGCTGCTGCGCAAGGGCGACATCGACAAAGAGGTTTACCTGCTTCGCCGGTTGCAGGCCGAGGCCGACGACGCCGACAGTGGGTTGGGGCTGCACTTCGACCTGACGGTGCCGTTCGCCCGCTACGTCCTCGACAACGCCGGACACCTGCAGTTCCCGTTCCGCCGCTACCAGATCCAGAAGGTGTGGCGGGGTGAGCGGCCGCAGGCGGGGCGCTATCGCGAGTTCACCCAGGCAGACCTCGACGTGGTCGCGGGCGTCGTGCTGCCGTTCCACCACGACGTCGAGGTGGCGCGGGTGATGGCCGAGGCGCTCGGCGGCCTGGAGTTCCTGCCACCGCTGCGCCTGCAGGTCAACAACCGCAGGCTGATCGAGGGGTTCCTGCTCGGTCTCGGCGCGCGCGACACGGCCGCTGCGATGCGCGCGATCGACCGGCTGGACAAGGCGCCGGTCGAGGTCGTGAGGACCGAACTCGTCGAACAGGCCGGGCTGACCGACGCGGAGGCCGGCAGCTGCCTGCAGCTGGCCGAGATCCGCAGCACCGACACCTCGTTCGTCGATCGCGTGCGCGCGTTGGGAGTCCGGCACGAGCTGTTGGACGTCGGGCTGGACGAGCTCGCCGCCGTGATCGACGGCTGTGCGTCGATCAGCGGCGTGCGCGTCGAGGCCGACCTGCAGATCGCGCGCGGCCTGGACTACTACACCGGCACCGTGTTCGAGACGCGCATGTCCGGGTTCGAGTCGCTCGGCTCGATCTGCTCCGGCGGCCGCTACGACTCGCTGGCCAGCGACGGCAAGGTCAGCTACCCGGGCGTCGGTATCTCGCTGGGCGTCACCCGGTTGCTGATGCCGTTGTTCCAGCAGGGATATCTCGCCGGCTCACGCGACGTGCCGTCGGTGGTACTGGTGGCGTTGCCGGCCGAGGACGCTCGCGCCGGGAGCGACGCGATCGCGCAGTCGTTGCGCGCGCGGGGCATCCCGACCGAGGTCGCGGCGGCGCCGCAGAAGTACGGCAAGCAGATCCGCTACGCCGAGCGCCGTGGCATCCCGTTCGTCTGGTTCCCTGTCGAAGACGGGCGGCACGAGGTCAAGGACATCCGCTCCGGTGACCAGCAGGAGGCAGACCCCGCGGCCTGGTTGCCACCGACAGCAGACCTGCGACCGCAGGCGATCGTGGAAGGTAAGACACGTTGATCCGCACGCATGAGGCCGGGACGCTGCGCGCGTCCGACGTTGGGCAGACCGTCACCCTGGCCGGCTGGGTCGCCACCCGCCGCGACCACGGTGGGGTGACGTTCATCGACCTGCGGGACGCATCGGGGACTGCTCAAATCGTCCTGCGGGAAGCTGATGTCGCGCACGACCTGCGTAACGAGTGGGTCGTCGCCGTCAACGGCGAGGTGCGGCTGCGCCCCGAGGGCAACGTCAACTCGGCGATCCCGACCGGTGAGATCGAGGTCGTCGCGTCCGGGCTGGAGATTCTCAACGAGGCGGCTGCGCTGCCGTTCCAGGTCGACGAGCACTCCGAGGTGGGCGAGGAGGCGCGCCTGAAGTACCGCTACCTCGACCTGCGCCGCCCAGCTCCGGGTGCGGCGATCCGCCTGCGCAGCAAGGTGAATCGGGCTGCGCGCGACGTCCTGTACGGTCACGAGTTCGTCGAGATCGAGACGCCGACGCTGACCCGTTCGACGCCCGAGGGCGCGCGCGACTTCCTCGTGCCGGCCCGCCTCCGTCCGGGTAGCTGGTACGCGCTGCCGCAGTCGCCGCAGCTGTTCAAGCAGCTGCTGATGGTGGCCGGGATGGAGCGGTACTTCCAGATCGCACGGTGCTACCGCGACGAGGACTTCCGCGCCGACCGCCAGCCGGAGTTCACCCAGCTCGACATCGAGATGAGCTTCGTCGACCAGGACGACGTCATCGCGCTCGCCGAGGACGTGCTCGGGGCACTGTGGCGGCTCGTCGGACACGAGATCGCGAGACCGATCCCGCGGATGACCTACGCCGAGTCGATGCGCCGCTATGGCAGCGACAAGCCGGACCTGCGCGTCGACCTCGAGCTCGTCGAGTGCACCGAGTTCTTCAAGGACACGCCGTTCCGCGTGTTTCAGGCCGAGTACGTGGGCGCCGTGGTGATGGCCGGCGGGGCGTCGCAGCCGCGCAAGCAGCTGGATGCCTGGCAGGAGTGGGCCAAGCAGCGCGGCGCGCGCGGGCTGGCGTACGTGCTGGTGGGTGCGGACGGCGAGCTCGGCGGCCCGGTGGCCAAGAACCTCTCCGACGCGGAGCGGGCCGGGATCCTCGCGCACGTCGGGGCCAAGCCGGGCGACTGCGTGTTCTTCGGCGCGGGCGCCACCAAGTCCTCGCGGGCGCTGCTAGGTGCGGCGCGGCAGGAGATCGCGCGCCGCGGCGGCCTGATCGACGAGTCGCAGTGGTCGTTCGTCTGGATCGTCGACGCGCCGCTGTTCGAGCCGTCGTCCGAGGCTGTGGCGAGCGGAGACGTCGCGGTCGGTGCCGGAGCGTGGACGGCTGTGCATCACGCGTTCACGTCGCCGAAGCCGGAATCGATGGACACGTTCGACACCGACCCGGGCAGCGCGCTCGCCTATGCGTACGACATCGTCTGCAACGGCAACGAGATCGGCGGCGGGTCGATCCGTATCCACCGCCGTGAAGTTCAGGAACGGGTCTTCGCCGTGATGGGCCTGGCCGAGGACGAGGCGCGCGATAAGTTCGGGTTCCTGCTCGATGCATTCAACTTCGGCGCCCCGCCGCACGGTGGCGTTGCGCTCGGCTGGGACCGGATCTGCGCGCTGCTGTCGGGCACCGAGTCGATCCGGGACGTCATCGCGTTCCCGAAGACCGGTGGCGGTTACGACCCACTGACCGCCGCCCCCGCGCCGATCACGCCGGAGCAGCGGGCAGAAGCCGGCATCGACGCCAAGCCCGAGGGCGCCGACGACAGATAGTTCCTGCAAGTAGGCCGGCTCGCCCACGGCCTCGATCCAGCGAGTGCGTGCTAGCAGCTCGCCGAACAGGGCCCGCATCTGGGTCCGGGCCAAGTGCGCGCCGAGGCAGAAGTGCGGTCCGTGCCCGAAC
>JBOGDQ010000122.1:0-18814 GCA_050742975.1 Jatrophihabitantaceae bacterium
GCCTCGAGCTCGGCCAGGTCGGTCTCGAGCTTCTTGGCGCGGGCGTCGATGTCCGCGTCCCGCTTCTTCTCAAGCGTCGACTTCTCGGCGCTGACCTCGGCCTCGAGGGTCGGCATGTCGCGGTGCCACTCCTCATCGTTCACGTTCGTGATCAGGTACGCCGCGAAGTAGATGATCTTCTCGAGGTCCTTGGGCGCGAGGTCGAGCAGGTAACCGAGCCGCGACGGGACGCCCTTGAAGTACCAGATGTGCGTGACCGGCGCGGCGAGCTCGATGTGGCCCATCCGCTCGCGACGCACCTTCGCGCGCGTGACCTCGACACCGCAGCGCTCGCAGATGATGCCCTTGAAGCGCACCCGCTTGTACTTGCCGCAGTAGCACTCCCAGTCCCGGGTCGGACCGAAGATCTTCTCGCAGAACAGGCCATCCTTCTCCGGCTTGAGGGTCCGGTAGTTGATGGTCTCGGGCTTCTTGACCTCGCCGTGGCTCCACTGGCGGATGTCGTCCGCCGTAGCCAGGCCGATACGCAGCTCGTCGAACACGTTGACGTCGAGCAAGACTTCCTACTTTCTATTGGATCAGGACGGATCCGGTTTCGCGATCTTCCTGCGCGGGCTGCGCCAGGACGCCTCAGGCGCAGGAAGATCGCGGAGAGTGACTTCTAAACTTCTTCGACCGAGCTCGGCTCGAAGCGGCGGGACAGGTCGATGCCCAGCTCCTCGGCGGCCCGGTAGACGTCATCGTCGGTGTCGCGCATCTCGACGGTCTGCCCGTCGCTGGAGAGCACCTCGACGTTCAGGCACAGCGACTGCAGCTCCTTGAGCAGCACCTTGAACGACTCGGGGATGCCCGGCTCGGGGATGTTCTCGCCCTTGACGATCGCCTCGTACACCTTCACTCGGCCGAGGATGTCGTCGGACTTGATCGTCAGCAGCTCCTGCAGCGCGTAGGCGGCGCCGTAGGCCTGCATCGCCCAGCACTCCATCTCGCCGAAGCGCTGACCACCGAACTGCGCCTTACCGCCCAGCGGCTGCTGCGTGATCATCGAGTACGGGCCGGTCGAGCGCGCGTGAATCTTGTCGTCGACCAGGTGCAGCAGCTTGAGGATGTAGGTGTAGCCCACCGACACCGGCTCGGGGAACGGCTCACCGGAGCGGCCGTCGTACAGCCGCGCCTTGCCGGTCGAACCGATCAGCTGAGCGCCGTCGCGCGTCGGCAGTGTGGACGCCAGCAGGCCGGTGATCTCCTCCTCGCGGGCACCGTCGAACACCGGGGTCGCGACGTTGCTGTCCGGCGTGCCCACGCGGGCCGGCTCGGGCAGCCGCGCCGCCCAGCCGGGCGAACCGTCGACCTTCCAGCCGGTCTTGGCCACCCAGCCCAGGTGCGACTCGAGGACCTGACCGACGTTCATCCGGCTCGGGACGCCGAGCGGGTTGAGCACGACGTCGACCGGGGTGCCGTCCTCGAGGAACGGCATGTCCTCCGGCGCCAGGATGATCGAGATAACGCCCTTGTTGCCGTGGCGTCCGGCCAGCTTGTCACCGGGCTGGATCTTGCGTTTCTGGGCGATGTACACCCGGACCAGCTCGTTGACCCCGGCCGGCAGCTCGTCGCCGTCCTCCCGGCTGAACACACGCACGCCGATGACCTTGCCGGCCTCGCCGTGCGGCACCTTCAGCGACGTGTCGCGGACCTCGCGCGCCTTCTCGCCGAAGATCGCGCGCAGCAGCCGCTCCTCCGGGGTCAGCTCGGTCTCGCCCTTGGGCGTCACCTTGCCGACCAGCACGTCACCCGGCACCACGTCGGCGCCGATGCGCACGATGCCGCGCTCGTCGAGGTCGGCCAGCACCTCCTCAGAGACGTTCGGGATGTCCCGGGTGATCTCCTCGGCGCCCAGTTTGGTGTCGCGCGCGTCGACCTCGTGCTCCTCGATGTGGATCGAGGTGAGCACGTCGTCCTGCACGAGACGCTGGTTGAGGATGATCGCGTCCTCGTAGTTGTGGCCCTCCCACGGCATGTAGGCGACCAGCAGGTTCTTGCCGAGCGCCATCTCACCGGTGTCGGTGGACGGGCCGTCGGCGATGACCTGGCCGACCTCGATGCGGTCGCCCTCGTTGACGATCGGCTTCTGGTTGAAGCTGGTGCCCTGGTTCGAGCGCGCGAACTTCGCCAGCCGGTACGTCTGGTGAGTGCCGTCGTCGGCCATGATCGTGATGTAGTCGGCGGACAGGTCGGTGACCACACCAGCCTTCTCGGCGGTGAGGACGTCGGCGGCATCGACCGCGGCCCGCAGTTCCATCCCGGTGCCGACGAGCGGCGACTCCGAGCGCAGCAGCGGCACGGCCTGGCGCTGCATGTTGGCGCCCATCAGGGCCCGGTTGGCGTCGTCGTGCTCCAGGAACGGGATCATCGCCGACGCGACCGACACCATCTGCCGCGGCGAGACGTCCATGTAGTCGACGTCGTCGGGCAGGATCATGTCGACCTCGCCGCCCTTCTTGCGGCACAGCACCTTCGCCTCGGCGAAGTTGCCTTTGGCGTCGATGATCGCGTTGGCCTGGGCGATGACGTGCCGGTCCTCCTCGTCGGCCGACAGGTAGTCGATCTGGTCGGTGACGCGACCCTTCTCGACCTTGCGGTACGGCGTCTCGATGAAGCCGAACGCATTGACGCGACCGTAGGAGGCGAGCGAGCCGATCAGGCCGATGTTCGGGCCTTCCGGCGTCTCGATCGGGCACATGCGGCCGTAGTGCGACGGGTGCACGTCACGGACGTCCATGCCGGCGCGGTCGCGGGACAGGCCACCGGGGCCGAGCGCGGACAGCCGGCGCTTGTGGGTCAGGCCGGCCAGCGGGTTCGTCTGGTCCATGAACTGGCTCAGCTGCGAGGTGCCGAAGAACTCCTTGATGGAGGCGACGACCGGCCGGATGTTGATCAGGGTCTGCGGCGTGATCGCCTCGACGTCCTGGGTCGTCATCCGCTCGCGGACGACCCGCTCCATGCGGGACAGGCCGACGCGGATCTGGTTCTGGATGAGCTCGCCGACCGTGCGCAGGCGCCGGTTGCCGAAATGGTCGATGTCGTCGACCTCGTAGCCGTCCTCGCCGGCGTGCAGCCGGACCAGGTACTCGATGGTGCGGACGATGTCGTCCTCGGTCAGCGTGCCGGTGCCGATCGCGACGTCCAGGCCCAGCTTCTTGTTGGCCTTGTACCGGCCGACCTTGGCCAGGTCGTAGCGCTTCGGGTTGAAGAACAGGTTCTCCAGCAGCGCCTGCGCGGACTCGCGCGTCGGCGGCTCGCCCGGGCGCAGCTTGCGGTAGATGTCGAGCAGGGCCTCGTCCGGCGAGCCGATGTGGTCCTTGTCGAGCGTGGCGATGAGGGTCTCGGACCACGAGAAGTGCTCGCGGATGCGGTCCTCGGACCAGCCCAGCGCCTTCAGCAGGACGGTCACCGGCTGGCGCCGCTTGCGGTCGATGCGGACGCCGACGGTCGAGCGCTTGTCGACGTCGAACTCCAGCCAGGCGCCGCGGCCGGGGATGACCTTGACCGCGTACACGTCGACGTCGGAGGTCTTGTCGATCGTCCGGTCGAAGTAGACGCCCGGCGAGCGGACCAGCTGGCTGACCACGACGCGCTCGGTGCCGTTGATGACGAAGGTGCCCTTGCGGGTCATCATCGGGAAGTCGCCCATGAACACGGTCTGCGACTTGATCTCGCCGGTGGTGTTGTTGGTGAACTCCGCGGTGACGAACAGCGGGGCCGCGTAGGTCATGTCCTTGTCCTTGCACTCCTCGATGGACGCCTTGACGTCCTCGAAGCGCGGATTGGAGAAGGACAGGCTCATCGAGCCGGAGAAGTCCTCGATCGGGGAGAGCTCGCCCAGGATCTCGGCCAGGCCCGAGTTAGGCGAGGAATCGGCGGTGGCACGAGCCTGCCAGGCCTCGTTACCCACCAGCCAGTCGAAGGACTCGGTCTGCAGCGCGAGAAGGTTTGGCACCTCCAACGGCTCGCGGATCTTGGCGAAAGACGTCCGGGGCGGGGACCCCGGGATACCGAACGACTTGCCATTTGCGGAACTTGCCTTACCGGAGCGAGAGACTGCCAAGATGCGTCCTTCCAAGGACTATGAACCGGGCCGAACGACGCGCGTCCACTGGCCTCCTGCATCCGTCGACACTTCGTGCGGCACCGTGGTGTTCCGGGGCAACAGGAAGTAGGCCGCTGAGTTGTACAGACGGACCGCAGGGGTGGGCAGAGGGCAGCGCAAAGTTGCAGTCTAGCAACTTCGGGCATGGCAAGCAAGGCCACTACCCGGAGCCGCTCCCGGGTCGCCCGGCCGCGGGTCCGGGTGAACTCCGCCCGCTCGCTCCAGGCGGGGGCTCACCGCATCCTGCGGCCGTCGAAACCGAACAGAGCAGGCCAACGGCGTGTGCAGAAAGGGTGCCTCGCCAGGCCCCGGACGTCAAGCATTTCGGGCCGTTTCATCCGTTCAGCCGGACGGGGCGTACTCGTAGCTGGCGACCAGCCAGTGGCCGCTGACCGGCTGCATCGTCACGCGCGCGCTGAAGATCGACAGCTTGGGAGTGCTCGTGCCGTCCGCGCTGTTGGTCGTGGACAGCTGACCGAAGATCAGCACGACCCACTGCTTGCCGTCGCTGCTGACCGACTCGATGCCGGCGTTGTTCACGGTCGCGGCCTGGGTGAACTTCAGCTTGGTCGCCTGCGGCCGGACCAGCTTGTCGATCGCGGTCTTGTACTGCGCGGTGAACTTGCCGGTGGTGCAGGCCAGCCCCTTCGCCTCGGCCTGGTCGAGCTTGCGGTAGTCGTAGGTGTTCATCGTCGCCATGCAGCTCTTGGCTGCGGCGAGGACCTGCCCCCGCTGGGTGGCGACGTTCACGCTCTTCGTGGCCCACCACACGCCGTGGCTGGCCGCGACGCCCAGCACCAGGACCAGGACGAGCACCGCCGCGAGCACTGCCGACGGCAGCCAGCTCAGCCAGGCCGGCAGCGGTCGGTGCGGTCGCGCGGCCGGCGGTTGGGACTTGTCCAGGACGACGGCGGCGGACGTCTCGGCCCGCTCGGCCCGCTCGGCCGGCTCGGCCGGCTCGGCCCGCGGCGCCAGCCGCGACTCAGGTCCAGGCATCGGTCCAGGGGTCGGTCCCGGTGCCGGGCGCGATGCCGCGCCGGGCTGCGGTCGGCCGCCGATGCGCCGGGCCCGGCTGGCCGCCTGCGCCTTCGGGGAGGGCGCCGGCCGCCTGGCCTGGCTGCCCTGATCGGTACTGCTGCCTGGATCGGTGCTGCCCTTCCGGGTGGCGCCGTCATCGCGGCCCTCGTCGTCGCGCTCGGTCATGACAAGTCGATCCCCTGCAGGTCGGAGGCCAGCCACTTTCCGCCGACCCGCACCATCGTCAGCTCGATCCGCTTGGGGATCGCGGCCGACTGCTTGCCGTTGGCGTCGATCCGGTAGCCGTTGGCGACGAGCAGCACCAGATAGCCCTTGGCAGCGTCACCGCTCTCCAGCGCGGTGTCGGTCACCTGCGCCTTGATGTCGAACTTGTTCGTCGTCAGCTGCGTCAGTGTGCTCGCCTTGTCCTTCTGCAGGTCGCTCCTGAGCTGTCCGGTCGCTCCGGCGAGTGCCCGCGCGAAGTCGGTGTCGAAGCTCTTGCGGGCGTAGGTGAGCATGTTGATCGTCTGCGTCGTCGCGGCCGAGAGGGCGGCCTGCTCGCTCGAGCTGAACTGCGCTGCGGCAGAGTCCTTGTGGCGGTGCCGGGCCGGGTAGACCACCGCGAACAGCAGGGCGGCCAGCACCACGGCGAGCACCGCGAGTACGGCCGCCACGATCCACGGTGGGCGAGCTGCCGGAGCGCGCATGAAAGCCATCGTCTCCCTACTTCTGCCGAGCTGCGGCGCGGACGGTAGGCCGCGCGTCGCGGCGCCGGCTCAGCGCTGCAACGTTCAGTTGAGTGCGGTGGTCAGGATCGCGATCCAGGACCGGTCACCCAGGATCGAGGCACGGCCTCCGACGTCGCCCAACCTGAGCGTGTTCTGCGTGGTCACGCGAGGATAGGCCACCTCACCGCCGGAGTTGCTTATCGGATCGCCGCCCGGGACGTTCGCCGAACCCCGCACATCGGTGCCGCTGCTGGGCGGCGCCGTGCAGTGCGCCGCCGTGTTCGGAGCCTGCGGCCCGGTCTCGCTCGGCTGGCGGATCTTCGTGCCGCCGTAGCCCTCCGAACCCTTCTTCGGGTCGCCGCAGTCCTTCGGGTCGTTCTGCGCCTGCAGGATGAACCCGAGCGCTCCGCAAGTCTCGCTGCCACACGATCCACCGGAGCGCAACGAGGTCTGCCCGCCGGCCGCCAGTACCGGGAACAACTCGAGGATCTGCTCGATGCCGTCCAGGTGGCGCACGAGCGTCTGGCCGGTCGTCGCCAGGTTGGCCAGGATGAGGCCGAGGTCGGTCTTGTTGTCGGTGACGAACTGGCTGATCACGGACAAGTTGCCGGGGCCGTTGTCGAGCAGGTTGCGGATGTCTCCGTCACTCTGCTTGAGCTGCTGCGAGAGCAGGTTGAGGCTGTGCGTGAAGCTCTGCAGCGGCTGTGCCTCGGCCAGCTGGGTGTCCAGCACCTTGCCCGCCGATTTGATCAGCGCGATCGTCGTCGGCAGGTTCTGCTGCGCCGTGACCAGCAGGTTGTTGGTGGAGTCCAGCAGCGACCCGAGCGCCTGGCCCCGGTTCGCGAACGCCTCGCCGAGCTCGCGGACCGTGGTCTGCAGCGACGGGATGTCGACGGACTGGACCAGCGCGTCCATGTCGGTCAGCAGCTGCTTGGTCGCGATGGGGACGCTGGTGTGGTCCATCGTGATGACCTCGCCGCCGTGCATGTACGGGCCATTGCCGTTGGGTGGGATCAGGTTGACGTACTGCTCGCCGATCACCGAGCGGTCCGAGACCGTGGCCGACGTGCTCACCGGAACCTTCGGGTGGCTGCAGTCGGACAGGTTCAGGTCGACCTTCACGCCCTTGTCGATCAGGTGCAGCTGCCCGACCCGGCCGACCGTGACGCCGCGGTAGGTGACCTCGGCATTGGTGAAGATGCCGCCGGAGTCGGGGAACTCCGCGCTTATCGTGCAGGCGTCCTTGCCGAAGCCCTTGAACAGGCCGACGTACTCGGCACTGACGTAGGAGACGCCGACCAACGTCATGATCACGAAGATGATCAGCTGTATCTTCACCGACCGTCGCAGCATCGGCGCATCACCCGCCCGCACCGAGGAGGGTGGCCTGCAGCGACTGGCTGCCGGTCGAGTCGGGCGTCAACCTCGACTGCGTGGCCGAGGACGTGGACGAGGCCACCGCGTGCCCCAGGTTGCACAGGGCCTTGTTCAGACCACACAACTCGTTCGTCAGGTTCAGGTCGAGGAACAAGTGCAGGTTCGCGTAGTCGCCGCGGACGATCTGCCGCGTATTGCCGAGGGGGAACGGGAAGGTGCCGGCGATCCTGAGTGCCTTCGGCAGGTTCTGCCCCGAGGCGGTGAGCTGTTCGAGCACCGGCGACAGCGCGGTCAGCGACGAGACGAGGGTCTGCTGGGTCGCGTTGACGACGCGGGTGGCGACGGTGCCCAGGTCGGACAGGCTGGTCAGCATCGTGACCAGCTGGCCGCGCTCGTTCTTCAGGATCTGCAACGCCTGAGGGAACGTGTCGAGGGCGTGGACGATCGTCTGCCTCTGCTTGTTCAACGTCGTGGACAGGGTGTCCAGCGCGTCGAGCGCGTTGACGATGTCGCCCTTCTGCTGATCGAGCGTCCCGGTGAAGGTGTTGAGCTGGGTGAGCAGGTCACGGACCGCGCCGGTGTTGCCCTTGAGGGCCTTGTTCAGCTCGGTGGTGATGGTGTGGATCTGCTGCAGGCCGCCGCCGTTGAGCAGCAGGGAGAGCGCGCCGAGCACCTCCTCGACCTCCGGAGCGGTATCCGTCCGCGAGATCGGGATCACCGAGCCGGTGTGCAGGTCCTGGGTCGACGGCTGGCCGAGCGGCTCGGCCAGCTGGACGTACTTCTCACCGAGCAGCGAGGTCATCTTCACCGCTGCGCGCGCGTTGGCCGGCAGGTGGACGCCGCCGTTCACCTGCAACGTGACCCGGGCGGTCCACCCGTTGCGGGTCGCGTCGGCAGCGGTGCTGCCGCCCATGGCGCCGGCGGCCGCTCCGTCCTTGCTCTGGCTGAGCCGGATCGACTCGACCTTGCCCACCGCGACGTCGTTCACCTTGACCGCGGACTGCGGGACCAGGTCGAGGACGTCGGCGAAGTACACCGTCACCGTGTAGGGATGGCTGCCGAGGTCGGCGCCGCCGGGCAGGTTGGCGCTGTACAGCCCATGGAACCCGCAGCCGGACAGCAGGACCGACGACGCGGCCAGCGCGGCGAGAGCTGCCTTCGTCCGCCTCATGCCGACACCGTCGCTCTGGTTCTCATCAGCCACCCGCCCCGACCAGGCCGCCGCCACCGAGGAGCTGGGTCAGCGCGTTCTGGATCTGCGTCAGGTCTAGCCCGGGCGGCAGCGCGCCACCGTTCGGCAGCTTGGCGATCGCCTGGTTGCAGGTCGAAACGATCTTGGCGGTCTGCGGACCCAGCAGGTTGCCCACCGGGGTCAGCAGCCCGCCGAGCTTGAGCAGCTGGCAGAGCTGACCCGGATCGGTCAGTGACTCGGTGTTGCTGCGCGTCGCGATGACACCGAGGTCGCCCTGGTAGGCGTGGACGATGTTGGCCAGCGCGACCGGCCCGACCGCCAGCGTCTCGTTCAGCGACGAGTTCTCGGCGACAAGGATCTTGGTCAGGTCCTTGAGCCCGCCCAGGTCCGTATGCACCTTGCCGGCGTTGTCCTTGACGAACGTCGCCACCGAGTTCAACGCCGTCGTGAGGTTGTGCAGGGCGCTGCCCAGGTCGGAGCGCTCGTTCGCGAGGTCGCCGGCCACCTGCGCGAGTTGCTCCTCGAAGTGCCGCACCTGCGCGTCGCTGGAGGACAGCGCCTGGGTGAAGGCCTGCAGGTTCTTCACCGTCCCGAACAGGTCCTCGCGGCCGTCGGACAGCGTCTGCGCCGCCTTCGACAGCTGGGTGATGCTGTTGCCGAGCGCGGCGCCGTTGCCGTTCAGGTTCGCCGAGGCAACCTTCAGGAACGTCGAGAGCGAGCCGTGCTTGTTCGTGCCCTTCGGTCCGAGCGCGACCGACAGCTTGTCCAGCGCGCCGTAGATGTCGTCCAGCTCCGCGGGTGAGGCGGTGCGGGACAGCGGGATCCTCGCCCGGTCGCTCAGCACCGGGCCCGAGCCGCTGTACACCGGCGCAAGCTGCACGTACCGGTCGCTCACCAGCGAGTTCGCGACGATCAGCGAGACGGCGTTGGCCGGGACCTTGTACTTGCTGTCGTACGACAGCGTGATCGCGACCGACCCACCCTGCGGGCTCACCTTGCTGACCTGGCCGACCTGGACGCCGAGGATCTTCACCGGGGTCCCCGGGTACACGCCCACCGCGGACGCGAAGTTGGCGGTGACGGTCTTGGTTCCGCCACCACCGAACAGCAGGTAGAGGCCGACGCCGAACACGACGGCCAGCACGACGGCACCGGCGACGACGCGGGTGAGGTTCGCGGAGAACTTGGCCATCATGCGCCGCCCACCCCCAGCAGTCCGAGCACCCCGGCGCCGCTGAGGTTCTGGATGTAGTTGTCGAACCAGCGGCCGTTCCCGATGGTGTTGTTGAAGACGCGGTAGAACGGGCCGAGCAGGCTCAGCCCACGGTCCAGGTTCTCCTGGTTCTTCTGCAGCAGCGAGAGCACGCCGTGCAGCTGGTCGAGCAGCGGGCCGATGGTCTTCTGGTTGTCCGACACCAGGCCTTCCAGCTGGGTGGCCAGGACGGTGGTGTTGATCAGCAGCGAGTGGATGGCGTCGCGCCGCGCGTTCAGCTCGTCCAGGAGCAGGCCACCGTCGGTCAGCAGCTTCTGCAGCTGGTCGTCGCGGCTGGCCAGCACGCCGGTCACGTCGTTCGCCTTGGCCAGCAGGTTCCGCAGCGCGGTGTCGCGCGAGGCGATCGTGTTCGACAACCGGGTGAGGCCGTTGACGACGGTCTTGACCGAGCCGGGCGTGTTCTTGAAGTCGGCGGACAGCACGTCGAACGCCTTGGCCAGCTGCGTCGTGTCGATGCTGTCGACGGTCGTGGTGAGCTCGGTGAAGGCGGGGTACACGTCGAAGGGCGAGGTCGTGCGCGACTCCGGGATCGTCTCGTGCGGGTCCTGCTTCGACGTGCCCGTCGAGTCGATCGCCAGGAACTTCGCCCCCAGCAGCGTCTTGAGCTTGATCGCCGCCTGGCTCTGGTCGCCGATGAACGCGTCCTTGACCTTGAAGGTGACCTTGACCTTGCCCTGACCGCCGGAGTAATCCAGGCCGACCGACTCGACCTGGCCGACCTTCACGCCGGCGACGCGCACCTCGTTGCCCTGCGTGAGCCCGGCCGCTTCGGTGAAGTACGCGCTGTAGGTCGTGCCGCCGCCGATGAGCGGCAGCTTGCCGGCGTTGAACGCCGCCCACAGGATCACCACGATCAGGACCAGGCCAATGGCACCGATGGGCGTGGGGTTGCGCGAGCTGAACGACCTGCCGCCGACGTTGGTCCGGCGGGTCTTCACCGGCCCGGACGACTCGCCGTGCGGGCGGTGCGTGCTCGTCACGTCGCTCATCCGCTGCACCTCTGCTGGCCGTCACCCGGCTGATGCGAAATCACGTTCAGGTTCAGCGAGCGCGTGCCGCCCGGGAGCGTGATCGAGCCGCTGATCGAGCACAGATAGAAGTTGAACCACGAGCCGTAGCTGGCGGTGCGGATCAGCGCACCGACGGTGGGCGGCAACTGAGCGAGCACGAACTGGACGTTCGCACTGCCCTTGTTCAGGTTCCCGACCAGACCGGTCAGGTCGACGATGTCCTTCTTCAGCGGAGCCCGGACCTGCGACAGGAGTCCGGACGTGGACGTGGCCAGGCTGTTGATGCCGTCGATCGCGTTGCCGATCGTGTTGCGGTCCTGCGCCAGCCCGGACACGAAGCCCTGCAGTTGCAGGATGAGGTTGGACAGCTCGGAGTCGCGGCTGCCGACCGCGGTCAGCACGGACGAGAGGTTGTCGACGACCTCGCCGATCACGTGGTCCTTGTCTGCCAGAGTGTTGGTGAGATCGCCCAGGGTCCCGAGCAGCAGGTCGAGGCTGCCGCCCTCTCCCTGAAGTGCCGAGATGATCTCGCCGGAGAGCTGGTTGATCTGGCCGGCGTCCAGGCCCTGGAACAGCGGTTGGAACCCCTGGAACAGGACGGTCAGGTCGACGGCCGGTCGCGTCTGGCTCTCCGGGATCACGGCGTTCGACTTGAGCGTCGCGCTGGTGTTGCCGGGCCCGTGCTCGATGTCCAGGTAGCGCTGGCCGACCAGGTTGCGGTACCGCAGCTGGGCGATCACCGAGGTGGGCAGCGAGCGATCCTTGGAGACCGTGAACGACACCTCGGCGGTGTCGTGCCGGACGATCTTGATGTCGCTGATCGAGCCGACCCGGACGCCTGCGATCCGGACGTCGTCACCAGTCTGCAAGCCGGACGCGTCGGTGAAGTCGGCCCGGTAGGTCTTGGTCGCGCCGTAGCTGCTGTTCGCGATCGTTGCGCCGAGCACGTACGTCGCGAACGCCGTCACGATCAGGAAGATGACCAGCTTGATCAGCGGGCTGATGACGCCTCTCATTTGACGTTCACCGTTTGACCACGCAGGAGCGGCGCCGCCAGGGCCGTCGCTATGTCGGGAACCTTGTCCGGTGTGGTACCGACCGCGGACGCGATGAGCGTGTTCACCAGCGCGTCCTCGGCCGGGGAGCCGAGCGCCTCCTGTGAGCTCGACTGGGTCCGGTCCCGCCCGCACGGCGCATCGGTCAGCGCCGCCCCGTCGTTGATGCACTGGAACTTCGGCGGGATCTTGAACGGGACCGGCGGGTTGGGCAGGCCGAAGCAGTTCGGGCCGTACCCGGTGATCAGGCGCGGCTCCTCGCCCGGCTTGTACTTGCCCATGTTGGTCTGGTCGAGCTGCGCGCTCAGCTGGATCTGGTTGTTCTTGATCGCGGCGTCCGCGCGGTCGGCGAGAGTGTTGAGCCCGCCGAGCAGGCAGCTGAACTCGGGCGAGTACTCGGCCAGCAGGCTGTAGACCTTGTCCGTCGTCCCGACCACGGTGATCAGATTCTGCTCGTTGTCGGCGAGGAAGCTCTTCACGATCGTCGACGTGCTGGTGACCGAGGTCAGCAGGTTGTCGAGCTGTTGCCTCTTGTCGAGCACCGTCTTTACCGACGTCTGCAGGTTGTTCAGCGTCGCCACGATGTCCGGCGTCACGCCGTTGTACTCGAGCGAGACCTGGCCCAGCTTCTTCAGGTCCGCGACCACCGCGCTCGTGTGCGGGTTGAACGCCTTGAGGTACTTGTCGATGCCGACGAGCGTCTGTCCGAGCTTCGCGCCGCGCCCCTGCAGCGCCGTGGCCAGCGCGGTCAACGTCGCGTTCAACTCGGCCGGCTGGACCGCCTGCAGCAGCGGCAGCAGGTCGCCGAGCACCTTCTGCGTCTCCAGCGCCCCCTGCGACCGGTCCTGCGCGATCGTGTCCCCGGACTTGATCGACGGGCCGGGGTTGCTCGGCAGGGTCAGCGAGACGTACTGCTCGCCGAACAGGGTCTTCGGCAGGATCTGCGCGGAGACGTTGCTCGGGATGATCTTCGTGCGGCTGGGCTGGATCGCCAGCTTGACGCTCACGCAGGTCAGCGTGTGCTGGGTGCACGCGCCGGAGCCGGAGTCGACCTTCACGCTCTTGACGTAGCCGACGATGATCCCGCGCTCCTTGACGTCGGACTCCGGGATCAGCTGGTTGCCGGTGTGGTCGGTCTTCAGCGTGACCGTGACGACGTCGGTGAACGTCTTGTTGTAGAACGCGATCGACAGCGCGACCAGCCCGGCGATGACGGCGATGTAGAGCACGCCCAACCCGCGCCGCTTGGCGATCGTCGCCACCGATTCCCTGGCCACGGCTAGCCCGCCAACCGCACGCTCGTGGTGGAGCCCCAGATCGCCAGCGACAGGAAGAAGTCGAACAGCGTGACGCTGACGATCGCGGTACGCACCGCGCGGCCGACCGCGACTCCGACGCCCGCCGGGCCACCCTTCGCCGTGTAGCCGTAGTAGCAGTGCGTCAGCACGATGACGATCGAGAACACGAGCACTTTGAAGAAGGACCAGATCACGTCACCGGCCGGCAGGAACAGGTGGAAGTAGTGCGAGTAGGTGCCCGCCGACTGGCCGAAGTAGTAGACGATGATCAGGTAGGTCGCGAGGTAGCTCGACAGCAGTCCGATCACGTACAGCGGGATGACCGCGATGAAGCCGGCGATGATCCGCGACGTCACCAGGAAGGGCAGGCTGGGCACCGCCATCACCTCGAGGGCGTCGATCTCCTCGCTGATCCGCATCGCACCCAGCTGGGCCGTGAAGCCGCAGCCGACGGTCGCCGACAGCGCGAGGCCGGCGACGAGCGGTGCGATCTCGCGGGTGTTGAAGAAGGCCGAGATGAAGCCGGTGTAGGACGCGATGCCGAGCTGCTCCAGCGATGCGAAGCCCTGCAGCCCGACCTCGGTGCCGGTGAAGAACGACATGAAGGCGATGACGCCGACCGTGCCGCCGATGACCGCGAGCGAGCCGCTGCCGAAGACGACCTCGGAGAGCAGGCGCAGCACTTCCTTCTTGTAGCGCCGGACGGTCCGCGGCGTCCAGGCGAGCGCCCGGACGTAGAAGCTCATCTGCTCGCCGAGGTTGTCCAGCAGCTGGAACGGCGCGTTGGCCGCCTTGCGCGCGGAGGCGACGAGATCGGTGCCGGCCATCACGACCCCTTCGCCGGGACGACCTGGAAGTACACGGCCGTGATGACGAAGTTGACGAAGAACAGCAGCAGGAAGGTGATCACCACGGACTGGTTCACCGCGTCGCCGACGCCCTTCGGACCGCCGCCCGCGTTCAGCCCCTTGTAGGACGCGACCACCGCGGCGATGATCCCGAAGATGAACGCCTTGAGCTCGCCGGCGTACAGGTCGGGGAGCTGCGCCAGCGCGGAGAAGCTCGCCAGGTAGGCACCGGGTGTGCCGCCCTGCAGCACGACGTTGAAGAAGTAGCCGCCCGCGGTCCCGACCACGCAGACCAGGCCGTTCAGCGCGACGGCGACGAGCGTGCAGGCCAGGACGCGGGGCACGACCAGGCGCTGGATCGGCGAGATGCCGAGCACCTCCATGGCGTCGATCTCGTCACGGATCTTGCGGCTGCCCAGGTCGGCGCAGATGGCCGAGCCGCCGGCGCCGGCGATCAGCAGCGCGCAGACGATCGGGCTGGCCTCGCGCACGATCGCGAGGACGCTGGCCGCGCCGATGAACGACTGGGCACCGATCTGCCGTGCCAGGCTGCCCAGCTGTAGCGCGATCACCGCGCCGAACGGGATGGCGACCAGTGCGGTCGGGACGATGGTGACGCTGGCGACGAACCAGGCCTGCTGGATGAACTCCCGGAACTGGAACGGCCGGCGGAAGATCAGCCGGAACACGTCCAGGAACAGCGCGAACAGACGACCCGCCTGCCGCACTCCCCCGACCGGAGACAGCGAGACCATCAGGCCTGCCTCGCCTGCAGCGTCTGCGTGGCTTGGCTGTGCATGTCTTCGTTGCGCGCGTCGCCGGCAGTTCCGCCGGCCGCTTCGCGGGCCTCGAGCTCCTCCTGGTGCTCCTGGTCGAGCAACGCCTGGATCGCGGCCTGGGCCTGCCGGGGCAGCGTGTGCAGCATGTCGAGCACGCGCCGCTGCCGGCGCGCCACCGCCTTGCGCTCGGGCAGCCCCGGCGAGGGCGCGATCTGCGGCGGCACGCCGCCACCGATGCTGCCCTTGGGCGCGGCCGCCGGGTGCGCCGGCGGAGCGTCCGCGAGCGAGGCGAGCTCGGAGGCGACGAGCGCGGAGTCCTTCTCCTCGGACATGCCGATGGGTCCCTCGCGCCGGCCGTTGAGGAACTGCTTCACGACCGGCTCCTCGGAGGTGAGCAGCACCTCCCGGGGACCGAACATGACGAGCTCGCGCTTGAACAGCATGCCCAGGTTGTCCGGGACGGTCCGCGCGGTTCCGATGTCGTGGGTGACGATCAGGAAGGTGGCGTCGGTGACCGCGTTCAGGTCGATGATCAGCTGGTTCAGGTAGGCCACGCGGACCGGGTCGAGCCCGGAGTCGGGTTCGTCGAACAGGATGATCTCGGGTTCCAGCACCAGTGCGCGAGCCAGGCCGGCCCGCTTGCGCATGCCGCCGGAGATCTCGCCGGGGAGCTTCTTGTCGGTGCCGGTCAGGCCGACCATCTCGAGCTTCTCCGAGACGATGCTCGCGATCTCCCTCTCGCTCTTCCTGGTGTGCTCGCGCAACGGGAAGGCGATGTTGTCGAACAGGTTCATCGAGCCGAACAGGGCGCCGTCCTGGAACAGCACGCCGAAGAGCTTGCGGGTCTCGTACAGCTTGGACTCGCTACACCTGGCCACGTCCACGTCGCGGATGAGGATCGAACCCTTGTCCGGCTTCAGCAGCCCGATGAGCGTCTTCAGGAACACCGACTTCCCGGTGCCCGACGGGCCCAGCATCACCGAGACCTCCCCCGGGGGCAGGGTCAGCGTCACGTCGCCCCAGATCCGCTGCTTGCCGAACGACTTCGTCAGGTCGGTGACCGTGACCTCGACCCCCACCTGAGTCCCCTTCCAGATCCGGTCGTCCACAGAAACCGGGCAGTTCCGCGGCATGACTCATGGATTTAACGAAGGTCCTACCCGTTGGTAACGCCGACGGCCGGCCCAGCCTCGCATATTTTGCCCGGTATCGCGCGCGGGCCAGGACGGCCGCCGGCGGGTGCACACTGCCGGCACCGAACTCGTTCACATCGCCCGCTCACCGGTGCGATAAGAAGAGCGGCGCGAGCAGGCGCGGTGACGGCAGGCGCAGGAAGATCAACGGCCACAGCTGCGCGATCGGGTGATCTTCCTGCGCGTGGTAGGCCCGGTGACGGCAGGCGCAGGAAGATCAACAGCTACAGCTCCACGATCCGCGAGCACCGAGCACCGAGCACCGGAGAACCTGGGCCCGAAACGCCGGACGGGGGCGGCCCGCCGAAGCGGACAGCCCCCGTCCGAGGTGGTGCAGGAACTACTTGACCGTGACCGTGGCGCCGGCGGCCTCGAGGGCCTCCTTCGCCTTGTCGGCGGCCTCCTTGTTGACCTTCTCCAGCAGCGGCTTGGGCGCGCCGTCGACCAGATCCTTGGCCTCCTTGAGACCGAGGCTGGTGAGGGTGCGCACCTCCTTGATGACCTGGATCTTCTTGTCGCCCGCAGCCTCCAGGATGACGTCGAACTCATCCTGCTCGGCGGCGGCCTCGGCCGGAGCGGCGCCAGGCGCTGCAGCGGCGGCTACCGCGACGGGCGCGGCGGCGGTGACGTCGAAGGTCTCCTCGAACTGCTTCACGAAATCGCTGAGCTCAAGGAGGGTCATCTCCTTGAAGGAGTCGAGCAGCTCGTCGGTGCTGAGCTTCGCCATGATTGGCGTCCTTTCTTTCTGTCGCCGGGTGAGCCGGCTGGTTCGGTGAATGCCCTCCGCGACAGCGGATGAGCGTGCCTCCGCGGTAGCGGAAAAGCGGTGTTACTCCGCCGGCTCGGCGGGGCTTTCGGGTGCCTCGACAACGGCGTCGGTCGCCTCGGTAGCTGCGGGCTCCCCGGCATCGGCGTCCGGGGTGTCCTGCTTCAGGTTGCCGCTCGTCGAGGTGTCGCTCGCCTTCTTCTCCTCGAGTGCCTTAGCCAGGCGGGCCATCTGCGACAGCGGCGCCTGGAACAGGCCGGCCGCACGCGTCGGCAGCGCCTTGAGCGCTCCGGCCAGCTTGGCCAGCAGCACCTCGCGCGACTCGAGGTCGGCGATCCTGGCCACCTCGGCCGGCGACAGCGACTTGCCGTCGAGGACACCGCCCTTGATGACGAGCATCGGGTTGGTCCGGGCGAAGTCACGAAGTCCCTTCGCTGCGACGACCGGGTCACCGCTGACGAACGCGATGGCCGTCGGACCGACGAGCAGGCTGTCGTCGATCGCGACGCCCGCGTCGGCGGCGGCCCGCTTGGTCAGCGTGTTCTTGACGACCGCGTAGGTCGTGTCCCGCCCGAGAGCGCGGCGAAGATCGGTGACCTGCTTGACCGACAGGCCGCGGTACTCGGTGATGACCGCCGCGGACGAGCTGGTGAACTGCTCGGTGATCTCGGCGACCGCGGCGAACTTGTCGGGGTTCGGCATGTGCTACCTCCTCTCCGGGGATGTCGGGCTGGCTTCTCCGGCCCCCTGCAGAGACGAGAAACGCCCCGGCGCAGGGCGCACGGGGCGGTGAGAACACCGAACCGTCCATCCTGCGCGGGCCGCTCCGGCGCTCCGGAGGCGTTCGATCATGTGCGCGCACATGATGACCAGCGGTCTTCGGTTGGATCAGCTGACACGGTACGCGACGGCCCGCGCACCGACCAAATCAGCGCGCCTTGCGCCAGGACGCTCCGAAGCTGACGAACGGGACGCCCGAGTGCTCGGTGGCCGCCGCGAGCGCTTCGGCCGAATCCGCTCCGGCGGCCAGCCGCGCGTGATAGTCGATCATCGTCTCGGCGGCGAGGTCGTCGCCGACGCGAGCCACGCCGGCGACGACGCTGGACGTGCCCAGGTGCAGCAGCACGCTGGTGAGTCCGAGTGCCTCGTCGCCGGGTCGGACGGTGGCCAGCCCGAGCTCGCACGCGGACAGCACGACGTGCTCGGGCGTCCGGGCGGTCTGGTCCAGCTCGTGGGCGAACATCGGACCGTCCACCAACCGGAGCGAGGAGAACAGCGGGTTCTCGGTCTGGTGCGTCCCGTGCGCCGCGACATGGACGACGGTGCCGCGGGACATCGCCGATGCGAGCGTTCGCCGGTCGGCCGCCGAGCCAATGTGCGTCGGCGCCCCGGCCCACGCGTCGGCGACTCCGCGAACCTCGTACTCCGCGCGCGTGAGGTCAGGGCCGGCGACCGCGACGACCTCTCGCCGTCCCCGCCGGCGTGGCCGCTGGCGCGCGGACAGCCAGGCGGTCGCCGACGGTGCAACCACGACCGGAACCCCCCGCAACGACGGCAGCGTGCCCCACGGCAGCTGCCCCAGAACGCCGGTCGAGACGACGATCAGCCGCCGGCCGTCGACGCGTAGCGGCGCGAGCAGCGAGCGATCGAGCTCGGCGGCGGATCGTTCGAACGACGCCCGCACCGCGCCGGCGAGTGCAGCCGGCAACCGCGACTGGGCCAGCACGTCCAGGTCGGCGCGTGCCCGGCGCACCTGCTCGACGACGGACGCCGCGGAGCCGAGTTCGTGCACCTGTACCCGTCCCCTGTCGACGACCACGGCGTGCAGGGCCGCCCCGGCCTGCACGAACACGAGCATCGCCGCGTCGGGCGACGCCAGCTCGGAGCGGATCTCCTCCAGGCGCGCGATCCGGCGCGCCGGCCCCTTGCCGCCCAGCGTCCATCGGCGTGCCGTGATCGCCTGTTCCAGCTCGCGCCGCCGGCGCAGCAGGGGCGCCAGCGCGGCGGCGTCCCGCGCGGCCGAGTGCAGCGAGTCCACCGTCTGCCGGAGCTCGACGAGCAGCTCCGCGGCCTGGGCGTCGTCCGGCGGTCGGACGGGCTGCAGCCGGCTGGACACCGCCCGTGCCCGCTC
>JBOGDQ010000123.1:0-5912 GCA_050742975.1 Jatrophihabitantaceae bacterium
CGGTGACCGGCCCTTGCCCTGCTCGCCGCAGGATACTTGGCTGCGCTGACAGGCCGGGCGTGTGACGCAGACCGTGCTGGTTTGGTCGGGCGTGTCGGCGGCAGTTAGACTGCTCTGGTTGCCCGGCGGCTGTCCGGGCGGGACGACCACTGTCAGTTCGAGCACGCCTGCGGCGTGCGCATCGACCAAGGAGGCCATTGTGGCCAGTGTCTGCGATGTCTGCGGCAAGGGGCCCGGCTTCGGCATGTCCGTCTCGTTCTCCCACCGCCGCACGCACCGTCGCTTCAACCCGAACCTGCAGAGCGTGCGCACCATGATTGCGCCCGGCACCCGCCGCCGGATCAGGGTGTGCACGTCCTGCCTGAAGGCCGGCAAGGTCGTCCGCGGCTGAGGCCGCCGGAACGCCGTCCGGGCCCGTCTCGCATCGCGAGGCGGGCCCTTTCGTGTCTCCCGGCCCGCCGCCACACTCGAACAGGTGACGGTCGGGCTGACCGAGGCCGGAATGGCCGACGGTCAGCCGGACCGTCAGCGCAGAGACTTGCCGTAGAACAACGCTCCCGGAGTTCTGGCATAGTGCCCGAACGCGTCGACCGGGTGGTAGCCGGCCGACTCGTAGAGGGCGACCGCTTCGGGCTGCTTGTCGCCGGTGTTCAGGATCGCCCGGTGCGCTCCTGCCCCGGCCGCAGAGACCTCGAGTTCGGCGAGCATCCGCCGGGCCAGGCCGCGCCCACGTGCTGCGGGAACGACGTACATCCGTTTGATCTCGACCGCGTCGTCGCCGATGCGGCGCCACCCTCCGGTGACCGAGGGGGCGCCGTCGAGCAGACCCAGGTAGAACCGGCCGGCCGGCGGGACGAACTCGGCCAGGTCGACGGCGGCCTCGTCCTCGCCGCCGTACCGCACCACGTACTCGCGCTGCACCTGCGCGACCAGCCGGGCGACGTCGCCGTCGTCGTACGACCGCGGTTCGATCCGCAGGGCCGCCGACCGCTCAGCGGTAGTGCTCATGCCCGCCTACCTGCCAGCGCCGGCCGTCGACCCGCACCCCCTCGCCTTCGACGACCGCACCGATGATCGTCCACTCGGCCGGTAGGTCGCTCGCGCGTGGGAACGTGGCCGCGAGCGCGTAATCGTCGCCTCCGGTCAGCACCCAGACGAGCGGATCGACGTTCAGCGCCGCGCCCACCTCGCGCAGCTTCGCCGGCACGTCGATCACCTCGGCCCGCAGGTCGATCCGGACGCCGCTCGCCTCCGCGACGTGCCCGAGATCGGCGATCAACCCGTCGCTCACATCGGTCATGGAGGTCGCGCCGAGCTCGGCTGCGCGAGGGCCCTGGGCGTACGGCGGTTCGGGGCGCCGGTGCGCGTTGACGACATGGACCGGCGAGCGGAATCCGCGGCCCAGCACGGCGAACCCGGCCGCGGCCCAGCCGAGTCGACCCGCCACGGCGACCACGTCGCCCGGCCTGGCACCGGCCAGCGTCACCGGATCGCGGCCCCGCAGATCGCCGAGCGCCGTGATCGCGAGCGTGATCGTGTCCGCCTCGGTGACGTCCCCTCCGACGACGGCAGCACCGACGTCCGCGCACTCCTCGCGCAGCCCGGCGACCAGGCCGTCGACCCACTCCAGCTCGAGGGCGCCCGGCGCGGCGAAGCCCACCAGCAGCGCGGTCGGCACGGCACCCATCGCGACGATGTCGGCCAGGCTGCGGGCCGCGGCCTTGTGCCCGATGTCGTTCGCGGTCGACCAGTCCCGCCGGAAGTGCCTCTGGTCGACGAGCAGATCGGTCGAGGCGACCACGCGGCCGTCCGGCGTAGCGATGACGGCGGCGTCGTCGCCGGGGCCCAGCAGGGTGGACTCCGCCTCGACCAGGCCGGCGGTAACCCGTCTGATCAGGCCGAACTCGCCCACGTCCGAAATGGTGATGACTCGGCCCCCAGGTGCTCCCCAGCGCGTGCGCCGCGTCGCGGCAGTAGTGGGAAATCTAGTGCGCCGGGCGGGCGGGCGTTCCGGCCACCCCGCTCCGGGGGCCTCGCTTCGTCCGCTGCGCTACGTTCATACCGTCCTGACCGCGCGAGCGAAGCGAGGGTGTCGATGAGTGTGCACGCCTACATCCTGATCCAGACCGAGGTGGGCAAGGCTGCCGCCGTCGCTCAAGAGATCGGCGAGCTGGCGGGCGTCGCCCTCGCCGAGGACGTCACCGGACCGTACGACGTCATCGTGCGCGCCGAGGCGGACACCGTCGACGACCTGGGCAAGCTCGTCGTGGCCAAGGTCCAGGGCGTACACGGCATCACGCGCACGCTGACCTGCCCGGTCGTGCACCTCTGACCCGGGAGCCGCAATCCAACCGCAGACCCGACGTGCGGCGCTGATCGCCACGGCGGTGACGGTGCCGCTGGTCGTCATCCTGGCACTGCTGTTCGGTGGCGGTTCGGGCGGGCACAAGTCGCCCAGCTCGTCGTCCCCGGTCGCGCTGCCGCCGCTGACGCCGAGCGCGCCGCCGTCGAACGCGGCAACGGTGGCACCGTGTACGAAGGTGCTCCAAACGCTGCCCGAGCGGCTCGGTTCGTTGTTGCCGCGGGTCGTTCACCCCGAGCCCGACTCGCTGTTCGTCGTGGCCTGGGGCGACCCGCCGGTGATCCTGCGCTGCGGCGTCGCCCGACCGGCTGACCTGAAGCTGGGCAGCTCGGTGGACTTCATCCTGATCGGCGGTAGCGACGGCCGCACCGGCGTCTACTTCGACATCACCAAGTCTGACCACGACGAGGTGTACACGAGCGTCGATCGCGCGGTGTACATCTCGATCTCGGTGCCCGCGAAGTACTCCTCGCCGCCGGTTCCGCAGCTGGCGCAGGCCATCGCCACGGCGCTGCCGCCGGTGTGTGTCGGCGCCCAGGAGCCCGGCGTCACCGACCCGAGCCAGCTCTGCACCCACCGCAAGTGAGCACCGCGAATCAACTCTGATCCACTCCTCGTCGGGCGGCACGGTCGGCGGCACGGGCGAAGGCGCCGACCAGGCCCTGGATCGCGAGTGGACGCAGGCGCGAGAGCATCGCGACGACCTGCTCGTCGTCCAGCTCGCCCTGCTGGTAGGGCCCCCAGATCGCCTTGATGAACACGTCGGTCAACCCGTCGGCGACCGCGGTTGCGTGCTCGCTGATGATGGCCGCGGAGTCGTGCAGCACGCTCGCGGGCACGGGCAGGCGGATCAACTCCACCGCATGCCCGAGCAGGGCCGGCGACGCCCGGAACCGGCCGTCACCCAGGTCGTCGAGAGCACCGAGCACCGACAGGTTGACCAGCTCGTCGGCGGTCAGCGCCCGCCCGATCCGGCGCTCGAGCGCGGCCCGGTCCAGCTCGACGGTCTGGTCCGGCAGCCACGGCGCCAGCACCGCCGACTGCACCGCGTACTCGGACGCTTCGGCGTCGACGGGGATCCGCTCCAGGACTCGTTCGACGGCGGCCAGCGTGTAGCCGTGCTCCTGCAGCGTTCGGATGAGCTCGAGCCGCATCCGGTGCCGGGTGTCGTAGTACGCCACCCGGCCACGACGCTCCGGAGCGGGCAGCAGTCCCTCGGTTGCGTAGAAGCGCACCGTGCGTACCGTCATGCCGGTACGGGCCGCGAGTTCGTCGATCGTGAACTCGTCCCGATCCGGCTCGGCGGTCATGCCAGGCAGCGTAGACCAATCACACATCTACTGGCACTTGACAACTGTGACAGTAATACTGGCAATATCGGCACTCCCGGAGACTCGTTCGAGGCGGTAGGCAATGACTGAAGCGTTCGTCTATGACGCGGTGCGCACCCCGCGCGGTCGCGGCAAGAACACCGGATCCCTGCACGGCAGCAAGCCGATCTCGCTCGTCACCGGGCTGATCGGCGAGGTCCTGAGGCGCAACCCGGGCCTGGACCCGGCGCAGGTAGAGGACATCGTCCTGGGCGTCGTCTCGCCCGTCGGCGAACAGGGCGCGGACATCGCCCGTACCGCGGCGATCGCTTCGGGTTTCCAGACATCCGGCGCGGGCCTGCAGCTCAACCGGTTCTGCGCGTCGGGGCTGGAGGCGGTGAACATCGCCGCCCAGAAGGTCCGCTCGGGCTGGGAAGATCTGCTGCTCGCCGGCGGCGTCGAGTCGATGTCCCGCGTGCCGATGGGCTCGGACGGCGGGGCCTGGGCGCAGGACCCGGAGACGGCGTACGACACCAGCTTCGTACCGCAGGGGGTCGGCGCGGACCTGATCGCCACGATGGAGGGGTTCAGCCGAGAGGATGTCGACACCTACGCCGCCGAGTCGCAGGACCGTGCCGGCAAGGCCATCGCGAACGGGGCGTTCGCCCGCTCGGTGATCCCCGTGCTCGACCTGAACGGCCAGGTGATCCTGGACCACGACGAGTTCCCGCGGCCGGGCACGACGGTCGAGGCCCTCGGCGCGCTCAAGCCGTCGTTCGCGGCCGTCGGCGAGATGGGCGGCTTCGACGCGGTCGCGCTGCAGAAGTACCACTGGGTCGAGAAGATCAACCACGTGCACTCTCCGGGCAACTCGTCCGGCATCGTCGACGGCGCCTCGCTGATGGTGGTGGGCAGCGAGCAGATCGGGTCCACGCTCGGGCTGACGCCGCGCGCCCGCATCGTCGCCACCGGGGTGGTCGGCAGCGAGCCGACGATCATGCTCACCGGTCCGGCGCCGTCCGCCCGGAAGGCGCTGGCCAAGGCCGGCCTGTCCGTCGAGGACATCGACCTGTTCGAGGTCAACGAGGCGTTCGCGGCCGTCGTCATGAAGCTCATGCGAGACCTGGACGTCCCGCACGAGAAGGTCAACGTGAACGGCGGCGCGATCGCGCTGGGACACCCGCTCGGTGCCACCGGTGCCATGATCCTCGGCACCCTGATCGACGAGCTCGAAGCGCGCGAGTTGCGCTACGGCCTGGCCACGCTGTGCGTCGGCGGCGGCATGGGCGTGGCGACGATCGTGGAGAAGATCTGATGACTGAGCAGAACACGATCCGCTGGGACAAGGACGCGGACGGGATCCTCACGCTGACCCTGGACGACCCGAGCCAGCGCGCCAACACGATGACGCAGGCGTACCAGGAGTCGATGGCCGCAGCCGTGGATCGGCTCTACGCCGAGAAGGATTCGATCACCGGCGTCATCATCACCTCGGCGAAGGACACCTTCTTCGCCGGCGGTGACCTCAAGCTGCTGTCCCGGGTCACCGACGACAATGCGGCCGAGTTCGGGGCCGGCGTCACGAAGATCAAGGCGGACCTGCGCCGGCTGGAGACGCTGGGCCGGCCGGTCGTCGCGGCCCTGAACGGCGCGGCGCTCGGAGGGGGCCTGGAGATCGCGCTCGCCTGCCATCACCGCATCGCGCTGGACAACCCCAAGTCGCAGTTCGGGCTGCCCGAGGTCACCCTCGGCCTGCTGCCCGGTGGCGGCGGTGTCACCCGCATCGTGCGCCTGCTCGGCATCGCCGACGGCCTGATGAAGGTGCTGCTGCAGGGCACCCGGTACAACCCGGCGCAGGCGCTCGAGGTCGGCATCGTCGACGAGGTCGCGGCCACGCCCGAGGCGATGCTCGACGCCGCACGCGCGTGGATCAAGGCCAACCCCGATGCCCTCCAGCCGTGGGATGCCGAGGGCTACCGCATGCCTGGCGGCCTGCCGACGTCGCCCAAACTGGGCGCGATGCTGCCGGCGTTCCCGGGCAACCTGCGCAAGCAACTCAAGGGCGCGCCGATGCCCGCGCCGCACCACATCATGTGCGCCGCGGTGGAGGGTGCGACGGTCGACATCGACACCGCGTTCACCATCGAGGGCCGGTACTTCGTCAACCTGGCCAAGGGTCAGGTCGCGAAGAACATGATCCAGGCGTTCTGGTTCGACCTGAACTCGATCAACGCCGGCGG
>JBOGDQ010000124.1:0-2913 GCA_050742975.1 Jatrophihabitantaceae bacterium
GCCATCGCCCCGCCCGGCTCGCGGATGTTCGTCGCCGCCGTCGACGAGTAGTCCGCGGCGCCGCGCGACGACCTTGATCCAAGTAGCTCCGCCGTCGATATACGACCGTGGCGCTACTTCGATCAAGACGCAGTCGCTCAGGTGGGCAGCGTCACGCGGAAACGGTGCTCGCCGGACGGGACGGCGCGATCAGGTTCTCCGGGAAGCCGGATCGTCGCCGTCGACCCGATCGGCACGTTCACGTCGAGGGTGAGCCTGCGGCCCGAGCGCCACCACTCGCTGCTGACGGTCCCGTAGGGGGTCGCGTACCGGCCCAGGACGTGGCTCAGGTCGCCGACGATTGCCGGTGCGATGAGCAGCCTGGCAAACCCGGCCGAATCATCGGCCTGGCCGATGCCCGCCAGCCCGGACGTGAACCACTTGTCGATCGCCCCGAGCATGAAGTGGTTCTGCGAGCCCGTGCCGTCCCAGAACTCGGTGAGCGACACGTGCCCGTGACGGTCCATCTCGGACATCGGGGAGTTCCTCACTGCCGACCAAGCGCTCGATTGCAACGTTTCACTCACCTTGGTGGATTGGCGGCGAAATGGCGAGTGATCGGGCGAAGTTGTCCGAAAGCGGCCGCCTGGTGTCAACTCGGGCAAGAGCACAGGTGCGCTACGGCCGTCCGGGCCAAGCGCCCCACGAGGCCGCGACGACCTTGATCCAAGTAGCTCCGCCGTCGATTTACGACCGCGGAGCTACTCGATCAAGGCGCAGTGTCTCGTCGTCGCGGGTAGTAGCTAACCGTCTGGGTGGCGGGCACCAGCCTGCGCAGGTCCGCGAGCTCGCCGTCGAGGACGCCGGTCGCGCGCGCCTGCACCAGGACGTTCCCGTACGCGGCCGCTTCGACGGGGCCGGCGACGACTGGGAGTTCGCACGCGTCCGCGGTGAGCTGGCACAGCAGCGCATTCTGCGCCCCACCGCCCACGAGGTGGACGACCTCGACACGCTGACCGGACAGCGAGGCCGCCTGGCGAACCGTGCGCCGGTACGCCGCAGCCAGGCTGTCGAGGATGCAGCGGGTGACCTCGGCCGGCGACGACGGCACCGGCTGCCCGGTGCGCGCGCACTCTGCCCGCAGGCGCGCCGGCAGGTCTCCGGGCGGAAGGAACTCGGGTCGGTCCGGGTCGACGACGCTGCGCTCGGTCGACAGCTGCGCGGCCTCGGCCAGCAGGCGCGGCAGGTCGTCACCGCCGAGTTCCCACACGCGCAGTGACTCCTGCAGCAGCCACAGGCCCATGATGTTGCGCAGGAACCGCACCGTGCCGTCGACGCCCAGCTCGTTGCTGAAGTTCGCCTGCCGCGCCGCGTCGGTCGTGACCGGTTCGTCGAGCTCGACGCCGACCAGCGACCAGGTTCCGCAGGAGATGTAGGCGAATCGCTCGTCGCGTGCGGGCACTCCGACGACGGCCGACGCGGTGTCGTGCGAGCCGACGGCGACGACGGGGACGGCGCCGAGACCACACTCGTCCGCCACCGACGGCAGCAGCTCGCCCACCCGGTCACCCGGGCGCCGGATCGCCGGCAGCAGGTCGCGCCGCAACTCCAGCCGGGCGAACACGTCGTCGGCCCAGTTGCGCGTGCGCACGTCCAGCAGCCCGGTCGTGGAGGCGTTCGTCAGCTCGCTGCCCAGCTCGCCGGTGAGCCAGTAGCCGAACAGGTCCGGGATCAGCAGCGCATGTGCCGCCTTCCGCATCGCCCACGACTCGCGCGCCGCCACCCACTGGAAGATCGTGTTGAACGGCAGCAGCTGCACCCCGGTTGTCCGGTACAGCTCGTCCAGCCCGATCGTCGCCGCGACCAACTCGGCCGCGCCGTCGGTCCGCCGATCGCGGTAGTGCACCGGATTGCCGAGCAGCCGACCGTCCCCGTCCAGCAGGCCGTAGTCAACGGCCCACGAGTCGACGCCGATCCCGGCCAGCGACGCGCTCGCCCGCCCGGCGATGCGCAGGCCGTCCAACGCGCCCGCCCACAGCGACAGCACGTCCCAGTGCAGCGTGCCGCCGACGGTGACCGGCCGGTTGGCGAAACGGTGCACCTCGCGCAGCGTGACGGCCTCGGGCGAGACGTCCGCCAGGATGACCCGGCCGGAGGACGCGCCGAGGTCGATCGCCGCGAAGGATGACGTCATAGAACGCCGTTGCGCGCCGCGATGACCACCACCTGGACCGGAGTGTCGACGCCGAACCGGTCGCAGAGCGTGCGGATCCGGCGGCGCACGGTGCGCTCGCTGATCGCGAGCCGGCGCGCGATCGCGTCCAGGACGAGCCCGTCGGCGAGCAGCCGAACGAGCTCGGTCTGCTCGGCGTCCAGACCGAGATCCGGCTCGGTCACCGCGACTCCGCTCATCGAAGGCTCCTCTCGACGGTTCTCAGCGCAGGAAGGCGGCCGCGACCCCGGCATCGACGGGGATGTGCAGGCCGGTGGTCTGCGACAGGTCGCCGCCGGTCAGCGCGAACACGGCTGCGGCGATGTGCTCCGGCAGCACCTCCCGCTTGAGCAGCGTGCGCTTGGCGTAGAACGCGCCGAGCTCCTCCTCAGGCACGCCGTACACCGCCGCCCGCTGCGCCCCCCAGCCGCCGGCGAAGATCCCCGAACCGCGCACGACGCCGTCGGGGTTCACGCCGTTCACCCGGATACCGTCCTCACCCAGTTCGGCCGCGAGCAGCCGCACCTGGTGCGCCTGGTCCGCCTTCGCCGCGCCGTACGCGAGGTTGTTCGGGCCGGCGAACACCGCGTTCTTGCTGGAGATGTACACGATGTCGCCGCCGAGACCCTGCGCGCGCATCACCGCCGCGGCCGAACGCGAGACCAGGAACGAGCCGCGGGCCATGACGTCGTGCTGCAGGTCCCAGTCGGCGAGCGTCGTCT
>JBOGDQ010000125.1:0-15382 GCA_050742975.1 Jatrophihabitantaceae bacterium
CGGCGGTGTAGTCGGCTCGCCGCCCAAGACAACCCCAGCTGCAGGCCGCCATGCGCTTCGTCCGCCCACGAGCAGCAGCTCCCCCACACCGACGAGGGCGGCGGCCAGCAGCAGCAGCAGCGCCGCGCCCAAGACCAGCGCCAAGACCAGCGCCAAGCCCGCCGCCAAGCCCAGCGAGCGCACGCACGACGCGTCCCCGCCAGCGCCGGCGGAGACCACCGGCAGCATCACCATCAACAGTGCCGGCCCGATCCTGCCCGAACCCACGCGGACCCCGGGCGCGATCAACCCCGCCGTCACGCAGGCCAACATCGGCCGCACGATCTGCGTGAGCGGCTGGACGGCCACCGTGCGCCCGCCGTCCAGCTACACGACCGCGCTGAAAGAGCGCCAGCTGGCCACCGGCTACGCCTACCGCGGCGACACCGCGACCGGCGACTACGAAGAAGATCATCTGATCTCCCTGGAACTGGGCGGCTCACCGACCGCCGAACGCAACCTGTGGCCCGAGCCGTACGCCGCCCGCGACGGCGCCCGGGTCAAGGACACCATCGAGAACAAGCTGCACACGCTGGTCTGCGACGGCTCGCTCAGCCTGGCCGCCGCGCAGCATGCCATCGCCAGCAACTGGTACACCGCCTACCTCACCTACGTCGGCACACCGTCCGCGCCGGCACCGCGCCGCTCCTCCACCCCGGCGCCCCCGCCGCCGGCCGCCACGGCCAATCCGGCCGGTGCCACGGCGTTGTGCAAGGACGGCAGCTACTCCTACGCCGCCCACCACCAGGGGGCCTGCTCGCACCACGGCGGCGTCGCCGTCTTCTACCACTGACTCGGGCAGCCGTGCCGAAGGTTGACCGATCATGACCATCACCCGCCACCGGCAGGCGGATGAGACTGCGCTACACCGGAACCTGCCGCGGATGTGGAGCGGCGCTCGAGGCTGCGCGATCGGGGGTTACCGTCACAGCGAGCGTTGTGCGAACCAAACACCGCCCAGGGACGAGCGATGAGCACCGAGTCATCAATGATTGCAGGCGATCTGCCGCTGACCGGGGAGCGCACCGTGCCAGGAGTCCCGGCCGAGAACTACTGGTTCAGGCGGCACGAGGTCGCGTACGAGTTCGCGGTCCCGCTCGTCACCGGACGATCCGTGCTCGAGATCGGCTGTGGCGAGGGGTACGGCACGGCGCTGCTCGCCGCCTCCGCCCGCCGGATCCTCGGCGTCGACTACGACGCGCTCACCGCCGCCCACGCCGCGGCGACCTACCCGCAGGCGCGGTTCGTACGGGCGAACCTCGCGGCCCTGCCGGTCCGGTCCGCAACGGCGGACGTGGTCGTGAGCCTGCAGGTAATCGAGCACGTGTGGAACCACCAGGAGTTCCTGCGGGAGTGTCTTCGCGTGCTGCGTCCGGGTGGCGCACTGCTCGTGACCACACCGAATCGGCTCACCTTCTCCCCGGGGCTGGACGAGCCGGTGAATCCCTTTCACACCAAGGAGTTCACTGCGGAGGAGCTGGTGACGTTGCTGACCGCGTGCGGCTTCCGGATCGACGCGGTGTACGGCCTGCACGCGGCCGATCGGCTGCGGTCGCTGGACGCGCGGCACGGCGGTTCGTTCGCGCAGGCCCAACTCGCCACGCCTCCGGCCGAGTGGGACGAGGCGCTACGGCGTGAGGTCCGGTCCGTCGGGACGGTGGACTTCACCGTCCTCGCTGCGGATGTGCACGAGGTGGACGAGTCGCTCGATCTCCTCGTCCTCGCTCGCCGTCCACGCTGACCGGGCCCGCGGGGACCGGAAGGTGAGCTTCGGCGAGGCCAGCACGAGCAGCCCGAGGGCGAACACGATCATGCCGAGGAGGAGGAACAGCCCGGCGTAGTCGAACGATGCGTCCTTCGCGTCGTCGATGAACACCGGACCCGAGCCGATGCAGTCGACATGGATCGGTCCGGTGATCGGTGCGACAAACGTCGCGACGGTGTTGCTCGCCTTCGACTCGCCGTTCTCCGGATTGAGCTCGAGCAGTTGGCTGCCCGATCCCTGCGAGGACCACTCGCACTGCAGACCGGTCGGGTTGATGCTGCGCTCGGTGAGCGCCTTGACCCCGCCGTGGATCGAGATCTGATAGCTGCGGCCCTGCGTGACCGCGACCTCGTTCGGCGGCAACGCCCCGCCCACGTAGGAGTGCCGTTCGGTGCCGGCCAGCACCGCAGCGACTCCGAAGAGCAGGACGCACGCGAACATCATCGCCACACCGGCGACGACTGCCCGGCGTCTGCGCTCGCTG
The DNA here is from genome assembly GCA_050742975.1 of Jatrophihabitantaceae bacterium. GTDB lineage: Bacteria > Actinomycetota > Actinomycetes > Mycobacteriales > Jatrophihabitantaceae > JBDTGE01. Next base: position 2,289 of record JBOGDQ010000125.1, read on the forward strand.
CTCGGCATGCGCGCCACACTATCTGCACTAGCGTGCTCTGCCGTGCGCGTATTGCTGCTGTCCTGGGAGTACCCGCCGCTCGTCGTGGGCGGCCTGGGCCGCCATGTCGAGGCACTCGCGCGTGAGCTCTGCGCGGCCGGGCACGACGTCCGGGTCGTCACCCGTGGCGAGTCCGGGAGCGCGGTCGACGAGCGGCGCGACGGTGTCCGGGTGCGGCGCGCGGCGCTCGATCCGATCGCGATCCACTTCACCACCGAGACGTTGCTGGCCTGGTCGCAGACGTCCGAGCACGCGATGCTGCGCGCCGCGCTGCCGCTGGTCCGCCGGTGGCGGCCGGACGTCATCCACGCGCACGACTGGCTGGTGGCCCAGAGCGCCGTCACCCTGGCCCAGGTCACCGGCGCGGCCCTGGTGACGACGATCCACGCGACCGAGGCCGGCCGGCACCAGGGCTGGCTGCCGCAGCCGCTGAACCTGGCCATCCACTCGGTCGAGCGCTGGCTGGTGCAGCGCTCGGACACGGTGATCACCTGCTCCACCGCGATGCACGACGAGGTCACCCGGCTGTTCGAGGTGCCGGACGCCCACGTGCACGTCGTCCCCAACGGCATCGACGTGGCGCGCTGGCGTGCGCGTGCGCGTGCGCGTGCCGGCGAGCATCCGCTCGTGCTGTTCGCCGGTCGGCTGGTGCACGAGAAGGGCGTCCAGACCCTGCTCGAGGCGGTGCGTCCGCTGCGCGCCCGCCGCCCGACGCTGCGACTGGCCGTGGCCGGCACCGGCCCGTACGAGTCGAGCCTGCAGGCGCGCGCCAGGAGGCTGCGCATCGCCCGCAGCGTCGACTGGCTCGGCTTCGTGCCCGAGGACGAACTCGCGCGGCTGTTCGCCGCGGCCGACGTCGTGGTCGTCCCCTCGCTGTACGAGCCGTTCGGCCTGGTCGCACTGGAGGCGGCCGCCGCGCACACGTCACTCGTCGTCGCGGAGGCCGGTGGCCTGCTCGACCTGATCGCCGACCGGGTTGCGACCGCATCGTTCCCGGCGACCGACGTCGGCGCGCTCGTCGCCGCAGTCGACGGTGTCCTCGCCGATCCGGCAGCAGCACGACGGGCGATCCGGCGTGCACATCGGGTGATCCGCCGGGCCTACACGTGGTCGGCGGTGGCCGTCCATACGGCGACGATCTACGAGCGGGCGCGTGGAGCCTTGACGCTTCGGTAGCCCGGATGGACGCCGCGCGTCAGGCCCTGCTCGTCCGCGATCCGCCCGAGCAGCCGGGCCAGCTGCTCGCGCTCGCGCTTGCTCAGCGCGGCGCACAGCGTGGCTTCGTGCTCGCGGGCCGCCTTGCCGATCGTGGCCAACGCGGCTCGGCCCGCTTGTGTCAGTTGCAGGCTGTTACGCCTGCGGTCGGCCTCGTCGCGAACCCGCTGCACCAGGCCACGCTGCTCGAGGTCGTCGACGAAAGCGACCAGCCGGCTGGGCAGCATGCCCAGCCGGCCCGCCAGGTCCTGCTGGCTGGTCCCGGGCGCGGCGGACAGCAGTCCGATGATCCCGGCCATCGGCGGCGTCAGATCGTGCTCGGCCATTCGCTCGCCGAACCGCGACGCTGCGTGCGCACCCAGCTGGGCGAGGAGGAACGCTGCGCCGCCAGGCCCCGATTTCGTCGTCATTCCAAAAACTGTAGCAACGAAGAATCATTCGTGCTATGAATGATTTTTCACATGAACAAAGGAGGCAACCATGACCGTGACCACCGCTCGCTCGGTACACCGCTCGGGAGCCCCGCTCTGGCCGCCGACCATCTCCTACGCCGTGCTCACGCTGTGTGGCGCGACCCTCCCGTCGGCGATGGCCGGCAAGGGACCCTGGCAGTCGGACTCCGCGCTCCTCGACTTCTTCGCCAACCACGGTGCGGCCGCCCATGCGAGCGCGTTCTTCACCTTCGGCGCCGCGGTGCCACTCGCCGTCGTCACCGCAGTATCGACGACCCGACTGCGACTGCTCGGGCTCGACGTGCCGGGCCGGATCATCGCCCAGCTCGGCGGCGTGTTGGCGGCGGCGATGCTCGCGATCTCCGGGCTCACGACGCTGGCGCTGACCCAGCCACACGTGGCCGAGTCGCCGGCCGCGGTGCGCGCCGTGTACGGGATCACCTTCGCCATGGGCGGCCCCGGCTTCGTCGTGTTCGTCGGCCTGCTGCTGCTCGGCCTGTCGATCTCGTCGCTGTTCGGGAACGTTCTGCCGCGATGGCTGGCCTGGGTCGGTGTGGCCGTCGCGATCGCGTGCGAGGCCTCCGCCTTCTCGGTGGCGTTCTCGGATCTGCAGTTCCTGCTGCCGATCGGACGGTTCGGCTCGCTGGCCTGGCTCGTCGTCACCGGCTTCCTGCTGCCGTCCTCGCGCCGGGAACTGCGCCAGCGCCGCGGCGAGGTGCGCGCGGCCGACGTCGGCTGAGCCGCGTCAGGGCTGGGCGCGGCGGTCCCTGATCACGCGGGCGGGCACCCCGACGCACACGCTGAACGCGGGCAGGTCCTTGGTCACGACGGCGTTGGCCCCCACGACCGTCCCCTCACCGATCTCGACGCCACGAGCGATCGTGACCTTCGTGCCCAGCCACACATCGCGGCCGATGCGCACGCGGGACTTGGCGATCCCCTGGTCCTTGATCGGTGTGGTCAGGTCGGCGAACCTGTGGTCGAAATCGGAGATGTAGACGTTGTCCGCGATCAGGGCGCACGCGCCGATCTCGACGTCGAGGTAGCAGTTGATCGAGACGTCACGAGCCAGCACGCTCTTGTCACCGAGCGTCAGGGTGCCCTCGTGGCAGCGCAGCGCCGTGTCGACACCGAGGTGGATCCAGCGGCCGAGGATGAGCCGGCTGTACCCGCGCCGGGCGTAGATCTGCACCCCGCGGTCCATGAACACCAGACCGGTGGTGACGATGTGCCGGTTGCGCAGCCGGAACCGCAGGAAGCGCCAGTACCGGATCAGGTACCACGGCGTGTAGGCGTGGTTGCGCAGGACCCAGCGCAACGAGGCCAGGGTCAGGAAACGCGCGCTCTTCGGCGCCGGCGACTCAGGACGCTGCAGCATCGTCCACGCCGCAGTCCAGCTCGAGGTAGCGCGCCAGGTCCGCCGGCGTCGGACAGAGCTGCGCCGGAGCGGCCGCTTCCAGCTCGCCCGGCAAGGCATACCCCCAGCCCACCGCGACGCAGTCGATCCCGTGGGCCCGCGCGCCGAGGACGTCGTGCGATCGGTCCCCGACCATCAGCACGTCCGCCGGGTCGACGTCGCCCAGACGCGACAGCACGTGCGCGATCACCAGCGCCTTGCTCGGACGCGAACCGTCCCGCTCGTCACCACCCACCGTCTCGAAGTGGCAGCTCAGGCCGAGCCGTTCGACGATCGGCACGGCGTAGTACTCCGGCTTGCTCGTTGCAATGGCCAGCCGAACTCCCCGCTCGCGCAGGGCATCCAGCACGTCCAGCACGCCGGGGAACACGCTCGTGTCGAACATGCTCTGCGCGTAGCGATCCCGGTACGCGTCGACAACGGCGTCCAGCGGAACGTCGCCGATCAGCGGCGGCAGCGACTCGTAGAACGGCGGGCCCAGGACGGCGAGTTCGGTGCGCGCGTCCATCGGCGGCAGGCCGGTGACCGCGAACGCGTGCCGCAGCGCAGCGAGGATCCCCCGGGCGGAGTCGGAGACGGTGCCGTCCAGGTCGAACAGGATCACGCGCGCGGCGGGCACGGCTAGCGCTTCAGCCCGGTGAGCTCGGCGTTGTAGAACAGGCCTTTCGGGACGACGTGTTCGAACACCCGGTCGAGCGCGGACAGCCGGGTCCATCCCTTCATTGCGAAGTTGGCCCACCGCATCCCGAGGCGCCCCTTTGGCACCGCGCACTCGAACGTGCGCACCGGCCAGCCGAACCAGGCGGCGAACAGCTCGTTCGTCGTGACGCGCACGTCGGACGCGCCGGCTCGACGGGCGGTCGCGGCCAGCTCGGACGGCACGAAGGTGTGCAGGTCCACGACGGCCTCCAGCGCTGCGGCGCGCGAGGACTCGTCCAGCTCCTGCTGCGGGCGTCGCCAGTCGGACAGCACCGGCCACCGCGTCGCGCGCGTCGTCGCCCACCAGGTGAACCGGGACAGCCGGCGGGCGATCGCGTCGCCGTGCCGGGTCGGCTCGCCGGCGAACACGAACCGGCCACCGGGCCTGAGCACGCGCAGCACCTCGCGAAGGGCCAGTTCGACGTCCGGGATGTGGTGCAGCACGGCGTGGCCGATCACCAGATCGAAGCTGTCGTCCTGGTACGGCAGCCGTTCGGCGTCGGCCACCTGACCGGCCACCTCGAAGCCGAGCGAGCGGGCGTTCTGCTGCGCGACCTCGACCATGCCGGGGCTCAGGTCGGTGACGTGGCCGTCCTCGAGCACGCCCGCGAGCTTGAGGTTGAGCGTGAAGAAGCCGGTGCCGCAGCCGAGTTCGAGCGAGCTCCGGTACGGCCAGCCGGCCCGGCCGGCGACGTGCTCGAACCGATCGCGCGCGTAGTCGATGCAGCGCTCGTCGAAGGAGATCGACCACTTCTCGTCGTAGGTGCCGGCCTCCCAGTCGTGGTACAGGACGTTGGCCAGCTTCGGGTCGTCCCACGCGGCCTGCACCTGCTCGGCCGTTGCCGGTTCTCTCAACGGAACACGGCCTTGCCGGGACCGGACTCGATGAACGACGTCATGCCGATCGTGCGGTCCTCGGTCGCGAACAGCGAGGCGAACAGATGCGACTCGAGACGCAGCCCGTTGCCGAGGTCACCGTCCAGGCCGCCGTCGATCGCTGCCTTCGCCGCCGCCAGCGCGTGCGCCGGGCCGGCGGCGAACTTGCCCGCCATCGCCAGCGCGGTCGGGTACACGTCCGCCGCCGGGACGACCGCGTCGACCAGGCCGATGGTCAGCGCCTCGTCGGCCTCGACGAACCGTCCGGTGTAGATCAGATCCTTCGCCCTGGCCGGGCCGATCAGCCGCGGCAGCCGCTGCGTCCCACCGGCGCCGGGGATGATCCCGAGCAGGATCTCCGGCTGCCCCCAGCGGGCGTTGTCGGCGCTGACCCGGAAGTCCGCGGTCAGCGCGAGCTCGCAGCCGCCGCCGAGGGCATAGCCGGTCACCGCCGCGATCACCGGCTTCGGGATCGCGGCAATCGCGGCCAGCGACGACGAGAGCCGGCCGGCGTCGCGCAGCATGTCCGCGTGGCTCTGACCGGCGAACTCCTTGACGTCGGCCCCGGCCGCGAACACCTTCTCGCCGCCGTAGAGGACGACGGCCCGCACCGACTCGTCGGCCCGCACCCGCTCGGCCGCTGCGCGCAGCTCTTCCTGCACCTGAGTGTTGAGCGCGTTCATCGGCGGGCGCTCCAGGCGGATCGTCGCCACGCCTGCGGGAACATCCCCGCCCGTGTCGACCCGAACCAGCTCAGCCATCAGCACCCCTTCGCCCGGTGACGGTCGAAGAACGAGCCTAGACGGCCCGGGCGTACCAACGCCCGCCATGTCGCTCCACGTGCAGGTCGAGGCCGAACGTGGCCGACAGGAGGTCGTCGGTGAGCACGTCGCGCGCCAGCCCGGATGCGACCACGCCGCCGCCGCGCATCAGCATGATGTGGCTGATGCCCGGGGGCAGCTCCTCGACGTGATGCGTGACCAGGACCGATGCCGGCGCGTCCGGATCGGCGGCGAAGCGGGTGAGCCGGCGGATCAGGTCCTCGCGCCCACCGAGGTCCATGCCGGCCGCCGGTTCGTCGAGCAGCAGCAGCTCCGGATCTGTCATCAGAGCCCGCGCGATCTGCACCCGCTTGCGCTCGCCCTCGCTCAACGTGCCGTACGTGCGCCCGCCCATCTCACTCATGCCGAGGCGATCCAGCAGCTTGGTGGCCCGGCGCACGTCCAGCCGCCCGTACGCCTCGCGCCAGCGACCGAGCACCGCGTAACCGGCGCTGACGACGACGTCGGTGACCTGCTCGCCGCCGGGGATGCGCTGGGCGAGGGCGGCGCTGGCCAGCCCGATCCGCGGCCGCAGCTCGAAGACGTCAACGGCGCCGAGCCGCTCGCCGAAGACGTGCGCCTGTCCCGAGGTCGGATGCATGGTGGCGGCCGCGATCTGCAGCAGCGTGGTCTTGCCGGCGCCGTTCGGACCGAGCACGGCCCAGCGCTCGTCCTCCTCCACCGTCCAGTTGATGCGGTCGAGCAGCACCTTCGACCCGCGCCGCACCGTCACGTCGACGAACTGCAGCACCGCATCGGGGTTGACCTCGGCCACGTCCCCATCCTTGCCTACCGCCGTCCACGGCACGGACGGGACACTCGCACGGCGCCGACCGTAGGTCCAGGCGCCCGCGCAGGCGACGAAGGAGCCGAGCAGTTGGCACGGCGCCGACCGTAGGTCCAGGCGCCCGCGCAGGCGACGAAGGAGCCGAGCAGTTGGTTCAGTCGGCGGGCCCGGTCGCCAGGGTGACCTGGGCGTGGTGCGAGTGCCCGGACGTGTCGGTCCAGTTGATCGTGACGGACTGTCCGGGCCGGTGTGCGGTGAGCGCGGGTTCCAGTTGCGTGGCCGAGGCGATCGCCTTGCCGTCCACGCCGGTGATCACGTCACCGGCGAGGATGCCGGCCTTCGCCGCGGGTCCGCCGCTGACGACCTGCTCGACGCCGGCGCCGGTGACGCTCGAGCCGCTCGCGGTGACCACCGAGACGCCGAGGAACGCCGGCAGGCCGAGGTGAATCGTGTTGGTGGACGCGGTGGCCGACTCGATCTGCTGGGCTACCGAGAGCGCGTGGTCGATCGTGATCGCGTAGCCGGCGGTCGTCTGCTGCCCGTTCGTCTGGGCCGCGGTGTCCATGCCGATGATCTTGCCGGCCGCGTCGTAGAGCGGACCGCCCGAGTCACCCGGCTCGATCTGGGCGTCGGTCTCGATCAGGCCGGTGAGCCGCTCGGAGTTGGCGCCGGACTCGTCGCTGGCCGTGATCGGCCGGTCGAGCGCGGTGACCTTGCCGGCGGCAGCGGTGGGCGTCCCGCCCGCGCCCCCGGCATTCCCGACACCGGTCACCGCGGCACCCACGGTCACGCCGTTCGAGTCGCCGAAGTTCGCGGTCTGCAGGCCGGACGCCCCGGATAGTTGCAGTACCGCGACGTCCTGGGTCGGATCGGTACCGACGACCGTGGCGGTGTACGTCTTGCCGGACGAGACGATGGTGACGGTGATCTTGGTTGCGCCGTCGACGACGTGGTTGTTGGTGAGGACCTCGCCGCCCGACGTGACGAGCATGCCCGTACCCGCCGCCTCGCCCTGCTGGTAGCCGAGCACGGTGTCGATGTCCACGACGCCGACCTGCTGTGACGCGGTTGCCGCGCTCGACGTGCCGGAGCCCGAGCCGCCGCCGGAACCGCTCCCCGGACCGGTCCCGCTGTTGCCGCTGCCGTAGCCACCGCCGTTTCCGTAGCCGCCGTAGCCACCGCTGTTGCCGCCGTAGCCGCCGTAGCCGTAGCCGCCGTTCCAGCGCGGGAGCATCGACGTGGCCCGCGCCGCCGATCCGGTGCCGTTCACCGTCTCGACCGGATTGGCCAGCGCGACACCCGTAGCCGCACCGGCGAGCGCAAGCGCGCTGATCCCCGCGACCAGCACTGTCCGCCGGCGCCGCCGGTCACCGATCACCCGTGCGTCCAGTTCGTTCTGCTCGCTCATCGTCGCTCTCCGTCCGGACCCGGCGCTCCACCCGGTGTCCTGCTCCAGCAAACTCCGGGTGACCAGATGATCGGCTGAGTATCGACCATGCGCCGGATGAGAATCGTCGAGCCGATACAGTCGCGCAGATGTTGCCCGAGGAACTCACCGCCGCACTCGCCGCGCGCATGGACCGCGCGTGGCCGGGCAGCCCGTTCCCGCTCGGCGCGCACTGGGACGGCGAGGGCACCAACTTCGCGATCTGGTCGACGACGGCGACCGCCGTCGACGTGTGCCTGTTCGACGAGCTGGGCAACGAGGTCCGCATCCCGCTCGATGACCGGACCTTCCACGTGTGGCACGGCTACCTGCCGGGCATCGGGCCGGGACAGCGCTACGGATTCCGCCTGGACGGCCCGTACGACCCGAGCCGCGGCCTGTTCCACAACCGCGCCAAGCTGCTGCTGGACCCGTACGCGCGCGCGGTCGAGGGCGACTTCGTCGACGACCCGGCCGCGTATCCGGACAGCAGCGAGGACTCGGCCCCGTACGTCCCGCGGGCGGTGATCATCCACAACGCCTACCCGTGGGGCGACGATCATCGGCCGAACATCGCGTGGGACGACACGGTGATCTACGAACTGCACGTGCGCGGCTTCACCCAGCAGCACCCGGACATCCCGCCGGAGTTGCGCGGGACCTACGCGGGGCTCGCGCATCCGGCGGCAGTCGACTACCTCAAATCACTCGGCATCACGGCAGTCGAGCTGATGCCGATCCACGCCTTCGTCAGCGAGCCGAGCGTGCAGGCCCGCGGGATGGCGAATTACTGGGGCTACAACTCGCTCGCCTTCTTCGCGCCGCACGAGCCGTACGCGTCGCGCCGGGGCAATCAGGTGCGCGAGTTCAAGTCGATGGTGCGTGCGCTGCATGCGGCCGGCATCGAGGTCATCCTCGACGTCGTCTACAACCACACGGCCGAGGTCGGCCCGGAGGGTCCGGTGCTCAGCTTCCGCGGCATCGACAACCAGTCCTACTACCGCGTCGACGACAACGATCCGGGCAAGTACGTCGACTACACCGGCTGCGGCAACACGTTCGACCCTCGACGTCCGTTCCCGCTGCAGCTGATCATGGACTCGCTGCGGTACTGGATCATCGAGATGCACGTCGACGGGTTCCGGTTCGACCTCGCCTCGGCGCTGGCCCGATCGCTGCACGACGTCGACAAGCTGTCCTCGTTCTTCGACACCATCCACCAGGACCCGGTGATCTCGCAGGTGAAGCTGATCGCCGAGCCGTGGGACGTGGGCGAGGGCGGCTACCAGGTCGGCAGGTTCCCGCCGCTGTGGACCGAGTGGAACGGCAAGTACCGCGACGCCGTCCGCGACTTCTGGCGCGGCCGCTCGTCCACCGTGCCGGACTTCGCGTCCCGGCTCACCGGGTCCAGCGACCTGTACGCGACGAGCGGGCGCCGCCCCGTCGCCTCGATCAACTTCGTCACCTGCCACGACGGGTTCACCCTCACCGACCTGGTCTCCTATAACCACAAGCACAACGAGGCCAACGGTGAGGACAACCGGGACGGGACCGACGACAACCGCTCGTGGAACTGCGGCGCCGAGGGGCCGTCCGGCGATCCCGCGATCAACGAGCTGCGCGCCCGGCAGAGGCGGAACTTCCTGGTCACCTTGTTCCTATCCCAGGGTGTGCCGATGCTGCAGGCCGGCGACGAGATGGGCCGCACCCAGGCCGGCAACAACAACGCCTACTGCCAGGACAACACGATTTCCTGGGTGGACTGGAGCCAGGCCGCCGCCGAGCAGGAGACGCTGCAGTTCACCGAGACGCTGGCCGGCCTGCGCCGCGACCACCCGGTGTTCCGCAGGCGCCGGTTCTTCCGCGGCCAGGTCCCCGGCGCGGAGAAGGGCGACATCGTCGGGCTCACCCCCGCCGGGGAGGTGATGACGGACGCGGACTGGGAGGCCAGTTACGCCAAGTCGCTCGCGGCGTTCCTCAACGGGGACGCGATCAGCGAGCCCGACCCGCGCGGCGGGAAGATCAGCGACGCCAGCTTCCTGCTGCTGTTCAACGCGCACAGCAAGCCGCTCACGTTCACCCTGCCCGAGGCCGGCTACGCGGCGGGCTGGGAGGTCATCATCGATACGGCGGCCGGCGTGCCCGGCGCGATCCACCCGCCGAAGAAGGAGATCGAGGTCCGGGACCACGCCGTGGTCGTGCTACGGTCCACCGCGTGAGCCTGCGCCAGCTTTTTTCCGACCGGGAACCGGACCTGCCCAGGCTCTACGCCTACCCAGACGGTCACTGGCTGCGGGCCAACATGGTCGCGACCGCGGACGGCGCCGCGTCGCTGAACGGCCTCACGCAGGGCATCTCCTCCGAAACCGACCGGCGGGTGTTCGCGCTGCTCCGCACGCTGTGCGACGTCATCCTGGTCGGCGCGTCCACGGTCCGCGAGGAGAAGTACAAGCCGGCCCGGCCGCGGGAGCTGTGGAGCCATCTCCGGGAGGGCCGGCCGCCGACGCCGCCGATCGCGGTGGTCAGCAGGCGGCTCGATCTCGATCCGGACAGCTCGCTCATCACCGCTGCCCCGGCGCACGCCCGCACGATCGTGATCACCACCGCCCAGGCGCCCGCGGACCGCCGCGCCGAACTGGCCAGGTACGCAGACGTCATCGTGGCCGGCGACGAGACCGTCGACCTGACGGCTGCCGTCAGCGCGCTCGCCAAACGCGGCCACCGGCGGATGCTCGCCGAGGGCGGCCCGCACCTGCTCGCCCAGCTGGCCGAGGCCGGCCTGCTGGACGAGCTGTGCCTGACCATCGGGCCCCTGATGGCCGGCCCGGGCGCGCCCAGGATCATGGCCGGGATCCCCGGCACGGGCCCCGCCGCCACGCCGCTGCCGCTGACCCTGGCCCACGTTCTGGAAGACGACGGTTTCCTGCTCTGCCGGTACACCAGGAAAGACAATTGATCCGAACGGGCCGGGCGCGTGCCCAGCTCAGGGCAACTCGCCGGCCTGGTTCACGATCGCGGTCCGGACCAGGGCGGCGCCGCCTTCCTGCCCTTGCTCACCCCAGGTGGTCATGCCCAGGTAGGCGAAGGTGCGCGGATCGAAGATGTTCATCGCCTTGCTGCCATAGAAGTGCCAGACCACGCCGATGCCGGAGCGGCCGCTGACGTCATGCACGTGACGCTCGACGGTGAGCCCGGGCGTGGCGGCCAGGTACCTGTAGAGCGCGGCCCGCTGAGCCGGCCGGATGTAGTCGGACTCCAGCATGAACCCGACCGTCTTGGACAGGTCGTTCAGGTCGTTCGTCCGGATCCCCTGGGTCCGCTCCAGGTAGGGGCCCATCGCGGCCGCCGTCGTCGGCATGTCCGGGAAGTACGCCCGCTCCGGCGTACACGGCACGGTGACCACCGGCCCGTCCATCGGCACGGGCTTCTTGGCAACGATGGGTTTGTGCCCGCCCTTCAGGGGCTTGCCATCGCGCCCGGGCGTCCGGATCTTACGCACCCCGTTCACGCATCCAAGCTGGACCGACTTCTGCATCTTCCCGTTCATGGGCGACTCGGTCAGCCCGTCCCTGGTCCCGCCCACCGACAGCCACGACAGCTGCACCACGCCCCCAGGACTCACATCCTTCGTGTAAACGAACTGGTCCTCCCGCGGGACGACAGCAGACTCCTTCAGGGCCGCTCCCGCCGCGTGCTCGAGCACCTGCCGAGCCGTCAGCGTAGCCGGGACGGTCACCACAGCAGGCGTTGTTTTATTCGTCGCGACCAGCACTCCGGCCGTGATCGCCGCGGCAGCGGCCACCGTAACGCCACCGATCGCGATCCGCCTGGCGGGGCCGCGCCGTTTCGCCCAGCGGCGTTCGGCCGCTGCTGGGCGAAATGAGTGTCGGCCCTGCGTAACCTCGGCCAGAACTCGCTCGCGAGCGACAGAGAGTTCGGTAATCGACAGCAGCGGGGCATCGGGAGCTAGGTCCCGGAGAACGTCCAGGTCATTCATTGGTCAAGATCTCCTCGTAGGTAGCGGCCGCCGGGGTTTCTGCCAGCGCCTCGCGGATCTTGGTCCGGGCGCGGTGCAGGCGGGATCTCACGGTGCCGACGGGGATGTCGAGGGCTCGGGCGACCTCGTCGTAGCTGAGCTGCTCCCAGGCGACCAGGAGCAGGACGTCGCGGTCAGGCTGGACGAGCCGCGCCAGCGCCTTGGCCAGCGGGGCGCGAACGGACTGTGCGGTTACATTGACCACGGACCGTTCGGCCCAATCGTGAGCTACCGGAGCGGGGCCGGCAGCTTGGCGGAGGCGGAACTGGCGGGCCTCCTGGCGGCGGTGCTGGGCGATCAGGTTGGTGGCGATGCCGTAGAGCCAGGGGCGGGCATCGGGGAAGCGGGGGTCGTAGCCAGTCCGCTTACGGAACGCCACGATCAGCCCCAGGATGTCGAGCTCGCGCTGGCTGAGCGGTTCCCTGGCCGGCTGCCTGACCTGGCCGAGGAGCCGGGTGGCGACCGAGGGCGAGAGCACGGCCTCGCCGCGGGCCGCGGCGCGGACGCCGCGCAGCAGTTCGTCGGGCGGGGAGTCCTTCAGCAGGTAGCCGGTCGCGCCGGCCTCGATCGCGGGCACCACGTCGGTGTCGGTGTCGAAGGTGGTGAGCACCAGCACCCGCGCGCCGATGCCCTTCTCCGCCAGCAGCTTGATCGCGCTGACCCCGTCGAGGACCGGCATCCGCAGGTCCATCAGCACCACGTCCGGGTGCAGGGCCGCGGCCCGGTCGACCGCCTCCCGACCGTTGGCGGCCTCCCCCGCCACCTCGAACTCGCCGCTGGCCTCGAAGATGCCCCGCAGGCCGTCCCGCACCACCGGGTGGTCGTCGGCGATCAGCAACCGTATGGTCTGGCTCACTTGGATTCTCCCAGGGGGATGGCGGGCAGGCTGGCCGATACGGCCGTGCCCGCCCCCGGTTCTGACTCGATCTCCAGCTGCCCGGCCAGCCGGCTGACCCGCTGGCGCATCGCGATCAGCCCGAAACCGCCCGCGGCCGGCGTCTCGCTGGCCAGATGCCCGTTGCGCCCGGTCACGGCGAACCCGGCTCCGTCGTCGCGCACGTCCAGGCTGACCACGTCCTCCATGTAGGACAGCGTGACCCCGGCCCGGGAGGCGCCGGCGTGCTTGGCCACGTTGGCCAGCGCCTCCTGCGCGACCCGCAGCAGCGTCACCTCGACCTCCGGGTGCAGCGCCCGCGCCTCGCCGGTGGTCTCGACATCCCCGGTCACACCGCTGGTGGCCGACCAGCGCGCCACCTCGTCGGCCAGCGCCTCCGGGAGCCTGCTGTTCTCCAGCGCCTGCGGCCGCAGCGCCTGGACCGAGCGGCG
>JBOGDQ010000126.1:0-61327 GCA_050742975.1 Jatrophihabitantaceae bacterium
GGTTGATGAAGTACATCGCCTCGACCAGCCCGACGGTCAGGAAGAACAGCGTCTGCAGCCGGCTCTGTGCCTCGGGCTGGCGCGCGACGCCCTGGATCAGCGAGCTACCTGCGAGGCCGTCACCGACCGCGGCGCCGACGGCACCGCCGCCGAGGGCGAGCCCACCGCCGACGAGGCCGCCGGCGGTTTCGATTGCCTGGTTGAGTGTGTTAGCCATTTCTCCTCAATTCGTGACGTGGTGCAGAACGCGTGTTGTGGTGCCGGGACGAGAGCGGTGAGGTGATCAGTGCGCACCCTCCTCGGCGGGTCTGACCGAAGCGAAGTAGATGATTGTCAGCAGGCCGAAGATGAACGCCTGGATCAGCCCGATGAACATGTCGAAGAGCTTCCACAGGATTTCCGGCGCCCAGAGCAGGTAGGCCGGGAACAGGGCGATCAGCGAGACCATGATCACGCCCGCGAACATGTTGCCGAACAGTCGCAGCGACAGCGTGAGGGGCTTGGCGATCTCCTCTACGAGATTGATCGGGAACATGAACCAGTACGGCTGGAACAGGTGGTGGTAATAGCCCCTGACGCCGCGCTTGCGGATCCCGTCGACGTGCATCCAGACGATCACCAGTATCGCCAACGAGTAGGTGAGGTTGACGTCCGAGGCCGGTGGCGGCATGTACTCCGGGTGGTGCCCGGTCGGGATGATCGACAGCCAGTTCGCGATGAGGATGAACAGGAACAGGCCCATGGCCAGCGGCACGACGTACGGGGCCGTCCTGATCCCCATCGTGCCTTCGACCTGCTCCTCGACCTGTGCCGTCACGGTCTCGAAGAACAGCTGGACACCACCGGGCTTGCGCGAGTTGAACGCGCGGCGCATCACCAGCCCGAGCAGCACGATGATCGCGCCGGCCACGAGCGTGCCGGTGATCGTGTCGCCGTTGAGAGTCACGCCGAGCACGTGCCACTCCCAGTGCTCGCCGACATTGACGTTGATCGCTTCGACGTGCGTGCTCATCGGCTCATCAGTCCCGTCACGCGGTCGGGCGGAGGCTGCGGAAGACCGGAACCGCGGCGCCGATCAGCATGAGGATCTGGAACACGGCCAGGCCGACGAAGATGCCGAGCCCGTCCGGACGCAGCCACAGGGCCAGCCCCAGCGCGATCACGGTGATCGTGGCCAGCCGGACCATGACACCGCGCCGGAACTGCTTGCGGCCCATGGCTTCGTCGCTCGCGTACCGGATCACGGACTGCTGCAGCATCCGGTTGTTCAGCGCGCCGAGGCCGAGGCCGAGGAAGCCGAACACGCCCATCAGCGGGTGGCCCTCGATGGACAGCACGATGATCGCGACCACGCCGAGACCAACGCTGAGCAGGACGGCCCGGCGCAGGTTCGCAGCGGCGGACACCGGGGTGTAAACGGCCGGTTCCACGGTGTGTGGCCTCCAGTCATTTCAGGAACTTGCGGATTTGGACGACGAAGTTACCGATAGCTCCGGCGATGCCGACGACCAGCCCTACCAGAACCAGGATCGGTGCGGTATCCAGCAGCCCATCGAGCCACCAGCCGAGAGCTATACCCGCGATGAGCACCAGCGCTGAAACCGTGCCGATGCTGAGCAGGTTGGACCAGCTGAGACCCTGTGAACCGTTTTCCTCCACCCGACTGCTAGTCGGACCGGGACGCCTGCTGGTAGAAATCAGTCACGAGAAGCTCCTTGGGCCGAGGCAGGGATGACTGTCTTCGGAACACCTACCCGTCGCGGTCAGGTGTTGCTTTCCTGTCCTCAACGGGTGCCAGAAAACTATCACAGCACACAGGCTGCGACGTAACCGGCCCAGCGCGGAGATCACCTGTGTAGCAAGCCCGTTGAGCCTCGACCGCCGCGCTGTCACGGCACGCGCTGCTGCGCGAGCGGGACCACCGGAGGATGGCCGTTGCGCAGCCGCGGGACCAGCGAGACGAGCACGCCGAGGATCACGCCGGCGATGATCATCGAGACGAGTACCCAGGGGCCGCGGAAGATCGCGAAGCCCACCCCGCCGAAGGCCAGCAGCGCGGACCAGAAGTACAGCAGCAGGACCGCGCGCCGGTGGCTGTGCCCGAGCTCGAGCAGCCGGTGGTGCAGGTGTCGCTTGTCCGGCGCGAACGGCGAATGGCCGTGGCGAACCCGGCGGATCACGGCCAGCGACAGGTCGATGAACGGGATGATGAGGACGGCGAACGGGACGAGCAGTGGCAGCGCGAGCGGGATCGACCCGGCGGCTCCGGCGAAGGTCTGGGGGTCGGCGCTGGTGGTCGCCGTCGTCGCCGCGGCCGACAGCATCAGGCCGACGAGCATCGAGCCGGAGTCCCCCATGAACACCCGGGCCGGGAAGAAGTTGTGCGGAAGGAAGCCCACGCAGGTCCCGACGAGCGCGGCCGACAGCAGCAGTGGCGGCGCGAAGATGTCCACGATGTTGTGCTGCGCCAGGTGGTAGGAGAACACGAAGAAGGCCCCGGCACCGATCGCGGTGACACCCGCCGCGAGGCCGTCCAGCCCGTCGATGAAGTTGATGGCGTTGATCGTGAGCACCGTCAGCCCGATGGTGACGGGGATGGCCAGGTCGCGTCCGAGGCTGAGCGTGCTGTCGCTGAACGGCAGGTAGACCTCGGCGAGCTGGACGCCACCGCGGGTCACCATGATCGCGGTAGCGAGCACCTGGCCGGCCAGCTTGGTAAGCGAGTCCAGCTCGTACCGGTCGTCGAGCACGCCGACGGCACAGATGATCGCGCCGGAGATGAGCACCCACTGCATCTCCGGGCCGGCGGTGAACGAACGGTGCAGCGCCGGCAGCCGCTCGGCGACGAACAGGGCCATCGCGAAGCCGAAGAAGATGGCGACGCCACCCATCCGCGGGATCGCCACCGCGTGCACATCACGATCACGTGGCTTGGCAACCGCGCGCCACGCGACGGCGAACCGACGGGCGAGCGGGGTGAGCAGGAAGCTACCGGCGGCGGCGACGGCGCCGACGAGGATGTAGGCCAGGCTCGGATGCATCAGGCCACGATGTCCGGGACGACCTCACGCAGCTGCTCGATACTGATCGCGCCCGAGCGCAGGATTCTCGGAACCTCGGCGGTGACGTCGACGATCGTCGATGCGATGCCGGTACGGGCCGGCCCCCCGTCCAGGTAGACCGCGACGTCCTCGCCGAGCTGGGCCCGCGCCTGCTCGGCGGTGTTCGCGGGCGGCTGCCCGGACTTGTTCGCGCTGGACACCGCCATCGGGCCGGTCGTCTCGAGCAGCTCGATGGCCACCGGGTGCAGCGGCATGCGGACCGCCACCGTTCCGCGGGCGTCGCCCAGGTCCCACTGCAGGGACGGGGCCTGCATGACCACCAGGGTCAGGCCGCCCGGCCAGAACGCCTCGATCAGGGACCGGGTGCGATCGGTGACTGCGGGAACCAGCCCTTCGATCGTCGTCCACGATCCGACCAGCACCGGAACCGGCATGTCCCGGCCGCGGCCCTTGGCGGCGAGCAGGTCGGCCACCGCCGTCGCATCGAAGGCGTCCGCACCGATGCCGTAGACCGTGTCCGTCGGCAGGACGACCAGTTGACCGGAGGCGACGCAGTGCGCCGCAGAGGACAGCGCTCCCGCGCGCACGGCCGCATCGTTGCAGTCGTAGTACAGGGCCACGCCCGTATCCTGCCCTACCGGCCCGGTCGGCCCACCAGGTCAGTAGCGATCAGTCGGTAGCGGTGCCCGCGAGCATGGCATCGGTGTCGGCGCGGGTCAGCGCGTCGACGACGTCGTCGAGCGAGCCGTCGAGGACCTGGTCGAGGTTGTAGGCCTTGAAGCCGACCCGGTGGTCGCTGATCCGGTTCTCCGGAAAGTTGTAGGTGCGGACACGCTCGGAGCGGTCGACCGTGCGCACCTGGGAGCGGCGCGCATCGGACGCGGCTGCCTCGGCCTCGTCCTGCGCGGCGGCCAGCAGCCTGGCCCGCAACACGCGCATGCCGGCCTCACGGTTCTGCAGCTGGCTCTTCTCGTTCTGCATGGCCACTACGGTGCCCGTCGGTACGTGCGTGATGCGCACGGCGGAGTCGGTCGTGTTGACGCTCTGCCCGCCCGGTCCGGACGAGCGGTACACGTCGATGCGCAGGTCGTTGGGGTCGATCTCGATCTCGACGTCCTCGGCCTCCGGCAGCACGAGCACGCCGGCCGCCGAGGTGTGGATGCGGCCCTGCGACTCGGTCGCCGGAACTCGCTGGACCCGGTGCACGCCGCCCTCGTACTTCAGCCGGGCCCAGACGGCGTCGTCGGCCTTGCGGGAGCGGACCGCGACCGTTGCCGACTTCACCCCGCCGAGGTCGGTGCCCTCCTCGTCGAGCAGCTCGGTCGTCCACCCCTTGCGCTCGGCGTAGCGCAGGTACATGCGGAGCAGGTCGCCGGCGAACAGGGCCGACTCGTCGCCGCCCTCGCCGGCCTTGACCTCGAGGATGACGTCCTTGCCGTCGTTGGGATCCCTGGGCAGCAGCAGCTCGCGCAGCCGCGCCTCCAGCTCGGCGATCCGCGTGGTGAGCTTGGCGGCCTCGGCGGCGAACGAGGCGTCCTCGGTGGCCAGTTCCTGCGCGGCGCTCAGGTCGCCGTGCACCGCGTCCAGCTCCCTGGACGCAGCGACGATCGGGGCCAGCTCGGCGAACCTGCGACCGAGGGTGCGCGCCCGGTTCTGGTCGGCGTGCACTGCCGGATCGGACAGGGCCACCTCGACGTCCGCGTACTCGGCCAGCAGCTCGGGCAGCCGGCCACCCCGATCGCGTTGCTGGCTCACTGCGCCTCCTCGCCCGATTGTGCAACTCTGACCGCCTGTACGCCGCCCAAGGTTGCACAATCCGGCCGCGCGAGCGCAAAACGCCGCCCGTTGAGCTAGGAGTTGCGCACTCGCTTGCCGAAGCGCTTCTCGAACTTGTCGACGCGGCCGCCGACGTCCATGATCTTCTGCTTGCCCGTGTAGAACGGGTGGCAGGCCGAACAGACGTCCGCGTGCAGGGTGCCCGACTTGGCGGTACTGCGCGTCGTGAAGGAGTTCCCGCAGGAGCAGGTCACCTGGGTGACCACGTACTCGGGGTGGATGTCGTTCTTCATCTGGATCCCTTCGCCGCGGCGACGCTCGCGCGCCGCGCGGTCGAACTAGTGGCCGCCGGGTCGTCGCGGGCGACGTGAACCGGAGCCGGGTGATTGTCCGTCCCAGTCTGCCAGCCGGGCGGCTCACAGACCAAAACGTCTAAAGAACGCCGATGGCAGAACAGTTGTTCCCACCTGAGGCCAGGGCCGTCCGGATAGCCAATACCCCTTTCAGGCACCCACCGGCTGGGCCTTGCTCCGCTCGAGTTGGCGCAGTCGTTCCGACTCGGACTCCGCCGCGATCTCTGCCGCCTTGGCCTCGTCGCGGGTCAGGTTGTCGCCGCTGTGCGGGTCGAACACGTGCATGGACGCGGACGCGAACCAGAGCTCGGCGTCCTCGCCCGGACGCACCTTGCTCGCGCCGTCGAGGTTGGCGACGAGCTGTGTCCGCATCGCCTCGCCGTCCAGCTCCCGATCGAGCTCTTCGAGCGAGGCCTGCACGTCCGGATGAGGCTCGAAGGGCAAGTAGGCGTACTTCTCGTTCCCCAACCACTCCGTGACGTCGACAGTTGCGGTGAACGTGAACCCCTTCGCGCGCTTGGCGTCGTCGACGAGGGTTGCGTCCTCGAAGCCCTCCGGACGGATTCCGACGATGGCCAGGTCACCCTCCTTGACCTTGCCTATGACGTCCGCCGGCATCGGCACGTCGACGAACGGTAGCGAGAGCCGATCACCCTTGACGGTCGCCGGCAGGAAGTTCATCGGTGGCGAGCCCATGAAGCCCGCTACGAACAGGTTCACCGGCTCCTCGTAGAGCTCACGCGGGCTGGCGACCTGCTGGAGCACACCGCGACGCAGCACCGCGACCCGATCACCGAGGGTCATCGCCTCGGTCTGATCGTGGGTGACGTAGACGGTCGTGATGCCCAGGCGCCGTTGCAGCCGCGAGATCTCGGTGCGCATCTGACCGCGCAGCTTGGCGTCGAGGTTGGACAGCGGCTCGTCGAAGAGGAACGCGTCCGCTTGCCGGATGATCGCGCGCCCCATCGCGACCCGCTGGCGCTGACCACCGGAGAGGTTGCCAGGCTTGCGCTGCAGATGCTCCTTCAGCTCGAGTACGTCGGCCACGTCGTCGACCAGCTTCTTGACTTCCGCGTCGTCCTGCTTGTGCTTGGACAGCCGGAGCGGAAAAGCGATGTTCTCGTACACCGTCAGGTGGGGGTAGAGCGCGTAGTTCTGGAACACCATGGCCAGGTTGCGGTCGCGCGGCGCCATGTCGTTGACCCGCTTGCCGTTGATCATCATGTCGCCGCTCGAGATGTCCTCGAGGCCGACAATCATGCGCAGCAAGGTGGACTTGCCCGATCCGGACGGTCCGACCAGGATCAGCAGCTCGCCGTCGGCGACGTCGATGCTGACGTCGGTGATGGCCTTGAAGCCGTCGCCGTAGACCTTGGTGATGTTCTTCATTTCAATCGTGGACATGTCGGCGAGTCTCCTAACCCTTGACCGCGCCGGCCGTCAGGCCCGCGACGATTCGCTTCTGGAAGGCGAGAACCAGGATGACGACCGGAATGGTGACGATGACCGCGGCTGCGGCCACGTACCCGGTCGGCGGGATGAACGTGGTCTTGCCGGTGAAGAACCCGAGCACGACCGGAACCGTCTGCGAGGACGTGGTCGAGGTCAGCGACGTCGAGAACACGAAGTCGTTCCACGCGGTGAAGAACGAGATGATCGCGACGGTGAACACCCCCGGCGCGGCCAGCGGCAGGACCACTTTGCGGAAGGCCTGCCAACTCGTCGCCCCGTCGACCTGCGCCGCCTGCTCCATCTCCCACGGGATCTGACGGAAGAACGCGGTCAGGGTCCAGATCGAGATCGGCAGCGTCAGCGACAGGTACGGGATGATCAGGCCCAGCCACGTGTTGTACAGCCCGATACTGCGCCAGATATTGAACAGCGGCGTGACGATGCTGATGGCGGGGAAGAACGCGGTCAGTAGGGCCGCGTTGAGGATCAGCCGCTTGCCGGGGAAGTTCAGTCGAGCGATGCCGTAGGCGCAGAACGCCGACAGGCCGACACCGACGACGGTGGCGATCAGGCAGATTCCCACCGAGTTGCGCAGTGCCGGCAGGAACAGCGAATGGGCGCCGCCAGTGAGGATGTAGGAGTAACTGCTCCAGCTCCAGTGCCTCGGTACGTAGTTGCGGTCGTCGATGGTCGTGTCGCTCTTCAACGAGAGCGACAGCAGCCACCCGATCGGCAGCAGCGTGTAGACGATGATCGGCACGGACGCGACGGCCAGCCAGGCCTTCGCCCTGGGTGAGATGTCGGCAGCCATGATCAGTCCCCCGCAACCCGGGCCAGGTCCGTCTTGAACAGCTTGACGAAGATGACGGTGATGATGATGACGCAGATGAACAAGAGGATGGAGATGGCCGAACCCAAACCGATCTCGCTGCGGGTGATCGTCTGATCGAAGGCCAGGACACCGACTGACGTGGTGTTCTGCGATCCCTTGGTCATGATGAAGATGTTGTCGAAGATCCGGAACGCGTCCAGCGCGCGGAACAGCACCGCGACCATGATGGCGCCCTTCATCGCCGGCAACGTGACCTTTCGCAGCCGTTCCCAGAACGTGGCGCCGTCGACATCGGCTGCCTCTTGGAGCTCACCGGGTACCTGGGCCAGCCCGGCCAGCAACAACAACGACATGAACGGTGTGGTCTTCCAGACCTCCGAGGTCATGATCGCGATCAGCGAGGACCAGTGGTGACCGAACCAGTCGAAGTTGCTGGAGAACCAGCCGAACGTGATCGTGTGCAGCCACTTGCTGAGGTAGCCGCTGGTCGGCGAGAACGCGAACTGCCACCCGTAGGCCGAGACCACGGTGATGATCGAGTACGGGATGAGCACGATCGTGCGCAGCGTGCGCCGCGGGATGATGATCTTGTTCATCACCATGGCCAGTGCCATGCCGAGGATGAACTCGATGATCACGGTGATGATCATGATCAGCGTGCTGGTCCAAACCGACTGCCACCACAACGAGTCGTCGAGAATCACCTTGTAGTTCTTGAGGAAGATGAACGAGCGTCCGGACGGGTCGGTGATTCGGTCGTTGAAGAAGGACAGGTACAGCGCGTCGATGATCGGGTACAGCACCACGGCCATCATCACGAGGAACGCCGGCGCCGTCAGTTTCCAGCCGAGGTTGCGTTCCTGCCGGGCCCGGTCGCTCAATCGTGCCTTGCGCCTGGGTGCCGACGGCGCGGGCGTTGCAGCGGGCGTTTCCAGGGTTGAGGTCACAGCAGCTTGTCCCCCTTCAGAACCTGCAGGATGAACTTTTGCGACTTCGCGGGCGTCTTGGAGTTCACCGACTGCGGCGGGCTCCACTCCTTCTGCAGCGCCGCCGACAGGTCGCCGTAGTACTGCGACTGCGGTCGCGGCCCGGAGACCTTCAGGGACTGCAGGATCATTGCGGCGAGACCGTTCGGGAACGCCTTGAGCACACCCGCATTGGTGTACGCCTGCTCGTTCGCCGCGGGGTTGCCCTCGCCGATCATGTACTCGGAGACGTGCGCTGCGCTGGTGACGCACTTGATCGCGGCCAGGGCCTCGGTCTTGTTGTGCGTGTAGGCGCCCATCGCGATGTCGATCCCGCCGAACGGCGGCTTGGACGCAGTGCCCGCCACGGTCTCGGGGTAGAGGGTGAACCCGACGTTCTTCTTCTGGGCGGCCGATAGCGCCGACCAGACGAACGGGTAGTTCACCAGGAAGCCCTGTGTCGGGCCCTCGAACAATGTCAGCGAGGGACCCTCCTCACTCGTGGAGAGTGCCGGACCACCGACGCCGGCCTTGACCAGCTTCTGGATGATCGCGACCGCGGCCTGACCCGCCGCGCTGTTCAGCCCGAGCCTGAGATTCTTGGCCAGGGCACCGGGGTTGTTGACGATCTTGCCGCCGGCACCTTGGATCAGTGCGTTGATCCACACCGTGTAGCCCTCGTACAGATCGGCCTGGACCCCGACCGTCTTGTGCTCCTTCTGCGCCGCGGCGATGATCTGGTCCCACGTCACCGGCCGGGTCAGGTCCAAGCCGGCGTCGGCCGCGACGGTCTTGTTGTACCAGAGCAGTTGCACGTTGGCCGTGAACGGTGCGGCGACGAGCTTGCCCTTCCATGTCGCCGCGTCGACCGCCGGCTTGACTATGTCGGCGGTGAACGCGGAGTCGTCGGACGCCGGGATCGAACCCAGGAAGCCGGCCTCGGCCAGCTCGGGGATGTACACCGGGTCGACGCTCATCAGCGAGATCGAGCTGTCCTTGGCCGACAGCCGGGTGACCAACTGCTGCCGCTGCTGGGTGGCGTCGGTCGGCAGCAGCGACGTCTTGATCTTGTAGGTACCGTTGGCCGCCGTCGTGCACTCCTTGGCGAGCTTCACCTGCCCGCCGTTGTCCGGGTTGATGAACCAGGTGAGCGTCGGCGGTCCGCCGCTGCTGCCGCACGCAGCCAGCGTGGTGGTCGCGAGCGAAGCCGCGACGACCGCACATAGGCCTCGTCGTCTGAAGGATCTCACTGCAGCTGCCTCCTCGACCGCCAGCGGTGGGAAGCGCTGATACGCCTCCACAGAAGGACACCCGCCGGGATAAGTCCGACGTGTCGTACATCACGCGGCCTGAACGTATCCGCAGGGCAACCTCGGCCACAAGCGTTTCCGGCAAATCGGGCTCGCGTGCACCACGACCTGAGCCGGATACACGACAGCGCCGCCACCTGGTTCCAGGTGGCGGCGCTGGGCCGACTGTGGCGTCTGGTTGTGGCCAGCAGCAAGGAGAGTGGGTCAGCCCTTGACGCTTCCCGCCAGCAGACCCCGGACGAAGAACCGCTGCAAGGCCAGGAACACGACCAACGGGACGATGATCGCGATGAATCCGGCTGGGCCGAGCAGCTCGTTGTGGGCCCCGAAGTTGCCGGCCAGATTCTGGATGCGAGCTGTGATCGGTTGCCCGGACGCATCAGCGCCGCCGAACGTCTTGGCCACCAGCAGGTCGTTCCACACCCAGATGAACTGGAAGATCGCGAACGAAGCGATCGCCGGCGTGGAGAGCGGGAGCACGATCGAGTAGAAGATGCGTAGATGACTGGCGCCGTCCACGCGGGCCGCCTCGATCAGCGACTCGGGCAGCTGCGCGATGAAGTTGTGCAGCAGGAAGACGGCCAGCGGCAGCGAGAACATCGTGTGGGTCAGCCAGATCTCCGACAGCTTTCCGTTGACTCCGAAGGACGGGATGATCGTCAGTGATCCGAGGTGGGCCCCTGACCTCCAGAAGTGCTGCAGCGGAACGAGCGCCATCTGGATCGGGACGACCTGTAGCGCAAAGATCCCGAAGAAGATGAAGTCGCTGCCCTTGAAGCGCACCCAGGCGATGACGTACGCCGCCATCGAGGCCAGGAAGATCGGGATGATGGTGCCCGGGATCGTGATGGCCAGCGAGTTCACCAAGGGCAGCACCGTGCCACCGCTGTTGAACAGCACATCGTGATAGTTCGACAGGGTGAAGCTGGGGTGCGCGAACGCCTCCCACCACCCGGTCGTGTTGGCGTCCGCCTTGTTGCGGAACGAGTTCACGAACAGCCCGAACGTGGGGATGGTCCAGAGCAGGGTGATCACGATGACCACTGCGCTCGCGATCGGGTTGCTGAACGCCTTGCGAACGGCTCCGGGCCTGATCGCCTGTGGGTCGGCAGGAAGCTCGTCGGTCGGCGCGGTCAGGATCGGCGGGTTCGAGGTCGTCATCGCGTACGTTCCTTTCGCAGCTGGACGACGTTGTAGGCGACCAGCGGGATGACACAGATGAACAGGATCACCGCGAGCGCGGCGCCACGACCGACCTGGGACGTCACGAACATGTCGTTGTACATCTGGTGGGCGAGCACGTCGGTGTTGAAGTCGCCGTTGTTGATCGTCTGCACGATGTCGTACAGCTTCAGCGTCGCTATCGTGATGGTCGTACCGACGACGACGAGGGTGGTGCGGATCATCGGGATCTGCACGGTGCGGAAGAGCGTGAATCCGTTGGCACCGTCCATGCGGGCCGCCTCGAGAATCTCGTCCGGGATGGCCTTGAGCGCTGCACCCAGCACAACCATCGCGAAGCCGGCCTCGATCCAGACGAGGATCACCATCTCCAGGTAGATGTTGCCCGGCGACGCGGTGAGCCAGGAAGGCGGGTTCTGCCAGCCCAGCTTGATCGCGAACTGACTCAGTAGCCCGGTCTGCTGGCCCGGCTTGCCGTTGTTGGCGATGACCGGCGAGTTATACACGTAGGCCCAGATCAGCGACGCACCGACGAATGAGATGGCCGTAGGCAGGAAAATCAAGGTCTTGGGCAGCGCCGAGAACTTCATCCGGTCCACGAGCAGCGCAATCAGCAGCCCGACGACCACCGAGGCTATCGGCACGATGATCAGCCACTGCAGCGTGCGGATCAGCGTCGCGCGAGTGTACGGATCGGTGAAGGCGTACCAGTAGTTCTGGAAGCCGACGCTCTTGGTCAGACTCGGTGGCTGGGTGAGCGCCTGCTGGTTGGTGAAGCTGGTGGCGACGGTGTTGATCGCCGGACCGACCAGGCCGATGATCGCCAGCAGCACTGCGGGCACCAGGCAGATGACGATGGTGAGCGGTCGCTGCAGCCGTCCCTTGACCCGGCCGGCGACCAAGAAGACGACGATCAGAATCGCGAGGAAGCCGGCAACGGCTTCGATCACGCCAAGCAGCCGGGAGGCGGACTCCGAGGCGGTGCTGGCGAGGATCAGCGGATCAGCGGCCACCTGATTTCCTTTCTCGAGGTGGAGCACGATCGAGCAGGGTTGAGGCGCCGAGCGCGGCCCGTGGGCTGACGCCCACGGGCCGCATCGCTGTCTTCAGTGAGTCAGGTGATCAATGCGGCCAGGCCGCGTCGATCTCCTTCGCCACATCGTCGATCGACTTACCGCTGCCGAACCAGTCGACCATTGCCTTCCACTCGGCACCGGATCCGACGGCGGCCGGCATGGCGTCGGACGCGTCGAACCGGAAGGTGGCCTTGGGATCGGCGAGATACTTCGCGGAGAGCTGGTCAATCGGATCGGTGTACAGGCTCTGGTCAGCCTTCTGGTTCGCCGACACCCATCCGGGTGCGACCTTGATCCGCGAGTTGATCCACGCCGGCGAGCTGAGGTAGTTCTGCACGGCTTGCGTCGCGCCGCTGCTGGAGAACGCGGTCACGAACTCGCCGCCACCCTCGACCGGGGTCGAGACGGACGAGCTGACAGCCGGCAGGTAGAACGCGAAGACGTCCTTGTCCGGTCCGACCGTGGTGCCCTTGGGCCACTGTGCCTCGTAGAACGAAGCCTGCTGCAGCATCCCGCAGTGATTCTTGAGGATCGGCAGGCCGGCGTTCTGGAACGTCGTCGTGGCGATCGACTTCACGCCGCCGTAGCCGCCGTTGACCCACGCCGGATTCTGCATGTAGCTGGCCACGGTCTGCATGGCCGCCTTGATCTGCGGCGAGTCGAACTTGACCTTGTGACTGATCCAGTCGTCGTAGACCTGGCCGCCGTAGGTGCTGAGTACGGCCTCCTCTATCCAGTCGGTGGCGGGCCAGCCGCTCGCGGTGCCGGAGCTGATACCGCCGCACCACGGCTTGGCGCCATTGTTGTCCGAGACGATCTTGGCCGACAGGGCCATCAGTTCGGCCCATGTCGTCGGAACCGTGTAGTTGTGCGCCTTGAAGTACGACGGTGAGTACCAGACCAGCGACTTCATGTTGGCGCTCATCGGTGCGGCGTAGAACGTGCCGTTCACCGATCCGAGCTGCTTCCAGGAGTCGCTCCAGGCGGCCTCGTTGGTGACGGTCTGGGCCGGCGGCTTCTTGACCGCGCCCGCCTGGACCATCTGAGCGAGCAGACCCGGCTGCGGGATCAGGGCGAGGTTCGGCGGGTTGCCGCCGTTGACCTTCACCGGCAGGTCGGACTCGAAGGTGTTCGAGCCGGTGTACTTGATCGTGATCCCGGTGCACGAGTCGAACTGCGCCCAAGACTTGTTGAGCGAGTCCGACTCCGGGCTCAGGATCGAGCCGAAGATCGTGACGCTCTTGCCCTTGAAGCCCGCGTACGGCTGGTACTGCGCGCAGCTGCCCGTCAGTTTCTCGGTCGTGGGTTTGCTCGACCCGCTGCTGCTACACGCCCCGACCACCATGGTGGCCGACGCTGCTGCAGCGATGACCGCGGATACCCGCTTCCATTGCATAAGCATGTTCCCCTTCCGCTTCTCGCACATTCACGAGAGCGCTATCACGGCATCTCCGGCAGCGCTTACGGAACGATGGCACAGCTCACACTTGCGTGAAAGTACTGGCCTAGGCCGATACCAGATCGTTGCCTAAGCCGGCAGCCGAAAGCCCCACCCATCTGTCCGATAGGTGGGGCTTCTGGCGAACTGGAACGTTCGTGCCGCTACTCCTGGCCCGGCGTCGTCTTCGCTATCTGCATCAGGAACTCGAGGTTCGTCGGTGTCTTCTTGAGCCGGTCGAGCAGCAGGTCGATCGCCTGCTGCGGGTCGAGCGCGTGCAGCACTCGACGCAGCTTGATCGTGACCGCCAGCTCGTCCGCGGAGAGCAGCAGCTCCTCCTTGCGGGTCGAGGACTGATCGACGTCGACGGCCGGGAACACCCGCTTGTCGGCGATCTTGCGATCGAGCTTGAGCTCGGCGTTGCCCGTGCCCTTGAACTCCTCGAAGATCACCGTGTCGCCGGCGGATCCGGTCTCCACCAGGGCGGTCGCCAGGATGGTGAGCGAGCCGCCGTGCTCGATGTTGCGTGCCGCGCCGAGGAAGCGCTTCGGCGGGTACAGCGCGGTCGAGTCGACACCGCCGGACAGGATGCGACCCGAGGCGGGGGCACCGAGGTTGTAGGCGCGGCCCAGCCGGGTGATCGAGTCGAGCAGCACGACGACGTCGTGGCCCATCTCGACCAGTCGCTTGGCCCGCTCGATCGACAGCTCGGCGACGGTGATGTGGTCCTGCGGGCGGCGATCGAAGGTGGAGGCGATGACCTCACCCTTGACCGACCGCTGCATGTCGGTGACCTCTTCGGGCCGCTCGTCGATGAGCACCACCATCAGGTGGACCTCGGGGTTGTTGGTGGCGATCGCGTTGGCGATCGACTGAAGGACCATCGTCTTTCCGGCCTTGGGGGGCGAGACGATCAGTGCGCGCTGGCCCTTGCCGATCGGCATCACCAGGTCGATGACCCGCGTGGTCAGGATGTGCGGCTCGGTTTCCAGGCGCAGTCGCTGCTGCGGGTACAGCGGCGTCAGCTTGGTGAACTCGATCCGGGCCTTGGACTGCTCGGCCGTGCCGCCGTTGACGGTGTCCAGGCGCACCAGCGGGTTGTACTTCTCCCGCCGCTCGCCCTCCTTCTGCTGGCGGATGGCGCCGGTGACCGCGTCCCCGCGCCGCAGGCCGAAGCGGCGCACGTAGGAGTTGGCGACGTAGACGTCCTCGGGGCTGGCGAAGTAGCCGCCGGTGCGGACGAACCAGGTGTTCTTGTCCTCGATCGCGTCGAGGATGCCGGCGACGGGGATCAGGACGTCGTCCTCGGAGACCGTCGGCTCGACGTCGGCGTTCCCGCCCGCCCCGCCGGAACGCTCCCGGTTGCGGCCGCGGCGGTCACGGTAACGGCGGCCGCGGCGACGGCCGCCATCGAAGTCGTCGTCGTCGCCGCCCTGGTTACTCTGGTTCTGGTTGTTCTGGTTGTTCTGGCGGTCCTGGTTGTTCTGGCTGTTCTGCCGGTTCTGGTTCTGGCCGCCGCCCTGAATCTGCTGGCGGTCCTGGTTGTTGCCGCCCTGGCTGTTCTGGCGGTCCGTGCGGTCCTGGTTGTTCGGCTGGCGGTCCTGGGTGAGCGTGCCGCCGCTCTGGCTGTTCTGATTGCCGTTCGGACTGCTGGTGCCGGCGTCCTGGTCCTGCGGCTCATCGGCGTCCCGGCGAGCGGCGCGGTCCTGGCGCGGGGCCCGGTTCTGGCGGGCAGCGCGCTCTTCGCGCGGCGCCGCGGCCTGCGCGTTCGTCGGCTGCGTGGGCGCTTCGGCCTGCGCCGGTGAGCCGCCGCGAGCGGCCTGGATCGCGGCGATCAGGTCACTTTTCTTGACCTTGCTGGTGCTGAGCCCCAGGCCGCTGGCGAGCTGCTGCAATTCGGGCAACAGCATCGAGTTGAGCGAGCCCTTCTTGCCGCGGGTGGCGGCGGGCGCCTGCTCTTGTGTGTCTGTCACGGTGGTGTCGGATCCTTCCGAGGGTGGTCTGCGCACATCGGCGTGCGCTTCGACCGGTTACGAGGGCCCGGTCCGGCGCACCTGACCTGCGCCGGTTCGGGTCCGGTCCCCGCAGCGAGTCTTGAGCAAATCTGAGCTTGCCGAGGAGATGGAGTCAGACTCCGCTCCGCTGATCGCGCCGTGTGGCGCTCGAGGGAACGGGGTGGGCGCTTGCCGCAAAAGCCGGTGGCGCCGGGGCCTGACAGCGATGAGCCTAGACGCTCATCCTGCCAGCAGCAACACCGCGGGCCTCCGGCGTGTTCCCGTGCCGCGCCCGCCTACGGGGTCAGCGGGCCTGGGGGACGATGTGCCCGCCGTGTGCCGCGACGTCCAGCTGGAGGGCACGCCACTGGGCCGGCTGCTGGGCCAGCGACCTGTCGACCTCACGTTGATCCCGAGCCAGGACCAGGACGGTCGGCCCGGCCCCGGAGATCACCGCGGGGAGTCCGGCCGTCCGTAACGAGTCGATCAGCGCCGCAGTCTCGAGCAGGGCGGGCGCCCGGTACTGCTGGTGCAGCCGATCCTCGGTCGCGGTCAGCAGGTGCTGCGGCTGGCCGGTCAGCGCGGCGACGAGCAGCGCGGCGCGGCCTGCGCTGAACGCTGCGTCCGCATGCGGGACCGTGCCCGGCAGCAGGCCACGCCCCTGCTCGGTCGACGCCTCGAACGGCGGGATGAACAAGACCGGTCGCAGCCGCTCGTCGCAGTCCAGGCGCACCGCGCCGGCGGCCCCATCGGCCTGCCATGCGATGGTCAGGCCGCCGAGCAGCGCCGGCGCGACGTTGTCGGGATGGCTCTCGAGCCGACTGGCGAGAGCGAGAACGTCCGCATCCGTAAGGGCGTCGTCGCCGCCGACGACGAGTGCACGCGCGAGCAGCAGGCCGCCTACGATCGCCGCGGCGGACGAGCCGAGCCCGCGCCCGTGCGGGATGCGGTTCGCGCAGGACAGCTCGAGGCCGCGCGGCTGCCCACCGAGCCACTCGAACGCGGCCCGCATCGCGCGCACCACCAGGTGTGACTCGTCGCGGGACAGGCTCTCGCCCTCGCCGGCCACGTCGACCAGCAGGCCGTCGTCCGCGATCCGGGCCACCACGTCGTCGTACAGGTCGAGCGCGAGCCCGAGCGCATCGAAGCCGGGCCCGAGATTCGCGCTCGTGGCCGGGACGCGGACGTGCACCGCACCGGCACGGAAGGCGGGCTTCATCGACCCAGCCCGAGCTGCGCTGCGGCTGCGTGGCTGTCGACCGGGACCGTGATCGGCTTGGGCGCGCCGGAGATCGCCCACTCCGGATCCTTCAGCCCGTTGCCGGTGACGGTGCAGACCACGGTGGAACCGATCGGCAGCCGGCCGTCCGCGACGGTCTTGAACAGTCCGGCGATGCTGGCAGCTGAGGCCGGCTCGACGAACACCGCCTCGCCGCGGGCGACGAGCCGGTACGCCTCGAGGATCTGCTTGTCGGTGACCGCGTCGATCAGGCCACCGGACTCGTCGCGCGCTGCCTCCGCGAACGTCCACGAGGCCGGGTTGCCGATGCGGATCGCCGTCGCGATCGTGGTCGGGGACAGGACCGGCGCGCCGTTCACGATCGGCGCCGCGCCCGCAGCCTGGAAGCCGAACATCCGCGGTGTCGCCGGCACGATCGCGTCGGCGGCATACTCGCGATAGCCCTTCCAGTACGCGGTGATGTTGCCCGCGTTACCGACCGGGATGCAGTGCACGTCGGGCGCACGGCCCAGCTCGTCGCAGATCTCGAACGCCGCGGTCTTCTGCCCCTCGATGCGGTACGGGTTCACCGAGTTGACCAGGGCGACCGGATAGTCGATCGCCAGCTTCTGCGCGAGCTCGAGGCAGTCGTCGAAGTTTCCGTCGACCTGCAGCAGCCGGGCACCGTGCACCAGCGCCTGCGCCATCTTGCCGAGTGCGATCTTGCCCTGGGGCACCAGCACCGCGCATGTCATGCCCGCACGAACCGCATAGGCGGCCGCGCTGGCGGAGGTGTTGCCCGTCGACGCGCAGATGACGGCCTGCGCGCCCTCCTCCGCGGCCTTGGAGATCGCCATTGTCATGCCGCGGTCCTTGAACGAGCCGGTCGGGTTGGCGCCCTCGACCTTGAGGTACACCTCGCAGCCGGTGCGCTCGGACAGCACGGTAGCGGGGACGAGCGGGGTGCCGCCCTCGAACAGCGTCACGACGGGTGTCGCGGCCGAGACCGGGAGCCGCTCGCGGAACGCCTCGATCAGGCCCGGCCAGGCGCGGTAGGACATCAGCACTCCTACTCGGCCGACATGCCCTCGACGCGCATGACGCTGGCCACGCGACGCACGAAGTCCATGCCGGCCAGGCGATCGACGGTGCGCGCGAGGGATTCGTCCGGCGCGCTGTGCGTGACCAGCACCAGCGTCGCGGCGTCGCCCCGGCCCTCCTGCCGCACGGTCTGGATGCTCACGCCCTGGTCGGCGAACGCGCCGGCGACGCCCGCGAGCACGCCCGGCTGGTCGGAGACGTCGAGCGCGACGTGGTAGCGGGTCGCGACCTCACCCATCGGCTGCACGCGCAGCGCGGCGTACGCGCTCTCCCCCGCGCCATGGCTGCCGTTGACCCGGTTTCGGGCGACCGCGACGATGTCCCCGAGCACCGCACTCGCGGTGGGGGCACCGCCGGCCCCGCGCCCGTAGAACATCAGCGAGCCGGCCGCCTCGGCCTCGACGAACACCGCGTTGAACGCGTCGCCGACCCCGGCCAGCGGATGACTGCGCGGGATCATCGCCGGGTGCGTGCGCACGGCCACCTGGTCGGAGCCGTCGGCTCCGCGCGTCCGTTCGCAGATCGCCAGCAGCTTGATCGTGCAGCCCATCGCCTTCGCGCTGGCCATGTCCGCAGCGCTCACCTCGCCGATGCCCTCGCGGTAGACGTCCGACGCGGTGACCCGGGTGTGGAACGCCAGGCCGGCCAGGATCGCCGCCTTCGCGGCCGCGTCGAAGCCGTCGACGTCGGCGGTCGGGTCGGCCTCGGCGTACCCGAGCGCGGTCGCCTCGCTCAGGGCCTCGTCGAAGCCCGCGCCGGAGGCGTCCATGCGCGACAGGATGAAGTTCGTGGTGCCGTTCACGATGCCGATCACGCGGGTGATCCGGTCGCCGGCAAGGGACTCGCGCAACGGGCGCAGCAGCGGGATCGCACCGGCCACCGCCGCCTCGTAGTAGAGGTCCACACCCGCCTTTGCCGCGGCGTCGTGCAGGATCGCGCCGTCCTCGGCAAGCAGGGCCTTGTTCGCGCTGACCACGCTCTTGCCGTTGGCCAGCGCGCTCAGCAACAGGCTGCGGGCCGGCTCGATGCCACCGACCACCTCGACCACGATGTCCACGTCCGTCCGGCCGACCAGCTCGTCGGCGTCGGTGGTGACGAGGTCCGCAGGCAGGTCGGCGTGCCTGGCCGGACGCCGGACCGCGACACCGGCCAGTTCGAGCGGGACGCCCACCCGGGCGGCGAGATCGTCCGCCTGCTCGTGCAGCAGCCGGACCACCTGCGAGCCGACGACACCGCACCCGAGCAGGGCGACGCGAAGCGAGTCAGCCATCGCCCATCCCCTTTGCGCGGGGCGAATCGGCCGTCAGAGCGCCGCTGAATGGTGCAAAGCCGGTGTCCAGACGCAGCAGGTCGGCCTCGGTCTCACGGCGGACGATGACGGCCGAGGCTCCGTCACGCACCGCGACGACCGGCGGGCGCGGGACATGGTTGTAGTTGCTGGCCATGCTGCGGCAGTACGCGCCAGTCGCGGCGACGGCGATCAGGTCACCGGCCCGGACGTCGGCCGGCAGCCAGGTGTCGCGTACGACGATGTCCCCGCTCTCGCAGTGCTTTCCCACGACACGGGCGAGTGCCGGTGTCGCGTCGGAGGCACGGTTGGCGAGCACGCAGGTGTACTCGGCGTCATAGAGCGCGGTACGGACGTTGTCACTCATCCCGCCGTCGACCGAGACGTAGCTGCGGGTGAGGCCGCCGTCCAGGCTGACCTGCTTGACTGTGCCGACCTCGTACACGGTGACCGTGCTCGGGCCGACGATCGCCCGGCCCGGCTCGACCGACAGGCGGGGTACGCGCAGTCCGGCCGATCGGCACTCGCGCTCGACGATCGCGACCAGCCGCTCGACCGTCTGCTTCGGCGATTCGGGGTCGTCGCTGCTGACGTAGGCGATGCCGAGCCCGCCGCCGAGGTCGATCTCGCTCACCTCGACGCCGTGCACGTCGCGGATCCGGGCCGCCAGCTCGACGACACGGTGGGCCGCGACCTCGAAGCCGGCGGTGTCGAAGATCTGCGAGCCGATGTGCGAGTGCAGCCCGGCAAGATGCAGCGAGTCCGTGGCCAGAACCTCCGCCGCGGCGCGCTCGGCCGACCCGTCACGCAGCGAGAAGCCGAACTTCTGGTCCTCGTGCGCGGTCGCAATGTACTCGTGCGTGTGCGCCTCGACGCCGACCGTCGCCCGGACCAGCACCGGCTGCCGCACCCCCGCGGCGGCCGCGATCTGCGCGAGCCGCGCGATCTCGTCGAACGAGTCGACGATGACGTGCCCCACCCGCACGTCGACCGCCCGCTGCAGTTCGGCCGGCGACTTGTTGTTGCCATGGACGGCGATCCGTTCGGCGGGGAAGCCCGCAGCGAGGGCAACGGCCAGCTCGCCGCCCGTGCACACGTCCAGGCCGATGCCCTCCTCGGCGATCCACCGGGCCACGGTCGTGCAGAGGAACGCCTTGCCCGCGTAGTAGACGTCGACGCCGTCGAACGCGGCCGCGTAGGCGCGCGCACGCGAGCGCAGGTCGTCCTCGTCGAGGAACAGGGCCGGCGTGCCGTGCTCATCGACCAGCCGCGTCACCGGCACGTCCGCGAGCGTCAGCACCCCATCCACCCGGCGTGCGGACCGTGGCCAGATCGCCGGGTGCAGGCTGTTGACGTCGTCGGGGACTGCGCCGGCGTGCGCCTCGGGGAGCACATCCGCGTGGCGTGGGCCGGCGGGATGTGCCGACCTGCTCACATCCGCTCCGGCGCCGAAACACCCAGCAATGCAAGGCCGTTCGCCAACACGACGTGGGTGGCCTCGTTGAGCCAGGCGCGGGATCGGTTCGCTGGGCTGACTGCGTCGTCGCCCTGCGGGGTGACCCGACACTCCTTGGTGTCATACCAGCGGTGATAGGTCCCGGAGAGTGACTCAAGATAGTGCGCCAGACGGTGCGGCGCCCGTAGCTGAGCTGCCGATTCGACCGTGCGCGCGAACTCGCCCAACGCGGTGAGCAGGGCGGCATCGGCAGGATTGTTCAGCAGCTCGGGGTGGAACACGTCCAGGTTGATCCCGAAGCTCTGGGCGTTGCGCCGGACGCTGCGGGTGCGCGCGTGCGCGTACTGGACGTAATACACGGGGTTGTCGTTCGACCGCTTCACCAGCAGATCCAGGTCGATGTCCAGGGTCGACTCGATCGCCGAGCGCTCAAGCGAGTACCGCGCGGCGTCGACGCCGACCGCGTCCACGAGATCCTCCATCGTGATCACGGTTCCGGCGCGCTTGCTCATGCGCACCGGCCTTCCGTCCTTGACCAGGCTGACCATCTGGCCGATCAGAACTTCGACCGAGTCCGGGTCGTCGCCGAACGCGGCGGCTGCTGCTTTGAGTCGCGAGATGTAACCATGATGATCGGCGCCGAGAATGAAGATGAACAGGTTGAAGCCCCGTGCCCGCTTGTCCCGCAGGTACGCGAGATCGCCTGCGATGTAAGCGGGGATGCCATTGCTCTTGATGACCACGCGGTCCTTGTCATCGCCGAACTCGGTCGTACGCAGCCACCAGGCGTCCTCGGCGAAGTAGAGCTGTCCGGACTCCTTCAGCTGCCGGACCACCGTGTCGACCGCGCCGGAATCATGCAACGAGTTCTCGTGGAAATACACGTCGAATTCGACGCCGAAGTCGTGCAGCGACTGCTTCACCTCGGCGAACATCAACTCGACACCTTCGCGCCGGAACACCTCTTGCGCCTGGTCGTCCGCCAGTGCGGACACGTCAGGAACCGTGGCGAGGACACGCGCTGCGATCTGGTCGATGTATTCGCCGCCGTAGCCGTCTTCCGGGGCCGGCTCCCCCTTCGCCCGGGCTAGCAAGGAGCGCGCGAAGCGGTCTATCTGGGCCCCGTGGTCGTTGAAGTAGTACTCGCGGGCGACCTCAGCCCCACTGGCTTGCAAGATCCGTGCCAGCGCGTCTCCGACAGCCGCCCATCGTGTTCCGCCGAGGTGCACCGGGCCGGTCGGGTTGGCGGACACGAACTCGAGGTTGATCCGCTGGCCGCTGAGGGCGCCGCTTCGGCCGAACTGCTCGCCTGCGGTGACGATCGTCCGGGCGAGCTCGCCGAGGGTGCCCGCAGCCAGGGTGATGTTGAGGAAGCCCGGACCGGCCACGTCGACCTTGGCGATGCCGTCACTCTCGCGCAGCCGCGCGGCGATGGCCTCGGCCACCTCCCGCGCAGGCCTGCCGGCCGGCTTGGCCAGGCGCATCGCTACGTTGGTGGCATAGTCGCCGTGCTCGGGGTTTCTCGGCCGGTCGATGACCGCCTCGAGGGGCCTGGTGCCGTCGAAGTCGCCGGCCTGCAGGCAGGCGTCGACCGCCGACAGGACAGCGGCAGAGAGCTCGGCGGGAGTCACTGGGCAATCGTAGTGGCCCCGGTCCGGTGCTTTCCGGCGCCTGCGGCAGGGTACGGCCGGCGCCTGCGGCAGGTACGGCCCGGGCCCGCGGCAGGGTACGGCCGGCGCTCGCGGCACCGTCAGAGCGGCCTCACAGTGCGAACGACCTAGACTTGCGGAGATCGATCCGCTCCCCCGCTCCGCGGGCCACCAGAAGGCAGGCCGATGGCCCAGCGCAAGAACCCGCCCCCTTCGGCGAAGAAGCCGACGACCGGCAAGCCCGCGACGGCCAGAGCCACCGCCACGAAGTCGGGCGCGACGCCGCGGGGCGCTGCCTCGGCCACCAAGCGGCCGGTGAAGAAGCCCGGTAAGTCGATCGTCAACCAGAAGCAGACTCCGTGGGGCCTGATCGTCACCACCGTAGTGATCGTCGCGCTGGCCGTCGGCATAGTCGTGTACGCGGTTGCCAGCCACAAGAGCAAGCCTGCTGCCAACGGCGGCTGCACGAAGATGATCGGCACCAATTCGAGCAGCTACCTCAACGAACTCCAGTGCGCGGCCGACATCCAGGGAGTGACGTTCAAGCAGGAGCCCAACCGGAACCACGTCAGCGGAGTGATCAAGTACGACGCGACGCCACCTATCGGGGGCAACCACAGCCCGTATTGGGCGGACTGCACAGGGACCGTCTACCCGAATGCGATCGCCAACGAGAACGCCGTGCACATGCTGGAACACGGTGCCATCTGGATCACCTATAAGCCGGGCCTGGCGAGCAACCAGATCGACAAGCTGACCAAGCTTGTCTCCGGCCAGGACCGCATGGCGATGAGTCCCTATCCCGGCCAGAGCTCCCCGATCTCGCTGCAGGCCTGGGGCTATCAGTTGCGCGTCAACTCCGCGTCCGACCCGCGGATCGCGAAGTTCATCACCGCTCTCCGGTACAACCCGAAGACCACCCCCGAGTACGGGGCGAGTTGCTCGCAACCGACGTTCCTGGCGCACCCGAGCACGCCCGGACACCCGCTGGAGGCACCGGCAGCGTGACCGGAACGGCAGACGTCGGAGCAGCGCCACCCGCGGAGGCCGTCGCGGTGAGCGGGCCGAACCGGGGCGGCCTCGCGACGGTCCTGACCTGCCTGATCGTCGTGGCGTGTGTGGCGGCTGCGGTCGCGATCGGCCACATGTGGGGAGCCAGCGGCTCGTCGAGCGGCTCCTCGATCAGTGCGTCATCGGTCGACGCCGGATTCGCTCGGGACATGTCGACGCACCACACCCAGGCCGTGACGATGGCCGGCTACGAGCGCGACAACACGAGCAACCCGTCGCTCAAGGTCCTCGCGTTCGACATCGAGACGTCCCAGGAGTTCCAACTCGGTCAGATGCAGGGCTGGCTCGATGGGTGGGGCCTCGGTCGTGAGTCCTCGATCCCCCAGATGGCGTGGATGGGGCACTCGGGCAGGTTGGAGGGCGACGGGCTGATGCCGGGCATGGCCACTCCGGATCAGATGAGCAAGCTGCAGACGCTGCACGGCGCTGCGCTGGACATCGACTTCCTGCAGCTAATGATCCATCACCACCAGGGCGGTCTGCCAATGGCGCAGTACGCGGCCGACCACGCCAAGTCGCCATACGTTCGAACCCTGGCACACGCGGTGATCACCGCGCAGAGCAACGAGATCGTCCAGATGGAGCAGATTCTGCGCAAGCTCGGCGCCAGCCCGCTGCCCCCGCCGACGACGTGACAACGCACCAACTGGCCGACCTGCGGCACGGACTCCGCGGCGACGACGGCTGTTAGGCTAGCCGGGTTTGCCGCCCCCGTAGCTCAGGGGATAGAGCACCGCCCTCCGGAGGCGGTGGCGCAGGTTCGAATCCTGCCGGGGGCACACCACGGCTGGGCCCAGCTTCATCGGCAATCACAGCGCCAGCCGTGGGCGGTTTATGAGTTCGCGACGTTCAGTTGCGCGACGGTCGAGACGATGTACGGAGGTGGCGGCCGGCCGCTGACCCCGTATCGGGCGAGCACCGCATCCGATGCTGGGCCCAGCCGGGTCTGCTGGAACTGCTGCCAGTCCTGCTCGCTGCGCCAAGACGTCGACGATGCGCATGCCATCCGGCGCTGCGCACACGACGTGGACGATGAGCCCGATGGGCGGGTCGAATTCGACGCCGACCTGCGCGCCGAGCTCCAGGACGACCTCCGCGGTCGCGCCGGGCAGTTGCTGCTCGATGAGCACGGTCATTGCGGGTTCTCCTTCGTGGTGTCGAACAACTGGTGGTACAGCTCGTCGGTGAGCCAGTCAGCGAAGCGTTGACGGGACCAGCCGCGCTCGATGACGAACAGCCGGTAGACCGCCGGTGAGGTCATCGCCCAGAGCACGTCCGCGGCCTGCGTCGTGCTGAGATCCGCACGCAGCGTCCCGCGCCGGCGCCAGTCGTGCACGGTGGCGCGCTGGCCTGCCAGGCGGCGACGCTCGCCCTCGCGGTCCAGCGCGGCCAGGTCGGGATCGGCGCCGGCCGCCGCGTGCGCCATGAGCAACACATCCGCGCCGCGCTGATACAGGGTGCAGATGAACTGCACCGCGAGCCGTAACTGGGTGCGCGGGTGCCCTGCGGCGGCCGCCAGGTCGGCGTTGAACCGCGACTGGTCACCCGGGGCCAGTCGTTCGAGCAGCGCGAACAGCACGCCGCGCTTGCTGCCGAACGAGTCGTAGACCGTGCGCCGTCCGACTCCCGCGGCCGCGGCGATGTCCTCGACCGAGGTCGCCGCGTACCCGGTGTCGACGAACAGCGCACGTGCCGCATCGACGATCCCGTTCCGGGTCTGTTCGGCGCGCTCTTGCCGGATCGTTGAGACGTAGCTCCGCGGCCCGTCCTGCTCCACCCTCTTGACATTCGCCATTTCACCGCACACTCTATGCGGTGAAATATGTGCGCGCCAGGGCGACGCGCCGAGCGAACGGGGCAATCATGAGACCGGTAAAGCCAATCCTGCGAGCCGCGGTTCCGGCGGTGGTGGCAGTCATCGTCGTCGAACTCGTCATCAGCTTGGCGGCCCGCTGGCCGTTGGGCACGGGCCGTCACAGCGACCCGCATCGCATGCTGGGCGACTTCGTCAGCAACGGCACGGCACTCGCACCGCCGCTATTCATCGTCATCGTGCTGCTCGTGCTCGCCGTGGGCGTGCAGCGCTCGGATCGCTGGGGAACCGCCACCACCGTCCTGCTCGTGCCGCTGGCCGCCGTGATGGCCGTGGGGGCCGCCTACGACGCCGGCGCGACCGCGAACCCGCACGTGCCGACCGCCGCCCAGTTGGTCGGCGGCATCGTCGGCGCGGCCCTGTCGGTACTGCTGCTCGGGCTCGCGATCGCCGCGCTGGTCACGGCTCACTCCGGTAAGCCGTCCGCGTCGCAGGCTGCGATCCCCCAGGCAACAGCAAGCTAGTCCGCGCCGGGTCAGACGGTTCGCGCTGCAGTGACCGCCACGGTGGTATAGGCCATCGTGAAGCTACCGCCCATGGTGTCGATCGCGGCCCCGACGCCGTCGAGCACCATGGGCAGCTTGTCGGGCGGGAGTCGGGTCAGGCCACCGAGGGTGGGTAGCTGGTCTAACCACTCGTCCCGCGTGTACGCGCGCTCCCAGTCGAAGCGCCACTGCTGCGGTTCGCTGAACGCGCCCACGCCTCGGATGCCGTCGGCAATCCTGGCGAAGAGCGGCTGGAACGCATTCAGGGCCGAGCCCGTCAGCGCGTCGAGTTGGAACGGCGAGTCCGGCGCCACCTGCCGGTAGGCCTTGGCGTGGACCTCAGCCAACTCGGGCGGCGGCTGGAACACGTGGTGGAACGGCGCGAGCCGGCCGCCGGGCCGCAGTACCCGCGCCGCCTTGGTAGCTCCCACGACTGGGTCCACCCAGTGCCAGGCGGTGCCGGCGATGACCGCGTCGAAGTCCCGGCCGGCCGCGTCCCAGGCTTCGAACGTAGCCACCTCGACCTCGACCCCGCTGCGCCGCGCGAACTCGGCCATCCGCGCGTCCGGTTCGACGCCGAGGACCGTGCAGCCGGCCGCTTGGAACTGCCGGGCCTCGATGCCGGTGCCGCAGCCGACGTCCAGCACATCGGGATTCGGTCTGCCGGCGACGATCCGATCCACCAGGGCGGCGGGATAAGGGGGTCGAGTGCGGTCGTAACGTTCGGCGTCCACGCCGAAGGACTCGGCCACCTGCCGGTGTTGATGAGCCGCAGGTTCGGCCGGACGCGCTCGATCCGGCGGTACGGCGGACATGACCGCACCCTACCCACCGCCGCCGGGCCGACCCGCGTCCTGACAACCGCGGACGTGCAGCGGAATAACTCGCGTCGCGAGCGACTGAACCTGGTGTGAGCATCGTCGAAGCCGCGCCGTACGTGCGCACGCGGCACGTAAGCCTGGCGCTGATCGCACTCGCACTCGGCGGCTTCGCGATCGGCACCACCGAGTTCGTGACGATGGGCCTGCTGCCGGAGATCGCGCACGGAATAGGCGAGTCGATCCCGGTCACCGGCCACATCATCACCGCGTACGCGCTCGGCGTCGTGGTCGGCGCTCCGGTCATCGTGTCCCTGGGTGCGCACCTGCCCAAGCGCGAACTCGCGATCGGACTGGTTCTGGCGCTCGGCCTCGGGAACGCCATCACCGCGATGGCCCACGGCTACTGGCCGGTGATGATCGCGCGCTTTCTGGCCGGGCTCCCCCACGGCGCCTACTTCGGCGTCGCCTCGCTGATCGCGGCCTCGCTCGTCCCACCGTCGATGCGCGGGCGTGCGGTCAGCTCGGTCATGCTCGGGCTTGCGGTCGCAACCGTCGCCGGCGTCCCCGCCAGCACCTGGATCGGGCAGAGCCTCGGCTGGCGCAGCGCGTACTGGACGGTGCTGGCCATCGCGATCCTGACGACGGTCGGTCTGGCGCTGTTCGTGCCGCACAGCCCTGGTGATCACACGGCGTCGATCAAGCGCGAGCTGACCGCGCTGCGCAAGCCCGAGGTCCAGCTCGCCTTCGCCACCGGTATGGTCGGTTTCGGTGGCATGTTCGCCATGTACAGCTACATTGCACCAACGATCACCGACGTGACGCACCTATCCCGCGCCTGGATCCCCTGGTTCCTGTTCGTCTTCGGCCTCGGCGCCGTTGCCGGGACGTGGCTGGGCGGTCGGGGGGCGGACTGGAACCTGGTCCGCTCGATCGCGATCTCGCTGACCGGGATGGCGGGGCTGCTCGCGCTGTTCATCCTCGCGTCCCCGCACGTCGTGCCGGCGCTGATCGTCGTGTTCCTCGTCGAACTGGCCGCATCCGTCCTGGCCGTCACGCTGACCGTCCGTCTGATGGAAGCCGCCGGCGATGCGCGGATGCTCGGCGCGGCCCTCAACCACTCCTCGCTCAACATCGCCAACGGCCTCGGCGCGTTCCTGGGCTCGGTGGTGATCGAGGCCGGCGACGGTTACCGGGCGCCCAGCGCCGTCGGCGTCGCGCTAGCCCTCGGCGGGCTGGCGATCTTCGGCGCGTCGATCCTGCAACGTCGGCGGACGCCTCGAATCACGACGGCTGAACCGGCCGGCCAGCCCGGCTGACTCAGGCTCGAATCGCCTACCGGTCGCCCTGGGCCGGCTCGGCGAGCGCCAGCCGGTACTTCGCCGCCTTCTTCGGCCGGCCAGGGATCGTGTGCGGCGCCATCGCGCGGACCTGCTTCATCACCCGCCTGGTCAGGCCGATCGAGCTCTCGCCCGCACGGGGCTGACCG
Organism: Jatrophihabitantaceae bacterium; assembly: GCA_050742975.1. Taxonomy (GTDB): domain Bacteria; phylum Actinomycetota; class Actinomycetes; order Mycobacteriales; family Jatrophihabitantaceae; genus JBDTGE01. The sequence goes on from JBOGDQ010000126.1 coordinate 27,890, forward strand.
TCGACCGGCTCGAAGAACTCAACCCGGATCCGCGGCCGCTTCGGGAACCGCACTATGTCGACGGCGCCGGTCACGGCGACGCCCACCACGTGCGCGCCCGGTACGGCGAGCGCGAGCCGGCCCGCCCCGCTGAGCGGCCGCAGCGGACGCCCGCGCGAGACCGTTCCCTCCGGGAACACGCCGACGCACCCGCCGTCGCGCAGCCCGTCAATCGCCGCTGACAGCGCCTCGCTGTCTCCCCGGCCGCGCTCGATCGGGATCTGGCGCATCCCGTCCAGCACCCAGGCCATCGGCTTGGCCTTCCACAGCGACGCCTTGGCGAGTGCCCGGATCTCGCGCCGCGGGATCGCCGCGACACCGACGACGACCGGGTCCCACGCGCTGTCGTGGTTCACCATCATCAGCGTCGCGCCGGATCGGGGCAGGACCCTCAGCCCGACCACCTCCAGCCGTCCCCACCACCGGACGATCGGCCAGGCGAACGCCATCACGATGCGATAGATCAGGGAGCGCTCGTCGGTGACCACGCCGCCATTATCTATCCCGTCCACTCGGGCGCGGGTGATCGCGCATCAGTCGAGGGCATCGACGAGCCGGCCGAGAGCGGGCACGGCAGCCAGGATCGCGCGCTGGTCGCTCGCGGCGAGCGAACCGAGCGCCGTGCGGAGCCGTCGCCGGTGGGCCGCGTCCCAGCTCCTCAGGTCCGCCCGCCCGGCCGCCGAGAGCGTGACGATCGAGGCTCGCCGGTCGGCCGGGTCGACGGCACGGACGGCCAGGTCCGCAGCGACGAGCTGGCCCACCAGGGTGCTCGTCGTGCTCTGCGCGAGACGCAAGCGCTCGGCCAGGTCGCCGACGCGCGACGTACCGCCCTCCCCCAGGCTCTGCAGCACCTCGACCTGCGCCATAGGCCGCGCCTCCCACGGGTAGTCCGAGCGGATCGAGCGCCGCAGCGCACGGCGCAGACGCGTGATCACCTCGGTCAGCGCGCGTACGTCCGCAGCGGTGACGGACCGTCTGGCAACCATCCCGCTACTCTACCCAATCCATCGGTTTCCAATTAGTTCTGTAACCGATGTAGCGTCGAAATCGTGACGGCGACCTTTGCGCGCGGCGAGCGGCCGCGGCCCGAGTGGCTGCGCGAGCACCCGAAGGCGTGGCTGGCCGCCGTGGCGACGGTCTGCTTCGGCGCGTTCATGGGCCAGCTCGACGCGAGCGTCGTCGCGCTGACGTACCGGTCGATCGGCGACACGTTCCACGCCGGGCTCGACACGGTGCAGTGGGTGACGCTGACCTACCTGATCGCGCTCGCGGGCCTGCTCGTTCCACTCGGGGCCGCCTCGGACCGACTCGGGCGAAAGCGCGTGTACCTGTGGGGGTTCGCTGTCTTCGGCATGGCGTCACTCGGCTGCGCGCTCGCACCGAACCTGGTGGTCCTCGATGCGACCCGAGCTGTGCAGGGCGCCGGTGCCGCAATGCTCCAGGCGAACAGCGTGGCGCTGGTGGCCACCTCCGTCACGCGGGTGCGGCTGCGGACCGCGCTCGGGATCCAGGCAGCCGCACAGGCGCTGGGCCTGGCGCTCGGGCCCACCCTCGGCGGCCTGATCGTGCAGACGATCGGCTGGCGCTGGGTGTTCGGGATCAACGTCCCCATCGCGATCGCGGCCATCGTGCTGGGACGGTTCCTGCTTCCGCGCACCCGCGTCACGGCGCACGCTACCCGCGGCCGGCTGCGTTCGGTGCTCGCCACCCCGGCCATGCCGCGGCGGCTGGCCGGCGCGCTGCTGGCGTACCTGTTGCTGTTCGGCCCGATCGTGCTCGTCCCGAACCTCCTACTCGCGCACGGCGAGAGCGCACTGCTCGCCGGGCTCGTCGTCGCTGCGCTGCCCGTCGGATTCGCGCTGTCCGCGGCCCTCGGCGATCGACTGCTACCTCACCGCTGGTCGACCGGCACCCGCTGCGGAACCGGGCTCGCGGTAACGGCCGCAGCTCTGGTGGGCTTGGCCGCCGCGGGCACCGACCCAGCCGGGTGCGCCGCCGCGATGTTCGCGATCGGCATCGGCATCGGCTGCTACACGCCGGCCAACAACGCGCTGATCATGGGTTCGATCGGACCGCACGTCGCGGCGCTCGCGGGCGGTCTGGTCAACACCGCACGCGCGCTCGGTACGGCGGGCGGGACGGCCGTTGTGGCGGAGTCGCTCAGCACATCGGGCGGCGGCTCGCACGTCACGCTCGCCGTCCTCCTCGTCGTCGCCGTTGTCGCCGCGACGACCGTGGAACGCCGGCGCCCGGATCAGTACGAACCGGACAGCCAGCCGGTCCAGCGCTGAACCTCGACTGCGATTACCGGACCCGGCGGGGGCTGATCGCGGTACTGGGGATAGCGCTCGGCCAGCAGCACCAGCGCGTCGGGTGCGTCCTCCAGCACCCGGGCCGTCCCGTCAGCACGAACCCACCACAGCCGGGACCAGTCGTCGGAGTAGTGATCGGCAAGCAGGCTCACCCGCGGCTCGGCTCTGATGTTCGCCAGCCGTCTCAGTGCTGTCGTCCGCTTCGGCTTGGCATCGACCGCGGTGTAGATCCTCGAGCCGTAGACGACGAACACGACCGGGACGAGGTGCGGGCGGCCGTCGGGTGTGAGCGTCGCCAGCCGCGCCACACGCGCGTCGGCGAACAGCTCGCGCGCCTGCTCCCGGCCCATCCGCACGCCGTCAACCCTAGGTTGGATCCTGCGCTCGGCTCGGCCGGTGTCTGACGCTCAGCTCCAGATACCGGTGATCGCAGGGGCGGTCGCGCTCTGGCCGAGGCGCGGCAGGCGGTACATGTCCTCGAGCATCCGCAGCATCGAGTAGTGATTCAGGCGGGTCGCGTAGTGACCCGCCTTGGCATGCGCGCCGACGATGACGGTGGGGATCCGGTTGCCGGACGAGCCGTCGTCCTCGTCGGCCGTCAGCACGAACAGGCTGTTGTGCGTCCGTGCCCAGTCGACGTATGGACCCAGGTGCTCCCGCAGCCAGGTATCAGCCTGCACCAGCGTGCCGTTGTGCATGTCGTGGATCAGGTTCGGGATCACGAACGAGACCGTCGGTAGCTTGGTGAAGTCGCGCGGGAAGGACGTCATGGGCCGGCTGATGGACGCAGGCAGGTCGGTGAAGTTGGTCCACGGCGCGTGCCTGCGCACGTAGTCACCGCTGGAACATCCCGTGTAGCCGATCGACGGCAGGTCCTCGGAGTACCCGACGAACGTCTGCCGCGCACTGAGCAGCGAGTGCGCCAGGTTCCCGGTCCGGAACGTCAGGGGGCACGGGTCGCCACTGACGCCCTGGGTCGAGCCCGAGAACAGCGCCAGGTAGTTCGGCTCGCTCGGGTGGGTGATGGCGTAGAACTGCGTGAGCGCCGCGCCGGTACGGAACAGTGCGCGGATGTACGGCGCGTTGGCACCGAGGGCGACCTCGTTGTACGAGTGGTTCTCCAGCACGACCACCACGATGTGCGCGGGCCGCGGCGCCCCCACTACGACTGAGGTCGAGGACGGCGCATGGCTCGACTCCGACGCCGTCGAACTCGACGCCGTCGAACTGGACGCTGTGATGGCGCTCGCAGCGGTCGGGTTCGGTGGCGACGAATGGCCGTCCTGCGCACCGTTGCTGCAACCTGCCAGGGTGAGGAGAAGCGCTGCGGCCAAAGCCGTGCTTCGACGCATGAGCTCATCATGCACCCGTTCGGGACGACACGATCCGGTCAGTGCTCAAATTCGTCCGTCGCGTCGTTGATCGTGTTGTGATGAACCGGTGACGCAACCCGTGATGCAACCCAGCGCAGGCCCTCCGCCCCAGGACGGGCGCATCGTCGTCGACGGCCTGAGCAAGGTCTTCGGCGGCCGGGTCCGCGCGGTCGACCAGTTGAGCTTCACCGTGGAACCGGGTTCGGTCACCGGATTCCTGGGCCCGAATGGCGCGGGCAAGACGACCACGCTGCGCATGGTGCTCGGCCTGGTCCGCCCGACCGCGGGACACGCCACGATCGGCGGCCGCCCCTACCACGCCATCCCGAACACGCTGGCTGCGGTCGGCGCATCCCTGGAGTCCTCGAGCTTTCACCCGGCCCGCAGCGGCCGCAACCACCTGCGCATCCTGTGCACGGTCGCCGGTCTGCCGGATCGGCGCGCGGACGAGGTCCTGGAGCTCGTCGGCCTGCGCGACGCCGCCAGGCGCAAGGTGCGCGGGTACTCGCTCGGGATGCGGCAGCGGCTCGCCCTCGCCGCGGCGCTGCTGGGCGACCCGCGCGTGCTGATCCTGGACGAACCGGCGAACGGCCTCGACCCGGACGGGATCCGCTGGCTGCGCAACTTCTTCCGGCAGCTCGCCGGCGAGGGGCGCACGGTCCTGGTCTCCAGCCACCAGCTGAACGAGGTGGAGGAGTTCGCCGACCGCGTGGTGATCCTCAACCGCGGCCGCCTGGTGCAGGCCGGCTCGATCGCCGAGCTGACGGCGGGCACCGACACCGTCCTGGTCCGCAGCCCGAACACCCCGGCGCTCGCCGCTGCCCTCGCTGCGCGCGGCGCAGTCGCACAGCAGGAGGGCCCGAACACCCTCCGGGTCCGGAACGTAACGCTCGCGCAGGTCGGCAATCTGGCCTTCACTGCGGGCGTCGAGTTGCACGAGCTCAGCGGCCAGCGGTTCGACCTCGAACAGCTGTTCTTCTCGCTCACCGATGAGGCGGTCGTGCCGGACGGCGCCGCTCCGCCCCCGCTGCCGCCATCCCCGCCCGGTGGCCCGGCAGCCCCGCAGGGGGGTGCCCCGTGGTCCGCCTGATCCGCGCCGAGTTCCTCAAGCTGCGCACTACCCAGGTCTGGTTCTGGCTGTTCCTGGCCGCGATCGCCCTCAGCGCGCTGTTCGTCATCGGCCCACTGGCGTCGCACAACGACGTCCGGACCGGTGCCGACGTCGCGCAGATGTTCGCGTCGGCGAGCATCGCGTACATCGTGATCTTCGTCCTCGGCGTCCTCGGCGTGACCACCGAGTTCCGCTATCAGACGATCACGGCGACCGTGCTCGCCACGCCGTCCCGGTGGGCGCTGATCACGGCGAAGATGATCTCGTACGCGATCCTCGGCCTGCTGTACGCGGCCGTCTGTCTGATCGTTCAGCTGGCGATCGCCATCCCGTGGCTGTCGGCGAAGGGCATCCACTACTCGCTCGGCAGCGACCAGATCCCGCACGCCCTGATCGCCGTGTTCGTCGTGCTCGCCCTGTTCGGGATCGTCGGCCTCGGCGCCGGAGCCCTGATCAAGAACCAGATCGTGGCGGTCACCGTAGGGGTCATCTTCCTGGTCGCGATCCAGAACATCTTCATCGCGATACCGGGCGTCAAGCACATCTACCCGTTCCTGCCGGGTGGTGCCGTCAACGCGATCGTGCGGGTCGGTTCGGCCGACTCCTCGGTGAACGGGGTGCACCTGATGGGGGTGGCGGGCGGCGTGATCGTCCTGCTGCTGTGGGCCTTCATCCCGGCGATCCTCGGGGCCTCGATCACGATGAACCGCGACATCACCTGATCGGGATCTGCTGCGCCACTATCGGAGCAGCGCGCCTGCCCGGGGCTCGCCGCGACGCGTAATCTGGAGCATTGGCACGCGGACGCGACAACGACTCGAGAATGGCCGGGAACCCAGTGGCGACGACTGAACAGTCGACAGGCAGCGAACCCTCTAGCTCACCGAGCGACTTCGGCGCCAACGAATGGCTAGTCGAGGAGATGTACGAGCGGTACAAGTCCGACCCGTCCAGCGTCGATGCCGCGTGGCACGACTTCTTCGAGGACTACCGCCCCGCGGCCGGCTCGGGCTCGCCCGCGGCCGCCGCTGCGCCGTCGCAGCCGAACGGCGCGACGCCGGCGATCGAGCCCGCGAAGCCCAAGCCGATGACGCCCGCGGCCAAGACCGTGACGCCCGCGCCGACGGCCGAGCGGGCGCCGGCCGAACCAGCCAAGCCGGAGCCCGAGCGCCAGCCGGCGAAGACGCAGGCAGAGCCGGCCAAGGCGGCACCCGCGAAGGCGGAGCCGCAGCCCGTGGCCGCCGGGACGACACAGCTGCGCGGGGCTGCCTCCCGCGTGGTGGCGAACATGCAGACGTCGCTGACCGTGCCGACGGCGACCAGCGTGCGTGCCGTCCCGGCCAAGCTGCTCGCCGACAACCGGGTCGTGATCAACAACCACCTGCGCCGCTCCCGTGGCGGCAAGATCAGCTTCACCCACGTCATCGGCTTCGCGATCGTGCGCGCCCTGCACGACTACCCGGAGATGAACAAATATTTCGCGGAGGTCGGAGGCAAGCCGGCCGTGGTCACGCCAGAGCACGTGAACCTCGGCATCGCCATCGACCTCGTGGGCAAGGACAACTCCCGCTCGCTGGTCGTCGCCTCGATCAAGAACTCCGAGACGATGGACTTCGCCGCGTTCTGGAACGCGTACGAGGACATCATCCGACGCGCGCGCAGCGGCAAGCTCGGAGCCGACGACTTCGCCGGCACCACGATCAGCCTCACCAACCCGGGCACGATCGGCACCAACCACTCGGTCCCACGGCTGATGGCCGGGCAGGGCACGATCGTCGGCGTCGGCGCGATGGAGTACCCGGCCGAGTTCAGCGGGATGAGCGACGACAAGCTGACCGAGCGCGCGATCAGCAAGATCATGACGCTCACCTCGACCTACGACCACCGCATCATCCAGGGCGCCCAGTCCGGCGAGTTCCTGCGCCGCATCCACCAACTGCTGCTGGCGGACGAGTTCTACGACGAGATCTTCGCCGCGCTGCGCATCCCGTACGAGCCGGTGCGCTGGCTGGTCGATCGCGACTTCCACCACGAGGGTCAGATCGGCAAGGACGCCCGCGTCATCGAGCTGATCAACTCCTACCGCAGCCGCGGTCACCTGATGGCCGACACCGACCCGCTCGAGTACACGGTGCGCAAGCATCCGGACCTGGACATCACGCGGCACGGCCTGACGCTCTGGGACCTTGACCGCGAGTTCCCCGTCGACGGATTCGCCGGCGAGAAGCTGATGAAGCTGCGCGACATCCTCGGCGTGCTGCGCGACGCGTACTGCCGTCGCGTGGGCGTCGAGTACATGCACATCACCGATCCGGTGCAGCGCCGCTGGCTGCAGGAACACATCGAGATCAAGCACGGCCAGCCCACCCGCGAGCAGCAGTTGCACATCCTCGGCCGGCTGAACGTGGCCGAGGCGTTCGAGACGTTCCTGCAGACGAAGTATGTGGGCCAGAAGCGGTTCAGCCTCGAGGGCGCCGAGACGGTCATCGCCCTGCTCGACGCCGTGCTGGCCGAGGCCGCCGATGAGGAGCTGGACGAGGTGGTCGTCGGGATGCCGCACCGGGGCCGGCTGAACGTGCTCGCGAACATCGTCGGCAAGCCGTACGCGAAGATCTTCAACGAGTTCGAGGGCAACATCGACCCGGGCACCGCACAGGGCTCCGGTGACGTGAAGTACCACCTCGGCGCCACCGGGACGTTCCATGCGCCGAGCGGCACGCAGATCGCGGTCGCCCTCACCGCCAACCCGTCGCACCTGGAAGCGGTCGATCCGGTGCTCGAAGGCATCGTGCGCGCGAAGCAGGACCTGCTGAACAAGGGCGAGGACGGGTACTCCGTACTGCCGGTCATGATGCACGGCGACGCGGCGTTCGCCGGCCAGGGCGTCGTCGCCGAGACGCTCAACCTGTCGCAGCTGCGCGGGTACCGGACCGGCGGCACCGTCCACGTCGTCGTCAACAACCAGGTCGGCTTCACCACCTCGCCGTCCGCGTCACGCTCGTCGCTGTACTGCACGGACATCGCGCGGATGATCGCCGCGCCGATCTTTCACGTGAACGGCGACGATCCCGAGGCGTGCGTGCGGGTCGCGAAGCTGGCGGTCGAGTACCGGCGGGAGTTCCGCAAGGACGTCGTGATCGACATGGTGTGTTACCGGCGTCGGGGGCACAACGAGGCCGACAACCCGTCCTTCACCCAGCCCCAGATGTACGACATCATCGACGGCAAGCGCAGCGTGCGAAAGCTGTACACGGAGGCGCTCGTCGGCCGCGGCGACATCACCCTCGAGGACGCCGAGCACGCGCTCAAGGACTTCCAGGCCCAGCTGGAGAAGGTCTTCGTCGAGACACGCAACGCGTCGGACAAGGCGGCGCCGGAACCGCGGATCGAGAACACCACGCCGTCGCAGCAGGTCACCACCGCGGTGAGCCTGGACGTGATCAAGCGGATCGCCGAGGCGTACGCCAACCCGCCCGAGGGGTTCACGCTGCACCCGCGGCTCAAGCCGCAGATCGACCGCCGAATCGCGATGGCGAGCAACGGCGGCGTCGACTGGGCCACGGCCGAGCTGTTCGCCTTCGGTGCGCTGGTGCTGGAGGGACGGGCGGTGCGCCTGGCCGGCCAGGACTCGCGTCGGGGCACGTTCACGCAGCGACACGCGACGCTGATCGACCGCAACACCGGCACCGAGTACACGCCGTTGCGCGAGCTCTCACCCGAGCAGGCCCCGTTCTGGGCCTACGACTCGCTGCTGAGCGAGTACGCCGCGATGGGCTTCGAGTACGGCTACTCCGTCGTGCGCGAGGACGCGCTGGTCTGCTGGGAGGCGCAGTTCGGCGACTTCGTCGACGGCGCGCAGACGATCATCGACGAGTTCATCGCCTCCGGCGAGGCGAAGTGGGGCCAGCGCTCGGCCGTGTCGCTGCTGCTGCCGCACGGTCACGAGGGCCAGGGTCCGGACCACTCGTCCGGCCGTCCCGAGCGCTTCCTGCTGCTGGCGGCCGAGAACAACATGACGGTCGCGATCTGCTCCTCGCCCGCGAACTACTTCCACCTGCTGCGCCGCCAGGGCCTGTCCCCGGTTCGTCGCCCGCTGATCGCGTTCACGCCGAAGTCGCTGCGGCGGCTGAAGGCGGCGACCAGCGAGATCGACGAGTTCACGACCGGTACGTTCCAGCCGGTGCTCGCGGACGACCGCGCGGACCCGGCCCAGGTGCGCCGCGTGCTGCTGTGCAGCGGCAAGGTCTACTACGATCTGGCCGCCGCGCGGGAGGCGCAGGAGCGAAACGATGTCGCGGTCGTGCGGATCGAGCAGCTGTACCCGCTGCCGGCCGAGCAGATCCGCGCGGAGCTCGCCAAGTACCCGGACGCCGAGCTGGTGTGGGTACAGGAGGAGCCGGCGAACCAGGGAGCCTGGCCGTTCATCGCGCTGAACCTGCCCGAGCACCTCGGTGGACGCCCGCTGCTGCGCGCCTCTCGCCGGGCGTCGGCCTCCCCCGCCGTCGGCTCGCTCAGCATCCACGAGGCCCAGCAGCGCGAGATCGTCGCGACCGCGTTCGCCTGACTGCGATGAAACCGATCCGCTGGGGCATCCTCGGCGCGGGCACGATCGCGGCGACGTTCAGCGGCGATCTCGCCATGGCGCCCGGCAGCACGATCGCCGCCGTCGCCGCGCGGGACGGTGATCGTGCGGCTGCCTTCGCCGCGCAGCTCGGTGTCGCGCGGTCGTACGGCTCGTACCAGGAACTCGTCGATGACCCGGACGTCGACGTCGTCTACATCGCGACCACCCATGCGCAGCACCATGATCAAGCACTGCTCGCCCTGCGGGCGGGAAAGCCGGTGCTGGTCGAGAAGGCTTTCGCGCTCAACGCCCGCCAGGCATCCGAAGTGGTCGACGAAGCGCGCGCCCGATCGCTGTTCTGCATGGAGGGCATGTGGATGCGGTTGCATCCGCTGATCGGCCATGCCGTGCAGATCGCGCAGTCGGGCGAGATCGGCGACGTCGTTGGTGTGCGGGCAGACCTGTCGAAGATCTTCGACTACGACCCCAGGGGACGCCTGTTCGACCTCGAGGTCGGCGGCGGCGCCCTGCTCGACCTGGGCGTGTACCCGGTCACGCTGGCCTGGCTGATCCTCGGCCCGCCGGACACCGTGCACGCGACCGGATCGCTGGCCCCGACCGGTACCGACCTCACCGCCGCGCTGCAGTGGGGATACGCGGACGGACGGGCAGGGCAGATCTACTGCAGCGCGAACAGCGAGAGCCCGTACGCGGCGCTGGTCAGTGGAACGGCCGGCTGGATCCGGTTCGAGGGCCGGATGCACCATCCGACCGCGCTCACCGTACATACCGCCGACGGCGACCGGGCTATCGCCGCGCCGCCGCTCGAGGGCAACGGGTTCGGGTGGGAGATCGCCGAGGTCGAGCGATGCCTGCGCACCGGCGCGACCGAGAGCCGACTCGTCCCGCTCGAGGACACGGTTGCCATCCTGCAGGTACTCGACGAGGCGCGCCGACAACTCGGCGTCCGCTACCCGGCCGATTCAGAAAGCGAATGAGCGCATGTACTTCACCGACCGAGGCATCGAGGAGCTCATTGAACGGCGCGGGGACGAGCGGGTCACGCTGGAGTGGCTGGGCGAGCGGCTGCAGACGTTCGTCGACGTCCACCCCGAGTTCGAGAGCGCCGCTGACCGATTCGCGACCTGGCTGGCCCGAGCCGACGACGAGGACGACTAACAGGCCTCGGCCGCTACGATGGCGTCGCCTTCGGCTACCTGGACGACAGGTCGGGTGTCGAGGACGCGCATGAAGAACTGGGCCAGCGGGCCGATGGCGACCGCGTAGAGCACGGTGCCGACACCGACCGTTCCGCCGAGCAGCCAGCCGACCGTGAGCACGCTCACCTCCAGGCAGGTGCGGGTGAGCCGGATCGAGCGGCCGGTGCGGCGCGCCAGGCCGGTCATCAGGCCGTCGCGCGGGCCCGGCCCGAAGTGCGCGCCGATGTACAAGCCGGTCGCGATGCCGCCGATGAGCACGCCGGCGACCATGCACGCGATCCGCCAGCCGAGCGCGTGCACGTGGGGCAGCCACTGCAGGCACGCGTTCATCGAGACGCCGATCAGGACGACGTTGCTGATCGTGCCCAGCCCGGGCATCTGGCGCAGCGGGATCCACAGCAGCAGGACGGCCGCGCCGACCAGGATCAGGACGGTGCCGATCGCCAGGCCGACGTGTTTGGACAGCCCCTGGTGGAACACGTCCCACGGATCCAGGCCGAGACCCGAGCGCACCTGCAGCGCACCGCCCAGCCCGTAGATCAGCAGGCCAATGTAGAGCTGAATCAGCCGCCTTGGCAGTCCACCACGAGTCACGTCGGCCAGCCTGCCAGCCACGTCCAGGCAATATCGCGGGCCAATCAGCGCACAGTGGCTCCATCGAGCAGGCCATTGTGGCACGATGAAGCGATGGCACCCGTATCGCGGATCGGCGGCCGTGCGCTCGCCGCGCTGCTTCCCGACGTGCGCACCCTGCCCGGCCCGGTGTACTCCGCACTCGGCGACGCCATCACGGCGCTCGTGCTCGACGGCCGTATCGCGACCGAGACCCGGCTGCCGTCCGAGCGGGAGCTGGCGAGCGCGCTGCGGCTCAGCCGGGCGACCGTCACCGCCGCCTACGACGCGCTGCGGACCGGCGGGTATCTGGCCAGCCGCACCGGGTCGGGCAGCTACGTGAGCGTCCCGGCCGGATCGCGACCACGCCAGTCGCTCGCCCGCTGGGCAACGTCGAGCACGCAGGTCGACGACGTCATCGATCTGTCCTGCGGCGCGCTGCCGGCACCGGCCGGCGTCCTCGGCCCGGCTATCGCGGCGGCCACCGCGCAGCTCGGCCCGTACACGCTCGGCGACGGCTACGACCCGGCCGGGATCACCGTCCTGCGCACCGCCGTTGCCGAGCGGTTCGCCTCGCGCAGCGTGCCCACGGCGCCCGATCAGGTGCTGATCACGAGCGGGGCCCTGCACGGGCTGGACCTGCTCCTGCGGCTGCTGGCCGGCCCCGGCGACCGGGTGCTCACCGAACTGCCCACCTACCCCGGCGCCCTGGACGCCATCCGCGCGAACGGCGCCCGCGTCGTCCCGGTGCCGATGTCCGCGGCCGGGGGCTGGCAGGCCGAACAGCTGCAGGCGACGCTGCGGCAGACCTCACCGCGGCTCGCCTACCTGACCCCGGACTTCCACAACCCGACCGGCGCGCAGATGGACGAGCCGACGCGTCGCAGTGTCCTGCGCGCGGCTCGGCAGACGGGCACCACCGTGATCGTCGACGAGTCGTTCGTGGGGGTCGGGTTCGTCGCGGACGAGCGTCCGAGCGCGTCCATCGATCCGTCCGTCATCACCCTGGGCTCGCTGTCCAAGCCGGTGTGGGGCGGGCTCCGGATCGGCTGGGTGCGCGCGTCGGCCGAGCTGATCTCGCGCCTGGCGGCGCTGCGGGCGTCGATCGACATGGGCGGTGCGGTGCTCGATCAGCTCATCGCCACCGAGCTGTTCGATCAGCTCGACCGGATCCAGGCTGCCCGCGTTCTCGAACTGCGGCCGCAGCGTGATGCACTGGTCGCGGCCCTCGCTCGCGAACTGCCGCAGTGGCGGGTCACGGTGCCGCAGGGTGGGCTGTCGCTGTGGGCCGAACTCGACGCACCGCTGTCGACGCCACTGACCCTGCTGGCCATGCCCGCCGGAGTGGTGGTCGTGCCCGGTTCGCGATTCGGCATCGACGGCACGCTGGAGCGCTTCCTGCGCCTGCCCTACTCGCTGCCGGCCGATCGCCTCGAGGCTGCGGTGCGCCGGCTGGCCGGCGTCTGGTCGCAGCTCGACCGATCCGGGATCGCCCAACGCCAACTCGTGGTCGCGTGACTGTGTGGGGCCGTCTTGGGCTGCGCTCCGCCGGGGAGGTCACCCACTGTCTTGGGCGACCCCGTCGGCGCGTGCCTGCTCGGCCACCGCCGCCGCAACGGCGGGAGCCACGCGCGAGTCGAACGGCGTCGGGACGATGTACTCCGCCGTCAGCGCATCACCGACCACGTCGCCGAGGGCGCCCGCCGCGGCCAGCTTCATGTTCTCGGTGATCGCCACCGCGTGGGCGTCGAACGCCCCGGCGAACACGCCGGGAAACGCCAGCACGTTGTTGATCTGGTTCGGGTAGTCACTTCGCCCGGTGGCGACGACCGCCGCGTGCCGGTGCGCGACCTCGGGATCGACCTCGGGGTTCGGGTTCGCGAGCGCGAAGATGATCGAATCGCTCGCCATGGTGGCGACCGCGGTCTCGGTCACCGCGCCGGCAGACAGGCCCAGGAACACGTCTGCCCCGGCGAGCGCGTCCACCATCGGGCCGACGAGCCCGGCCCGGTTCGTGGTGCGCGCCAGCCCGTCCTTGACCGTGGTCAACCCGTCGCGCCCGGGGTGCAGGATCCCGCGGGAGTCGGCCACCGCGATGTCACCGATACCCGCCGCCAGCAGGATCTTCGTGCACGCGACGCCGGCCGCACCCGCGCCCGAGACGACGACGCGCAGGTCGCCGAGCGAGCGTCCGGTGATGCGCGCGGCGTTGCGCAGCGCGGCGAGCACGACGATCGCGGTGCCGTGCTGATCGTCGTGGAAGACGGGGATGTCGAGCCGCTCGCGCAGCCGGGCCTCGATGTCGAAACAGCGCGGCGCGGAGATGTCCTCGAGGTTGATCCCGCCGAAGGACGGCGCGATGCGCGCGACCGTCTCGACGATCTCGTCCGCATCGGTCGTGTCGAGCACGATCGGCACGGCGTTCAACCCGGCGAACTCGCTGAACAGCGCGACCTTGCCCTCCATGACCGGCAGCGCGGCCGCCGGCCCGATGTTGCCCAGCCCGAGCACCGCCGTGCCGTCACTGACGACGGCCACCAGGCGCGAGCGCCAGGTGTACCTGCGGGCAAGGGACTCGTCGGCGGCAATCGCGGTGCAGACGTCGGCGACGCCGGGCGTGTAGGCGAGCGACAGCGACTCGCGATCGGTCAGCGGCATCAGGCTGCGCACGACGAGCTTGCCGCCCTCGTGCACGCGGAACACCTTGCTCTGCGGATCGAACCCCACTGCCGGCGCTCCCCTGTTCGCTGCTCGATGGATGCCAGCTCCCGGCCAGGTTACGGCGCAGGGCCAGCAGTAAGACCGGGGTTCGCCCGATCCTCCGAGTCTGTCATGTCCCGCACCGTAAGCGGTACCCGCCTGCGAGGCGTACGCCACTCATCCGAGAGCGGCGAGCCCGGGCGGGAACGCCACCTTGCCAGCCACCGTGACCGACGGCTCGAGCGCATGCTCCAGACCGGGTTCCCACAGCAGTAGCCGGACGCTGCTGCCGGCGTCGAACGACATGACCAGCCAGTGGCTGTCCGTCGAGTAGGCCAGTCCGGGACTGGACTTCGACCAGAGCTCGACGTCCGGGACGGCCACCGTCCGCCCGGTGGCCAGGTCGACGACGGCGATCTCGTTGGGATTGCCCGGGTGCCCCATGTCGTAGTGCGACGGGCCGGACTGCTGCCGCACGTAGACCAGCGAGCGCCGGTCCGGGCTGAGCACCGCCGCCCACAGGCCGCTGTCCTTCGGCAGGCTCGCGGTCACCGGAACGCGCCGGCCCGCGGCCAGGTCGTACGCCAGGAGCGGGCACTGGTCCTGCGGGCAGGTCGCGCCGGTCCACAGCACGACGCCGCGCGAGACCGCCATCGACAACGCCTCACCGAGCACCTTGACCACCTTGCCGCTCCTCGGCTCGATGACCTGGACCTGCTGCGGCCCCTCGGAGCTGGAGTGGCTGAGCACGGTCGCCGCGCCGACGATGTCGTTTCCGTACCCGGCCACCGGATCGAAGGCGGCCGACACCGGAACCTGCGCACCGCCGTCCAGCGGATCGAGGCTCGTCGTGCCGTCGTCGTGGTAGATCACGCCCCACGGATGATTGCCACCGGACAGCAGGTCCGAGTACGAGCCGCGCGCGATGGTGTGCAGCCCACCGCCGGCGTCCAGTCGCACGATCGTCGACGTGGCGCCGCCGCCGGGACGACAACGGATGAGCGAGGCGTAGGTGCTCCCACCGGCCGCGGCGAGCTCGGTCGCGTAGACGCCGGCCGGCAGGTCCGCACGCGGCGTCACGGTCGCGCTGTCGACGTCCACCGTGCTCAGGCGATCGCCGACCACGACGCGGACCCCGGTGCGCTGCGCGAGCGGCACCGCCGAGACGATCGGGACGAACGCGCTGCTACCGCAGGCGCCGGCGACCTGCGGCCATGGCGGGAGGGACGGCGACGGTGACGGCACGAACGGCGTCGGCTGCCCCACCGGCGCGGAGGACACCACCGGCGCGGAGGACCGCGGCAGCGCGGTGCGACGCTCGCCCGGATGACCGCGACCATGGACCACGAAGTAGCCACCGACGGCGCACACCACCGCGATCGCGATGAGCAAACGCGTGACTACCGACCGCGGCTGCCTTCGTGACCCGAGCTCGAGGACGTCCTCCTCGTCGTCCATCCATTCATCAAAGCACCGGTGCGGCGCGGTGTCGGCAGCGTCAGCGCACCCGACGCGGCAGCGACCCGCGGCGCAGGCGAAGCACCGCGCGAGCGGCCACGTCGGCGACGCCGTGGACCGCGCTGTCGCCGGCCGCGGCCACGTTGTCCGAGGCCAGCCACCAGCCGCCGTCCTGCGCGTGCACGGCTCGCTTGAGCACGAGCAGGTCGGGCAGCGCGCGGAACCGGGCGAGCACCACGTCGGACGGCCGGATCGCCGTCCCGTGCCGCACCAGCACCACGTCACCGTCGCGCAGGGTAGGGACCATGGACGGGCCGCTCACGCGCACCCGCTGCCAGGGGATCAGCACGCGCGTCATGTGGGCAATGCTGCCTCCTCGGCACCGTCGAAGCGGTAGTAGGGTCGCAAGGAGTACCGCCTACAGCGCCAAATCAGGAGGTCGAACCCCATGCAACTGTTCCGTCCCACCGTCACCGCGTTCGCGCACTGTGATCTGCCGTGTGGTGTCTACGATCCGGCACAGGCCCGGATCGAGGCCGAGTCGGTCAAGGCGATCATGGAGAAGTACGCGGGCAACGAGGATCCGGTGTTCCGGACCCGGGCGCTGATCATCAAGGAGCAGCGGGCCGAGCTGGTCAAGCATCATCTGTGGGTGCTGTGGACCGACTACTTCAAGCCCCCGCACTTCGAGAAGTACCCGCAGCTGCACGAGCTGTTCAACAAGGCGACCAAGGCGGCCGGTGCGGCCGGGGGCAAGGGGTCGGTCGATCCGGCCGAGGGGCAGCAGCTGCTGGACCTGATCGCGGAGATCGACAAGATCTTCTGGGAGACCAAGAACGCCTGAGTCGTGAGTGACGTCGTGCCAGAGGCCGGCTCCGCTGCGGGGTCGGCCTCTGCCGCGCCCGGTCTCGTTCCTGACGACGCGCAGCTCTGGCTGGTGCGCCACGGTGAGACCGAGTGGAGTCGCTCCGGTCAGCACACCGGCCGCACCGACGTTCCGCTGACCGCGGCGGGCGTGGAGCAGGCTCGCGCGTTACGCGCGATGCTGGCGGCGGTGCATCCGTCGCTCATCCTGTGCAGCCCACGCAAGCGGGCACGCGACACGGCGGAGCTGGCCGGTCTCGACCTCGATGAGGTGAGGATCGACGACGACCTGGCCGAGTGGGACTACGGGGACTACGAGGGCCGCACCACCGAGCAGATCCGCGCGGACGTCCCGGGCTGGTCGCTGTTTCGCGACGGGGTCAAGAACGGCGAGAGCATCGAGCAGGTCGGTGCCCGCGCCGACGCGGTCATCGCGCGGGCGATCGGCGCGCTGTCCGCCGGACCCGTCGTGCTCGTCGCGCACGGCCACATCAGTCGGGTGATCGGCGCGCGATGGATCGGCCTGCCGCCGACCGCCGGCGCGAACCTCGATCTCGGCACCGCAGCTCCCTCACTGCTGAGCAGCAAGCACGACGAACCGGTCATCGAACGGTGGAACCTGCCGAATCCGGCGACAGCAGAAGGGCAGACGTCGTGAACTCCGAGTCCGCCAGGCGCGACGGCGATCACGTCACAATCCGCATCCCGGCCGACGGCGTCTACATCGCCACGCTCCGGCTCGCGACCGCCAGCCTCGCCGCGCGCTGCGACCTCACCGTCGACGACATCGAGGACCTGAGGCTGGCAGTGGACGAGGCGTGCGCCCTGCTGCTGCCGCACGCGTCCGCCGACGGCACGCTCGACGCGGACTTTGGGCTGGCCCACGCGCAGTTGACGGTCGAGGCCAGCGTCGCGGCCGGGGACAGCGCGGACATCGACCGCGGCGGATTCGCCTGGACCGTCCTCGGCGCCCTCGCCACGTCCGTCGACGTGTCCAACTCCGGCGGGCGACTGGCGATCAGCGTGACCAAGCGGCGCGAGGCCGCACTGCCGTGAGCTCGTCGCTCCCGCCGCGGGGCAATGACGGTACCGACAGCGACGACGCCGCGCGCGATGCGTCCGCCCTGCTGACCGAATTGCGCACGCTGCCCGTCGGCAGCCCGGCCAGGAGAGCCTTGCGCGACCGGCTCGTCCGGCAGCACCTGCCGCTGGTCATCTACCTCGCCAAGCGGTTCGCCGGTCGCAACGAGCCGCTGAACGACTTGATCCAGGTCGGCTCGATCGGGCTGATCAAGGCGATCGACCGCTTCGACCCCGAGCGAGGGTTGGAGTTCTCGACCTACGCGACCCCGACGATCCTGGGCGAGATCAAACGACACTTCCGCGACACCGGATGGCTGCTGCACGTCCCGCGACGCGCACAGGAGATGCAGACGACGCTCAGCACCGCACGCGCGGAGCTGAGCCAGGAGTTGGGCCGGCCGCCGACGGTCACCGAGATCGCGACGCGTATCGATGTCGACGAGGACGCGGTGGTCGAGGCCCTCGACGCGGCGCGGGCTTATGCCGGTGTCCCGCTTGAGGTGCTCACGTCACCCGGCGAGAGTGCACCGGACCACCCGGTCCTCGGCATGATCGACACCGGCTACGTCCAGGTGGAGCAGCGTGAACTGCTGCGCGAGATCATCGCCGACCTTCCGGAGAACGAGCGCAAGGTGCTGCTGCTCCGGTTCGTCGCGAACAAGACGCAGACCGAGATCGCGCTGATAATCGGCGTGTCGCAGATGCAGGTGTCGCGGCTGGTGGCGCGCGGGCTCAAGCGGATGCGCGCCCGGCTCGGACCCGAGGGTGCGTCCGAGGACTAGCGGGGTGGATCGCGATCGAGGGCCGCGCGAGCGGGCGGGGTGAAGAGCAGGTAGATCACCGCGACCGCAGCTACCAGGATCGGCCCGCCGTACGCGACCCGATCGGCCTGGAACGCCAGGCTGTAGGACACCGGGATCGCGAGCAATTGCAGCACCAGTACCGGTGTCCGGGCCGCCGGCCGCAGCCGGATCAACCCCCGCGCGCCCGCGAGCAGCAGCGCCGCTCCGCACAGCGCGAACGCCGCGTCGAACAGCGCCCGGCCCAGGCTGTCGGGATGACCGAAGACGGTCTTCGCGAGCAGGATCAGCCCCGCGACGATCAGCGCGAGCGCCTCCGCCGCGATGATCGCGGCCGCAGTACGCACCTGACCGGGCGGGCTCACGACGTCATGGATCACGGCCGCCACGATACCTGCGGGTAACGTGCCCGCCGTGCGGATACTCGTCGTCGCCAACCCGCGTGCCACCGCGACCACCGTTCGCGAGCGCGACGTGCTGGCCCACTCCCTGGGCAGCTCGGCCGAGCTCGAACTCGTCGAGACGGCCAACCGCGGCCATGCGGCGGCCCTCGCCTGCCGCGCCATGCGCAACGGCACCGACGTCGTGGTCGCCCTCGGCGGTGACGGCACGGTGAACGAGGTCGTCAACGGGCTGCTGACCGACGGCCTGCACGACCGGGTGCCCGCGCTCGGCGTCGTACCGGCCGGCTCCACCAACGTGTTCGCCCGCGCACTCGGCCTGCCGAACGACCCGATCGAGGCGACCGGCGTGCTGCTCGAGGCACTGCGCACCGGATCGCGTCGAGCCGTGAGCATGGGCCGGGTCGACGAGCGGTGGTTCGTCTTCGCCGCCGGCATCGGCTTCGACGGCGCGATCGTCGAGGGCGTCGAGGCGCAGCGGCGCAAGGGCAGGACGTCCACCCACCTGCTGTACGCCCGCGTCGGCGTAGGCGCGTTCTTCGGCTCGGACCGCCGTCACCCGAAGTTGCGCGTCGAGCTCGGCGACGGAACCCGGTACGACGACATCTACTTCGCGATCGTCGCGAACACCGATCCGTGGACCTACGCGGGGAACCGCCCGCTGCGCCCGACGCCGGAGGCCACCTTCGACAACGGGCTGGCCGTGTACGCGCGCCGCCGGATGAGTACCCCCGGCGTGCTGTTCAGCATCGCCCGGCTGACCGGCGACAACCCGCGGATCGGCAAGCGGGGCGCGCGGGTGGAGCACGACCTGGACTCGGTGACCATCCTGGCCGACGAGCCGCTGCCGGTGCAGGTCGACGGCGACTTCCACGGGCTGCGCGACAAGCTCGTCTTCAGCACAGCCCGGGCGGCTGTGCAGGTCCTGATCTGAGCGGATTCATCCGGGTTCGGGGTCGACGCGGGCCGCGCCGCCGCGTAACGTCGCTGCGGTTGCAGTTGCGCCACGTTTCTGCCACGGGTGACGTGGCTTGCACTGGCAAACAGCCCCCTTGAATAGCAGGCTTGCTCGTGAAAGGATTCACAAGCGCGGAGCGGGACGCCCACCAGGTGGGCCCGGCCGTAGCACAGTGAGGAGAGCTAGGAATGGATTGGCGTCACCGCGCGATATGCCGTGACGAGGACCCGGAACTGTTTTTCCCGATCGGAAACACCGGACCCGCGTTGCTGCAGATCGAGCAGGCCAAGGCGGTCTGCCGTCGGTGCCCCGTTATCCAGGAGTGCCTGGCCTGGGCGCTGGAAAGCGGCCAGGATGCGGGCGTCTGGGGAGGCTTGTCCGAGGACGAGCGCCGGGCGCTCAAGCGCCGAAATGCCCGAGCCCGGGCACGGATGGCCTGAGCAGCACCGAGTCACACTTATCCGATCTGCCGGCCGCGATGCGGTCGGCAGACTCGCTTAAGCCTCAGCCGCCCACGCGAGGACGGCGCCCGAGCGGCATGGTGACCACGGCCGCGGTTCCCTTCCCGCCATCAGCCGCGTCGGTCTCCGCAGGCTCCCGGGCCTGGAACTCGACCGTCCCGTTGAGCTCGGCGGACACCAGGGTGCGGATGATCTGCATGCCGAGCCGTTCGGAGGAGTCCGACTCGAAGTCGTCGGGCAGGCCGACGCCGTCGTCGGACACGGTGACCGTCAGCTGCCCTCGGCTGCGATCGGCCTGCACCTGGACGCGTCCCTCGGCGCCGTCCGGAAACCCGTGCTCCAGCGCGTTCTGCACCAGCTCGGTCATCACAAGGACCAGCGCCGTCGCGATCTCGGCCGGGATGTCACCGAAGCTGCCCTCGCGAGCCAACCGAACCCGACCGCGCGCGCCGATCACATCGGCCAGCATGACGAGCAGGCGGTCGATGATCTCGTCGAAGTCGACCTCCTCGTCGATCGACGAGGACAGCGTCTCGTGCACCAGAGCGATCGAGGCGACGCGCCGCATCGACTCCTCCAGTGCCACCCGAGCCTCGGGGACGGCGACCCGCCGTGACTGCAGGCGGAGCAACGCCGCGACCGTCTGCAGGTTGTTCTTGACGCGGTGGTGGATCTCGCGGATCGTCGCGTCCTTGCTCATGATCTGACGGTCGCGGCGGCGCAACTCGGTGACGTCCTGCATGAGCACTAGCGCGCCGAGCTGCTCGCCGCGCGGCCGTAGCGGGATCGCGCGGAACAGGATCGTCGCTCCCCCGCCCTCGACCTCGATGCTGGCCGGCTGCCCGCCGTCGATCGCCGCGGCCACCGAGTCGGCCAGGTCGCTCGCGTCGAACGGGTCGTCGGCGACGGAGCTGGTCAGCGCGTCGATCGGCTCGCTCAGCACCGCACCGTTCACACCCAGCCGGGAGAACGCGGACAGCGCGTTCGGGCTCGCGTAGATGATCGTGCCGTCCGGCTCCAGACGCATGACGCCGTCGCCGACCCGCGGGCCCGAGACCTCCTCGATGCCGGAGTCCGGACCGGGGAACGTGCCGTCCGCGACCATCGCGGCCAGGTCGGCCGCGGTCTGCAGGTAGACCAGCTCGAGCTGGCTCGGTGTGCGGATGCTGGCCAGGTTCGCGTCCTTGCCGAGGACGGCGATGACCTGGGCGTCAAAGCGGATCGGAACCGCCTCGCGCCGGATCGGCAGGTCGCCGTCCCAGTCCGGCTCGACCTCGCGGAAGATGCGTCCCTCGGAGAACGCGGTGCGCAGCGGGACGGCGCGCTCGCCGATCAGCCGCACGCCCACCTGATCGTGCAGGTACGCGGTCGGACCGGTGGTCGGACGGCACTGCGCCACGCACAGGAATCCGGTGTCGCTGCCCGCCTCGCCGTCGTGGATCTCGACCGGCACCCACAGCAGCAGGTCGGCGAACGCGAGATCGGACATCAGCTGCCACTCACCGACCAGGCGCTGCAGGTGCGCGACCTGCTCCTCGGACAGCGAGGACCGCACGGCCAGAAGCTCGGAGAGTGCCGACACACCCTTAGCCTGCCACGTTCGCCCCGCGCGCCGATCGCGATGCCGGTCCTTGGCACGCGAGGTCGGCCGGGTCTACGGTCGGCAACGGCCGACAAAGACGACCTACCGCGCCAAACCCGCGATTGCCACCCGGAGGTAGCCGTGACCGACGATCCGCGCGGCAGGTCCCTGTCGCTCGCCGACAAGCTCATCGCGGGCGTGCTGCTCGCCGTCCCGCTCGTCGCACTGGCGATCGTCCCGGTCTACGCCAAGGACGGCCCGCGCCTGTGGGGATTCCCGTTCTTCTACTGGTATCAGTTCCTCTGGGTCTTCCTGGCTTCCGGATTCACCTACGGTGCCTACCTCGTGATCACCCACGCACGAGCGCGCGGCGGTGAGCAGTGAGCGTCCTCGCCGCCGGCAGCGGCGTCCACGGCGTCGAGCTCGGCGTCGTCATCTTCTTCTTCGTGGTGGTGACGTTCGGCGGATTCTTCGCGGTCCGCTGGCAGCGCGCCGGAGAGTCGATGAAATCGCTCGACGAGTGGGGTCTCGGCGGGCGCGGGTTCGGCACCGTGATCACGTGGTTCCTGCTCGGCGGCGACCTCTACACGGCCTACACGTTCGTTGCCGTCCCGGCGGCGATGTTCGCCACGGGCGCGGTGAGCGGGTTCTTCGCCGTGCCGTACACGATCGTCGTCTATCCGATCATCTTCATCTTCATGCCACGCCTGTGGAGCGTGTCGCACCGGCACGGCTACGTCACGCCCGCCGACTTCGTGCGCGGCCGGTACGACAGTCGGGTGCTCGCACTCGCGGTCGCCGTCACCGGGATCATCGCGACGATGCCCTACATCGCGCTTCAACTCGTCGGGATCCAGGCAGTGCTCGACACGATGGGTCTGGGCGGAACGGGCAACTGGTTCCTGCGGGACCTGCCGTTGATCATCGCGTTCGCCGTGCTGGCGGCCTACACCTACTCCTCCGGGCTGCGGGCACCGGCGCTGATCGCCTTCGTCAAAGACGGCCTGATCTACCTCGTCATCATCGTCGCCATCGTCTACATCGGGGTGAAGATCGGGTTCGGCGGCATCTTCAACGCTGCCGAGACGAAGATGAAGGCCAACCCTGCGGGCTCGTTCATCCCGAGCAGCAAGACGTACTGGGCGTACGGCACCCTCGCATTCGGATCGGCACTCGCGCTGTTCATGTATCCGCACTCGGTGACCGCTGTGCTGTCGGGCAAGACGCGCAACGTGATCCGTCGCAACGCCGCGATCCTGCCGACCTACTCCCTGATGCTCGGCATGCTCGCTCTGCTCGGCTTTGCGGCGATCTACAAGAAGACGTCGGTGATCGGCCTGGACGGCAAGCCGAACGGACAGCTGGTCGTCCCGCACTTCTTCGACCAGGTCTTCCCCGACTGGTTCGCCGGCGTGGCGTTCGCCGCGATCGCGATCGGCGCGCTGGTACCGGCTGCGATCATGTCGATCGCCGCCGCGAACCTGTTCACCCGCAACGTCTATCGCGAGTTCCTCGTGCGCGACGCGACGCCCGAACACGAGGCCCGGGTCGCGAAGATCGTTTCGCTGGTCGTGAAGTTCGGCGCGCTGATCTTCGTCCTCGGCATGGACCGGCAGAATGCGATCAACCTGCAGCTGCTCGGCGGCGTGTGGATCCTGCAGACGATCCTGTCCATCGTCGCGGGGCTGTACACGAGGTGGCTGCACCGGTGGGCCCTGCTCGTCGGCTGGGCGGTCGCCATGGTCTACGGCACCGTCATGGCGTACCGCCAGGCATCGCCGACAACCAAGCACTTCGGCAGCTCGCTGGCCGTCTTCCCCGGGACGGACACGAAGGTCTACATCGCGGCGACGGCGCTGGTGCTGAACATCATCGTCGCGGTGGTGCTGACCTTCCTGCTCAGGGCGCTCAAGGCGCCGGCCGGGACGGACGCCACCGAGCCGGGCGACTACTACTCCGACCACGCGTCGGAGACGGTCGTGCAGACGAGCAGGCAGGAACTCGCCGGTCACGAGCCGGGCCTGTCGAGCTGACCTGTCGAACGCTGCGACTACTCGGCGCGGTACTCGCGGTGCGAGGACTCGATGGTGATCTCGGTGATCCGCACCTTGATGCGCTCGTGCAGGCTGGCCGGGGCCTGGTCGCCGCCGCAGCACCGCGCGATGAGTGAGCGGACGTCCTGCTCCAGGCCGAACTGCTTCAGGCACGGCGCGCAGCCGTCCAGATGCCGGCGGATGCGGTTGCGCAGCTCGTCGTCGGACTCGTCGTCCATGTACAGGTAGAGGTCCTGCAGCACGTCGTCGCAGTCGATGTTGCCGGGACCGAACCCGAAGCCACTCATGATTCGCCTCCCGCGCCGGCGCGGATAAGGCCCCGGCCGCGGGCGTAGTCGGCGAGCAGGGTCTGCAGTTGCTTGCGGCCCCGGTGCAGCCGCGACATCACGGTGCCGATCGGGGTGCCCATGATCTCGGCGATCTCCTTGTACGCGAAGCCCTCGACGTCAGCGAGGTACACCGCGAGCCGGAAGTCCTCGGGCAGCGCCTGCAGTGCGTCCTTCACGTCCGAGTCGGGCAGGTGATCCAGCGCCTCCATCTCGGCGGAGCGAAGGCCGGTCGACGTGTGCGACTCGGCCCGAGCGAGCTGCCAATCCTCGACGTTCTCGCCGTTGGACTCCTGCGGCTGGCGCTGCTTCTTGCGGTAGGTGTTGATGAAGGTGTTCGTCAGGATGCGGTAGAGCCAGGCCTTGAGGTTGGTGCCCTCGGTGAACTGGTGGAAGGCGGCGAACGCCTTGACGTAGGTCTCCTGGACGAGATCCTCGGCGTCGGCCGGGTTGCGCGTCATCCGCATCGCCGCCGCGTAGAGCTGATCGACGAACGGCAGCGCGTCCCGTTCGAATCGCGCCCGCCGCTGCTCGACCGTCTCCTCAGGCACTGCACTCCCTCGCTCGTCCGGATTCACCTCATCCGTGTGATTCAGGGAGCGTATCGCGGCCGGCCGGATCGGTCGTATCGCCTGCTCGACCGCGGAGGGGCGCTCACGCACCTCGCACATCATCCTGGTGGCTCCTCGTCATCGGGGTCATCGAATGCAAACCAGGCGAGGACCGCGGGCATTCCGGGTAGCGTCCGCCGCGTGGCAACCGGCACCCCAGCGACCGCGCTACTGAGCAGGGCGAAGGTCGCGTACACGCTGCACCCGTACGAGCACGATCCCCGGGCCGAAACGTTCGGGGACGAGGCGGCCGAGGCCCTCGGCGTGCCGCCCGAGCGCATCTTCAAGACCCTGATCGCCGCGGGCGACGCAGGCAGGCTGGCGTGCGCGGTGGTCCCGGTCGCGGGCCGGCTCGATCTCAAGGCCCTTGCCGCGGCCATCGGCGGCAAGCGGGCCGCGCTCGCCGATCCGGCCGCCGCCGCCCGCGCGACCGGGTACGTGATCGGCGGGATCTCCCCGCTCGGCCAGAAATCCTGGCTGCCGGTCGTCGTGGACGAGTCGGCCAGCGCGTTCGAGACCGTGTACGTCTCGGCGGGCCGTCGCGGCCTGCAGGTCGAGCTGGCGCCGGCCGACCTGGTCAGGCTGACGCAGGCGCGCCTGGCTCGGATCTCGGCGTTGCCGCCTCGGCCCGGATGAACCGGTCCGGCAGCTTCGCAACCGCGGCCGCGATGATGATCGTCAGCAGCACGTACGCGGCCGTGAGCGGGCCGATGCGCTTGTCGACGTGGCCGGACACCGCCAGAGCGGCGATGACCACCGAGAACTCACCGCGCGGGATCAGGGCAACTCCGGCGCGCCACTTCGCCCGGCGCTTCAGCTTGGCCCGGCGCGCCGCGACGTAACCGGTCACCACCTTCGTCGCGGTGGAGACGACCGCCAGGAGTAGGGCGAGCGGCAGCACCGGCCACAGGGACCCGCCGTTCGTCGACAGCCCGAACGTCACGAAGAACGCCGCGGCGAACACGTCACGCAGCGGGGTGAGCACCTCGACCGCGGTCTCGGCGACGGTGCCGGAGACGGCAATCCCGACGAGGAACGCGCCGACCGCCGCGGACACCTTGAGCTGGTCGGCGACGCCGGCGACGAGCAGGGTGAGGCCGAAGACGCCGAGCAGCAGCGACTCCTTGTCCTGCGCCGAGACGAGCAGGGTGATGTGCCGGCCGAAGCGGGTGGCCAGCACGAGGACGACGCTGACCGTCCCGACAGCGACGACCATCGCGATGACGACCGTGCCCGCGCCCTCGGCCGCGAGTAGTGCGGTGAGCAGCGGCAGGTACAGCGCCATGCTGAGGTCCTCGATCACCAGCACACCGAGCACGGTCGGTGTCTCGCGGTTACCGAGCCGGCCCATGTCACCGAGCAGTTTGGCGATGACGCCGGACGAGGACACCCAGGTGACGCCGGCGAGGGTGACCGCTGCGAGCGCGCCCCAGCCCGCGATCAGCGCCACCGCCGCGCCGGGCAGCGCGTTGAGCAGCGCGTCCAGCAGCCCGATCGGTGCCTGCGCACGCAGGCTGGCCGTGAGCTCGCCGGCCGAGTACTCCAGCCCGAGCATGACCAGCAGCAGGATCACGCCGATGTCGGCGGCGATGCGGAGGAAGTCCTCGCTCGCGGACAGCGAGACCAGGCCGCCCTGGCCGAACAGCAGGCCTGCCGCGAGGTAGAGCGGGACCACCGGGATCCGCAGCAGGCGGGCCGCCCGACCGAGAAAGCCGAGGACGAACATGATCGCGCCCAGTTCGATGAGCAGGGTGGCGATGTGGGACTCGGACCCGGCACCGGACGCGATGAGCATGCTGCGCCTAACCCGGGGGTCCGGCGTCGGCAGCACCGTCTGTGCCGTCTGTGCCGTCCAAGATCCGCGCGACCTGATCGACGCCCTCGCGGGTCCCGACCGTCACGACCAGATCCCCTGACAGCAGTGGGAAATCGGGACCGGGGGACGCGATGGCGGCGCCCGCGCGCAGGATTGCGACGATCGAGGCGCCGGTTCGCGTGCGTGCCTGGGTGTCGCCGAGCGGGCGACCGGCAAAGGGCGAGGTCTGCGGGATCGGCAGCTGCTCGGTGACCAGTCCGTCGGCCTCCTGCTGCAACGCGGCGAGGCGGACGATGAGCTGGGGCGCGCCGAGTACCTCGGCGAGCGCGTTGGCCTCGTCGTCGGTCAGTGCGACCGTCGTTGCCGCGCCCTCACCGTCCTCGTCGTACACGACGATGTCGCGCAGCCCATTGCGTCGGGTGACGATGCCCAGCCGGCGGCCGGCCTTGAGCTCGACCTCCTGGCACACACCGATCCCCGGCAGGACTCGGCTGATGATCTCGACGGCCATCAAGGCATGTTACGGGACGCCGGGCGTGCCACCGGACAGCGTCGAGATCACGAACGAGGTGACAGCGGTAGCGACGATCGCCGTGCCGCGCCTGAGCGCGTGATCGGCGCCTGGCACGACGACGATTCGCCGGCCCTTGCCCTTCGGTGGCAGGCCGAACGGATCGCGGTCGCCCTGCACCACGAGCGTCGAAAGGCCCGCGCCGGCCAGCTCGTCCAGGCGTGACTTCTCCGGCCGGCCGGGTGGGTGCAGCGGGAAGGCGAGCGCAACGACACCGACCGCACCGGACGCCACCGCCGTGCGGCATGCGACCCGCGCCCCGTTCGAGCGTCCGCCGACGACGAACGGCAGGGCACCGAGCCCGCGCCGAGCGCGAAGGACTGCAACGAGCGCGAGCCACGCGGTGTCCTGCGGCCCCGATGCCGGCGGGGTACGCCTGCCGGCCACGCGGTACGGCTGGGTGATCAGCGCGACCGCGATGCCCGCCTCGACCGACGCAGCGCGGATCGCGAGCAGGTCGGCGGTCTCGACTCCCCCACCCGCGCCGTGCGTCAGTGCGAGCAGCGCGCGCGCACCGCGCGGACGGTCCAGATCGGCCCAGCCGACGCCGCCGGGCGTCTCGAACTCCAGGCGCATCAGAACAGCTGTGGTGTTTCGGGCATGGGCTCGGCCTCAGCGATCAGCTCCGCGCCGTTGTTGTCGACCTTGTTGACGGCCGTGCTCACCGGGCGCAGTTCGAGTCGTTCGCCGTCGGCCTCGTCCCAGGGCTCGAGCAGGTCGGCCGGGTCATCGACCGACGGATCGAGCCACCGCGACCAGCCGGGCGCCGGCACCAGCAAGGGCATGCGGTCATGCACCTCGGCCAGCGCTCCCTGCGACGGCGTCGTGATGATCGCGCAGGTGGTCAGCGTGGGACCGCCCGCCCCGCGCCAGAACTCGTACAGGCCGGCGAACGCGAGCGGGTGGCGGTCGGTCGGCGTCATATACAGCGGCTGCTTGCGCGGTCCGGCGTCGGTGTCGAAGGCGCGCCACTCGTACCAGCCGTCAGCCGGGATCAGGCACCGTCGCTTCGCGTACGCCTTGCCGAACGCGGGCTTGTCGGCGATGCCCTCGACCCGAGCGTTGATCATCTTCGCGGCGATTTTCACGTCCTTGGCCCACGACGGCACGAGTCCCCACGACATCACCCGCAGCTGCCGAACCGGGTCACCGGATCTGGCGCCGGACTCGTCCCGGAGCGGCCTGCTGACGACGGCACGCACCGCCTTCGTGGGGGCCACGTTGTAATCGGGCTCGACCGCGACGTCGTCGGTGGCGTCGACGGCGTCGAACGCCGAGAGCACGTCGCCGTCCGAGCGCACCGACACGTACCTGCCGCACATGGCTCCAGTATCGCGCCCGCGCCGCCTGACCGGCTCGCGTAGCACAGGTGCTACGATCTGAGCATGGGAACCGTGGGACTGCGCGAACTGCGCCAGGACGCATCCGAGCTCGTGCGTCGGGTCGAAGGCGGTGAAGAGGTCGACATAACCGTTTCCGGGCGCCTCGCCGCTCGCCTCGTGCCGGCAGCGCGGAAACGATGGCAGCGTTGGGACGAGGTCGCCGACGTGTTCGCCGGGCGGCCCGATCCGAGCTGGGAAAGCGATCGTGACCTGATCGAGGAGTCGGTCGTCGATCCGTGGGAACCGCGTCGGTGAAGGCGATACTCGACACGAGCGTCTTGATCGCCACCGACGTCCCGCCGTTGGAGGGTGAGCTGGCGATCAGCTCCGCGTCGCTCGCCGAACTGCACTTCGGCGTGCTCGTCACGACCGACCCTGCAGTTCGCGCCGAGCGACTGCGCAGGTTGTCGAATCTGCAGCGCAGGTTCGACGCGCTGCCTGTCGACAACGACGTCGCGACCAGTTACGGCCAGCTGGCAGCAGCGGTCGCGGCGCGCAGACGTCAACCGCGATCGCGCGTGATGGATCTGCTGATCGCTGCCACGGCGCATGCACATTCGGCGCGGCTGTACACACGCAACGCGGCAGATCTTCACGGAATCGAGCACCTTGTCGACATCGCTTCCGTCTGACGGCTCGCCGACGCGCGGCGCGGTCACGCTGGGGATACTTCGCGCTACCGATCCTCTACGGCGACCGGCTCGTCGGAAAACTCGACGCCACCGCCGACCGCGAAGCGGGAGCACTCCGTGTCGACGCCGTCCACCACGACGTGCCCTTCACCAAGGCGATGAGCACCGCCGTGCTTCGCGAGATCAAGGACCTGGCCCGGTGGCTCGAACTGGATCTCAGGTTGCCCCGCTGACGTCATTCGCCGAACCGGCCGGAACGTTCCCGCGTAAAGCAGCCGCAGCAGTACCGGGTGCGGCAGACTTGTCGCCATGACGGACTGGGCTGCGCCGCGCCGGCACTCGCAGGTGCGCGCCACCGTCGAGCTGCCCGGGTCCAAGTCCCTGACCAACCGGCTGCTCGTCCTCGCGGCGCTCGCCGAGGGGCAGTCGCGGCTGACGGCGCCGCTGCGCGCCCGCGACACGGAACTGATGGTGTCGGCCCTGCGCACGCTCGGCGTCGACATCACGGACGACGGCGCCGACTGGATGGTGACGCCGGGACCGCTGCACGGCGGCGCGGTCGATACCGGCCTGGCCGGAACCGTGATGCGCTTCGTCCCACCACTCGCCGCGCTCGCGGGCGGCGCGACTACGTTCGACGGCGATCCGTACGCCCGCGAACGGCCGATGGCCACACTGCTTCACGGGCTGCGACAGTGCGGCGTCAGCGTGGACGACGAAGGCCGCGGCCGGCTGCCGTTCACCGTTCAGGGCACCGGTTCGGTCCCCGGCGGGCGCGTACACATCGACGCCTCGGCCTCGTCCCAGTTCGTCTCGGCGCTGCTGCTCGCAGGTGCCCGGTACGACAAGGGGATCGAGATCGTCCACACCGGGGAGGACGCGGTTCCGTCGCAGCCGCACATCGACATGACGATCGGCGTGCTGCGGGCCTGCGGCGTGGACGTCGGCTCGAACGGACCAGGAACCTGGTACGTCGCAGCGGGCCCGATCGGGGCTGCTACCTGGGTCGTCGAACCGGACCTGTCCAACGCCGCACCGTTTCTTGCCGCGGCGCTCGTCACCGGCGGGTCGGTGACGATCCCGCGCTGGCCGGCGTCGACTACCCAGGCCGGCGATGCGTTGCGCGGCCTGCTGGCCGCCACGGGTGCGGACGTGCGGCTCGACGCGGCCGGACTCACCGTCACGGCCGCCGACGAGCTTCGCGGGCTCGACGCGGACCTGCGCGACGTCGGCGAACTCACGCCGACCCTGGCCGCGCTCGCAGCGCTGGCCACCACGCCGTCGCGGCTCTCCGGCATCGGGCACCTGCGCGGGCACGAGACCGACCGGCTGGCCGCACTGGCCACCGAGCTCACCCGGCTCGGCGGCGACGTGGTCGAGGAGTCCGACGCGCTCACGATCGCACCGCGCGCGCTGCACGGCGGGACCTGGCAGTCCTACGCCGACCACCGCATGGCAACCGCGGGCGCGGTGCTCGGCCTGCGCGTCGACGGCGTCCAGATCGACGACATCGGGTGCACCACCAAGACGCTGCCGGACTTCCCGGGCATGTGGGCGCACATGCTCGCAGGCTGAGGCATGGCACGCGGTCGCGACGTCCACCAACTCGACGAGGACGACATTCGGGTACGTGCCAATCCCCGTGGCACGCGACCGCGGTCCAAGCAGCGGCCCGCGCACGTGGACGCCGACGACGGGATGGTGCTGACGGTCGATCGCGGGCGCTACACGGTTCTGGTCGGGGACGCCGAGGTGACCGCGATGCGGGCGCGCGAGCTCGGCCGCAAGGGCATCGCGGTGGGCGATCGGGTGAGCGTCGTGGGCGATCTGTCCGGTGACACCGACACGTTGGCGCGCATCGTCCGCATCGCTGAGCGGACGACCGTGCTGCGCCGCACGGCCGACGACAACGACCCGCTCGAGCGCGTCATCGTGGCCAACGCCGATCAGCTCGTCGTCGTTGCCGCGCTCGCCGATCCCGAGCCGAGCTTCGGCCTGATCGACCGCTGCATCGTCGCTGCGCTCACGGCGGGGATGGAGCCGGTGCTGTGCCTGACCAAGTCCGATCTCGCGGCGCCGGACGAGACGCTCGAGCGGTACGCGGCGCTGTCGGTGCCCGCGATCGTGACGCACCGCGGTGGCCCGCTCGACGAGCTCCGCGAGCGGCTGCACGATCTGGTGTCTGTGCTCGTGGGGCACTCGGGCGTCGGCAAGTCGACGCTGATCAACCGGCTGATCGACCAGGCGGTGCCTCGTGCGACCGGTGTCGTGAGCGCCATCGGCAAGGGCCGGCACACCTCCTCGTCCGCGATTGCGTTGCCCCTGGCCGACGGCGGCTGGGTCATCGACACCCCGGGCCTGCGCTCGTTCGGCCTGGCACATGTCACCCCCGACGACCTGCTATGGGCCTTCCCGGACCTCGAGGACGGCGCCACCCAGTGCCCGCCCGGATGTGAGCACCTGGCTGCGAGTGCGGGCTGCCGGCTGGACGACTGGGTGGCGGCCGGGAACGCGACCGGCGAGCGGCTAGCGGCATTCCGGCGGCTACTGATCAGCCGCGGCGACGCCGACTAGTCTCGCCGACGTGGCGCTGACACTCACCGGGCTGAACCGCTACCCAGTCAAGTCGTGCCGTGGCGAGGCCCTCACGTCCGCGACCGTCGAGCCGTGGGGCCTGCGCGGAGACCGGCGCTGGATGATCGTCGACGCCGACGGCGAGGCCGTGACCGCACGCGAGCATCCGCGGATGTTGCTCATCCGGCCCGAGCTCGTCGACGGCGGCGTGCTGCTGGCCTCCCCTGACGCCGAGTCGCTGTTCGTTCCCGTGCCGCACGGGACGACCGTCGAGGTCACGGTGTTCCGGCGGGTTGCCTTCGCGGCGACACCGGCCGGCGAGTCGGCGCATGCCTGGTTCAGCAAGGTCGTCGGCGAACCCGTGCGGCTCGTCTACGGGGACGACCCCACGCGGCGACCCACGAATCGCGCGTTCAGCAACGACGGCGACTGCGTGTCGTTCGCCGACGGCTACCCACTTCTGCTCGCGACCGAGGAGTCGCTCGGCCGCCTGAACCAGTGGATCGCGCAGGGCCCGCTCGCGCACCAGGGACCGCTGCCGATGCGGCGCTTCCGTCCGAGCGTCGTGGTGTCCGGCGCGCCTGCCTTCGACGAGGACCGGTGGCGCCGGATCCGGATCGGCGAGGCGATATTCCGGACGCCGAAGGGGTGCGACCGGTGCGTCATCACCACCACGAACCCGGACGACGCGGCCCGGGGCAAGGAGCCGCTGACCACGCTCGCTCGGCACCGCAGGTGGGACGGCGCCACCTGGTTCGCCATGAACCTCGTTCCGGACAACCCCGGCGTGGTGGTCCGAGTCGGCGACGCCGTGGAGATCCTGGAGTCCGTCGACTCGGACGGTCCGCCGCGCTGACGGGTGCCGGCGCTCAGAGCACTGGTTGCCGGGCGAGCCAGGCGCCGAACAGGTCGATCGCCCGATCGATCTCTGCACCGTCGCCGGCGAAGCACATCCGGATGAACTTGCCGCCGTCGACCGGGTCGAAGTCGATGCCGGGCGCGACCGCGACTCCGCATTCACGCAATGCTTGCGCAGCGAAGGCCAGCGAGTCGGTCGTCCACCGTGACACGTCGGCGTAGATGTAGAACGCGCCGTCGGCCGGGGCCAGCCGATCGAGGCCGATGGTCGGGAGTTTCGTCAGCAACGAACGGCGATTCTGCGCGTAGCGTGCAACGTTCGCGTCGAGTTCGTCGTAGGCGTCGAAGGCGGCAACCGCGGCGAGCTGCGACAGCGCCGGCGGGCAGATCGTGAAGTTTCCAGCCAGTCGATCGACGGCGTCGCGCAGGTCCGCAGGCACCAGGAGCCAGCCGATCCGCCAGCCCGTCATGCAGAAGTACTTGCTGAACGAGTTGACCACTATCGCGTTCTGGCTGGTGTGCCAGGCCGTGTCGGGCCGCTCGCCGAAGGTCACGCCGTGGTAGATCTCGTCGCTCACCAGCCGGGTCTCGTGCTGCTCGCACCAGGTGGCGATGGCGGCCAGTTCCTCGGGCGGGAGCATCGCGCCGGTCGGGTTCGCGGGGCTGGCGACGACCAGGCCGGCGGGCGGCTCGTCGAGCACCTCGAGCTCGGCGATCGTCGGCTGGAAGCGGGTCTGCGGCCCGCACGGCAGTTCGACCACCCGGCAGCCGAGTGCGGACAGCATGTTGCGGTACGCCGGGTATCCCGGCCGGGCCATCACCACCGTGTCCCCCGCCGCGAACGCGGCGAGGAACGCGTACAGGAAGCCGCCGGACGATCCGGTCGTGACCGCGACCGCGTCGGGATCGACCGGCACGCCGTACATGTGCTCGTAGTTGGCGGCAATCGCCGCGCGCAGCGGCGGGATACCGAGCGCGTTCGTGTAGCCGACCTTATCCACGTCGAGTGCGTCGTGTGCGGCCTTGCGGACCGTGCTCGGAGCAGGCGTCGACGGTTGGCCCGCGGACAGGTCGTA
>JBOGDQ010000127.1:0-4477 GCA_050742975.1 Jatrophihabitantaceae bacterium
ACCTGCAACCACTCTGCAAACGCCACCATGACCTGAAACACCACTCCCGCTGGCAGGTGCACAAACAAGCCGACGGCAGCTACGACTGGACCAGCCCCGCCGGCCACACATACCGCTACCGACCACCCGAACTGCCGGCACCGCAACGGGAAACTCCACCCGACCCTGCCGACGACCCGCCACCGTTCTGACGACGACTCACGTGCCGTAACGCAGCATCATGCGGCATTGCCGTCGAGCAAACGCGGTCGCTTCGATC
Organism: Jatrophihabitantaceae bacterium; assembly: GCA_050742975.1. GTDB lineage: Bacteria > Actinomycetota > Actinomycetes > Mycobacteriales > Jatrophihabitantaceae > JBDTGE01. The sequence continues at coordinate 260 of JBOGDQ010000127.1, forward strand.
ACCCCTTGCGCTTGGTGATCTCCTCGGTCAGCTGGGGGGCCACCTGGAACAGGTCGCCGACGACGCCGAAGTCGGCGAGTTCGAAGATCGGCGCCTCGGGGTCCTTGTTGATCGCGACGATCGTCTTGGACGTCTGCATGCCGGCGCGGTGCTGGATGGCACCGGAGATGCCGACCGCGATGTACAGCTGCGGCGAGACCGTGACGCCCGTCTGCCCGACCTGCATCGTGTGCGGCACCCAGCCCGCGTCCACGACCGCCCGGGACGCGCCCACGGCAGCGCCGAGCGAGTCGGCCAGCCTCTCGATGATCTGGAAGTTGTCGGCGTTGCCGACTCCGCGGCCACCGGACACGACAACGGACGCATCGGACAGCTGCGGCCGCGAACCCTTCTCCTCCACCACCGAGTCGACGATCTTGGCGGCCTTGGCCGAGTCGGACAGCTCGACCGACACCGCGACCTCCTCGCCGGCGCCGGCCGAGGCCTCGGGTGCGACCGAGTTCGGGCGGACCGTGATGACCGGCGTGCCGTGCGAGACTTTGGACTGCACGGTGATCGCTGCGCCGAAGATCTGCTGCGTGGCCCCGTCGGCGTCGATCGCGACCGCGTCGGTAAGGATGCCGGATCCGAGCTTGAACGCCAGCCGGGCCGCGACCTCCTTGTTCTCGGCGGTCGAGGAGACGAGCACCGCTGCCGGTGATGCCTGCGCGGCGACCGCGGCCAGGGCCTCGGCCCTCGGCGCTACCGAGTAACCGGCGAGGTCCTCGCTCTCGGCGACGTAGATCTTCGTGGCGCCGTACTCGGCGAGCGAGGCCTTCAGCGGTTCGGCGGTGCCGGGCGCGCCGACGACCACCGCGACCGGCTCGCCCAGGGCGCGGGCGGCGGTGAGCAGTTCGAACGTCGACTTCTTGACCGTGCCGTCAGTTGCAGTGCCAGCAGCGTCGACCAGTACCAATACCTCAGCCATGTCAGTTTTCTCCTGTTCAGCGCGGGCGTCAGATGAGCTTCTTGGAGGCGAGGTAGTCGGCGATCGCGGCGCCGCCGTTGCCCTCGTCCTTGACGGTCTGACCGGCCGCGCGCGGCGGTGCGTTCTCGAACGAGACGACCTGCGTCCACGCGTTGGCCAGGCCGACCTCGCCGGCGTCCAGCCCCAGGTCGGCCAACGACTTCACGTCGACCGGCTTGCTCTTTGCGGCCATAATGCCCTTGAACGAGGGGTACCGCGGGTCGTTGATCTTCTCGACCACGCTGATCACCGCCGGCGTCGCACCCTCGACCTGCTCGTAGCCGGTGTCGGTGACCCGCTCGATCGTGACCGTCGAGCCGTCGATCGTGACCTTGCGGGCCTGGGTCAGCTGCGGCGCACCGAGCGCTTCTGCCAGCAGCGCGGGCACGATGGCCGACCGCGAGTCGGTGGCCTCGGAACCGGCGATCACCACGTCCCACTCGATGGTCCCCAGCGCTGTCGCGATGACCTTCGCGGTCTGGATCGCGTCAGAGCCGTGCAGTGCCTCGTCCGTGACGTGCACGGCCTTGTCGGCGCCCATCGACAGCGCCTTGCGGATCGATTCGGTCGCCCGCGCCGGACCGACGGTGAGGATCGTGACCGCACTGTCCGAGTCGTCGGCAGCCTCCTTCAACCGCAGCCCCTCCTCGATCGCGAACTCGTCGATGTAGTTGATGACCGGATCGATCGACGCGCGGTCGACCGTGTTGTCCTCAGGGTTGAGCTTGCGCTCGGCCTCGGTGTCAGGCACCTGCTTGACCAGCACCACGATGTTCATTGCGTTCGCTGACCTTCCAGTTCGGGATCCGCTCGCTAACGCAGCGGATGACGGGCGATCGGTATTGGCAATCCGCCACGGGAGATACTGCTGGACACTCTGCCCAGGTTACCAACGAGTAGCAATATGACGGTGGTCTCGCGCTCGCCCAGCATCTCATCCGGCCCGACCGATACGGTGGCCGAGTGCGCATCGCCATCGCCCTGTTCGACGGGGCCGAGGAACTCGACTTCGCCGGCCCGTGGGAGGTCCTGACCTACTGGGCCGCCGAGGTGGCTCAAGCTGACGTCGAGGTCATCACGGTTGCAGCCTCGCTCGATCCGGTGCGATGCGCGAAGGGGTTGCGCGTGCTGCCCGATAGCACCCTGCACGACGCCCGCCCGATCGACGTCTTCGTCATGCCCGGAGGCAAAGGCACCCGCGCCATGCTCGGACCGGACGAGCCACTGCTCGTCGCCCTGCGCGCGATGGCCGAGGGCCCGACCCTGATGACGAGCGTGTGTACCGGAGCGCTGGTGTACGCCGCCGCGGGCCTGCTGCGCGGACGGCCGGCCACGACGTACTGGTCCGCGTTCGACGAGCTGCTCGCGATCGACGCGACGATCCAACCGCGACCGGACGATCGGTTCGTCGACGACGGTGACGTGATCACTGCAGCTGGGGTGTCGGCCGGCATCGACATGGCCCTGCACCTCGTCGTCCGGTTGGACTCGGCTGACGCGGCGCGACGCGTCAAGCGCGGCATCCAGTACGACCCCCGTCCGCCTGTCTGAGCCGAAGCGACAATGCCGAGGCCGCCGATCGAGATCGACCGGCTCCACCGGCACGCACCGTGCGTCGCGTCGCGTTCTCGCTCGCCGTGCAGCGGCCACGGACTGACCGGCGTCAGTGGATCTGGTCCTGCAGAGCCAGCGCGACCGCGGACAGTTCCTGTGGCGTGAGCGGCTCGCCGCCTTGGTGCACGGAGACGATCATGCCCGTGGTGGTTGGGTCCGACCAGGCGCACCCGGACTCGGACACCACGCCGATCGAGGTCTGCCCGCACCGCAGCGACCCGCCGCGCGGTCCGACCGGGTAGTCCGAGACCCCGCTGCCCATGTACTGCAACAGCGCGCTGGCGAACTCATCAGCCGAGACATCGCCTGGCACCGTCGACGTCGGCAGTGCCAGGACGATCGCCTTCTGACTGATGTCGGAGTCACTCGAGTAGACGACGATGCTCGCCGAGTCGAACACGCGCGTGGCCTGGCCGCCCAACCCGGACATCGACCCGCGTATCACCGACTGCACCCGATCGGAGGACGCGTCGTGCTCCTGCATGTACCCGTCGAAGGACTGCGGGATCGCCAGCCGCGACTTGGTGTTCGAGCCGCTGCTGAGCGCATAGACACTGATGCCAGCCAGGACGAGGACGGCAACCACTGCGACGACGATGATCAGGTTGCGTCGACGGTGCGACGGCGCCGGCGCCACGGGCGGCCACGGGCCGAAGTAGAACTCGTGCGACCGGTCGGGATACCCGGCTGGGTACCCGGGCGGGTACGGCTGGGCGGGCGGGTACGCGGGCGGGTACGCGGGCGGGTAGGGGTACGCGGGTCGAGCCTGGGCGTCGGCCCACTGCTCAGGCGGCACGAACGGCATCGGCGGCTGGTAGCCCGGATCGATCGGCTCGCCCACGATCCCTCCTCCTGACTGGTCGAGCTCGAGGCTGTTTCCGGCAGCGCACTTTCTTGCCGACAATCTGAGGGCAACGATCTTGGTCTGATGCGACTATCGGCCGGGTCGATCAAGTCTTGAGCTTGGGCTCGGGCTTTCCGCGCGAACACCGGCGTGTTTGGACGGCCTGCGCGATCGGCTCCAGCACCTCCACGGTCTACCGCTACCTCCGTACCGACAATGCCCGAGCACGGCCGACCAGCCGGAGGACTCGACCGGATTTGCCGATCGGCCGTCTGGGCGCGTGGCAATCTTGGTGCACCTCGGCGACCGCAGCAACCTACCCGCAACAAGATCGCAGCTCGGCGACGTTTCGCTGGGGATCTTGTTGCACATCGGACGTCACAGCCGCAGACCTGCACCATCGTTGACGGCGGCACCCTGGTCCTCCGGCGGTACGTCGATAAGCGCAAACCGGAGCTGCCACCCACCATCCCGAGCCGGTGAATGATGGTGCTGGGGAGCGCGGCCGCGAAGTCAGCTGATGCGGCGGTAGCGGATGTGGGTGGTCAGCGGCGAGTGCAGTACCTCGGCAGGCTCGAAGCCGAAAGACTCGATCCCGTCGAAGATGCTCTCCCCCGAACCGAGCAGGACAGGCGCGATGTCGAGGGTGAGCTCGTCGATCACCCCGGCTAGCAGCGCCTGCCGGACGGTCGAGGCCCCGCCGGCGATGTCCACGCCGCTTTCCCCGGCGGCCTCACATGCCGCGGAGTAGGCC
>JBOGDQ010000128.1:0-5659 GCA_050742975.1 Jatrophihabitantaceae bacterium
GTCTTGGTGATCGCGAACTCGTGCAGCTCGGCGGCGAAGGACGCGCACAGGTCGGCGAGGACGACGACCTGCAGGCCACTGTCGATCGCGTGCCGGGCAGCGGACTCCACCACCAGGTTGGTGGCCACGCCGGCAAGCGCGACGCGCGAGATGCCGTTGCGCAGCAGCAGTTCCAGCAGCGGCGTGCCGATGAACGGGTCCACGCCGCCCTTTGTCACGATCGGCTCGCTCGGCAGTGGTTCCAGTTCGGGGACGAACCGTGCCTCCGGTGAGCCGACCAGCATGGCGCCCTTGTCGCGGTACGCCGCGAAGCGGTCGGCGGCGTTGGTGCGCAGCTCGTAGGACGGGTCGAAGGCCAGCCGGGCGTGCACGACGAACAGGCCGGCACCGCGTGCGGCGTCGAGGGTCTTGGCGGCGCGGGCGATCACGTCCCGCTCCGCGACCTGTGCGGCCAGCGGCGGCTGCAGCCCGTGCGGGCCCCGGTCGCACATCGCCACCTGGTAATCGAGCAACAGTAGGGCAGTACGGCTCATCAGAAGGCCTTTCGAGCTAAGGGATTGGTGGCGTGCCGGGGGCTCACCACGCCGACCAGCCGCCGTCGACATAGACGACCTGACCGGTCATGTACGAGCCGGCCCGCGAGGCGAGCAGCAACAGCGGGCCGTCCAGGTCGTGCTCCGGGTCGCCGAGACGCTTGAGCAGGGTGCGCTCGGTGAACCAGGCGAGCAGGTCGGGGGTGTCCTTCAGCGCCGCGGTCATCTTCGTCGGGTAGAAGACGCCGAGCGCCAGGCAGTTGACGTGCACCCCGGCGCGACCGAACTCGCTGGCCATCGACCGGGTCAGGTTCGCGACGGCCGCCTTGGACGAGTAATAGGCCGACTCGGGCACCGGCCCGACGCGGTCTGCGTACACGGTGGCGATGTTGACGATCCGCCCGCCACTGTGGCCGGCCATCCGCGCCGCGGCGGCGCGGTCCACCAGCCAGGCGCCGGTCAGGTTCACCTCGATCACTCGAGCGAACTCCGCGACCGAGGTCTCGACGGCGGACTTGCGGAGCATGATGCCGGCGGCGTTGACCACCATGTCCAGTCGGTCGGCGTGCCCGACCGCCGCTGTGACCGAGTCCTCGTCGGTCACGTCGCAGGCCAGCGCCTCGGCGCGGACGCCGCGGGCGGTCAGTTCGGCGAGCGTCTGCGCGAGATCCTCCTTGCGCGCCGTCAGATCCGCGACGAGAACTCGCGCCCCTCGCCCGCCGAGGGCGCGCGCCGCGACGGCCCCGAGCCCGCCGGCCCCTGCGCCGAACACGAGGGCGGTCTCGCCGCTGAGGTCGAAAGGATCAGGCATGCCGGCTCTCCTTCACGTTCGCGGCGCGCCACGCGGCGGCGCGCGCGGCCTCACGTCCGGCGATGCGGCCAAAGACCGCGGACTTGCCCAGCGAGGTGCCGGTCACGTACCCCGCGCCGTGGAAGCCGCCGGTGACCTCGCCAGCGGCGAACAGGCCGTGGATGCGCTCGCCGAAGACGTCGACGACGTGGGCGGTGGTATCGACCGTCAGGCCGCAGTACGTCGCGAGCAGCACGGAGGTGCACGGGTAGCCGTAGTAGGGCGGCCCCTGGATCGGGCGCGGCCTCCCGACCCCGCCGGAGAGCGTGGCCCGGCCGAACGCGTCGGGTTCGCCGCGTGCGATGCGTTCGTTGTAGTCCTCGACGCTGTGCTGCAGCGCGTCCGTGGGGATGCCCAGCAGTTCGGCGAGCCCGCCGAGCGTGTCCGCCTGCTGGAGCTGGCCGGCCGCGAGCCGGGGCGCGAAGTCGTAGATCGGCACCTCGGGATCGGTCTGCGCCAGCACCGAGTCGTCCAGGATCTGGAAGGCGATGCCCTCGGTCTGGGCCAGGCAGGCGTCGCCGATCTCCTTGTACGGCAGGGATTCGTCGATAAAGCGGTGGCCCTCGCCGTTGACGGCGATCGCGCCCTTGTAGACGGCCAGGATGCCGTGGCCGCCCTCGGCGGGGGACGGCCACGGGAAGATCCCGAAGGTACCCTTGACGTAGGGGGTGTCCGCGAGGCCGGCGCCGACCTTGCATCCCATCAGCAGCCCGTCGCCGGTGTTCGCCTCGCCGCCGGCCTTGAGCGCGAGGTCCATGGCCGGAGCGAAGCGCGCGAGCAGCTGGGGGCTGCGCACGAAGCCGCCGGTGGCGATCACCACCGCTCCGGCGCGCACGTCGCGGGTGCCGTCCCGGCCCTCGATCCGCACCCCGACGGCATGCTCGGCGCCGTCCATGAGCAGGCGGGTCGCGCGGGCGCGGTAGCTCAGCCGGGCGCCGCGACCCCGTGCCCGGCTGACGAGGCGGTCGATGAGGGCGGCGATGTCGACGGGGTGCGAGCGGGGCACCGACTGGCCGGACGCGGCCCGCGGTGCGCCGAACACCGCGCCGTGCTCGCGCAGCCACCGGTAGGTGTCGGCCTGCTCGGTGCAGTAGCGCTCGATCAGGGCCTCGTCGGCCCGATGCTTGCCGACCTCGATCAGGTCCCGACGCAGCAGCTCGGCGCTGTCGTGGATTCCCGCGGCACGCTGCTCCTCGGTGTCCGCGTAGGCAATCAGGCCGGCGCTGAGCACCGAGCTGCCGCCGAGGACGCCGCGCTTTTCCAGGAGCAGGACCCGCGCCCCCTGTTCGCCGGCGGCGTCCGCTGCGCAGGCACCGGCCAGCCCGCCGCCGAGGACGACGACGTCCCACTGCTCGTCGATGTCCCACTGCCCGTCGATGTCCCAGTGCGCGTCGATGTCCCACTGCTCGTCGGCATTCCACTGCTCGTCGGCGACGGGTGTCATCAGGAATCCATGGCCCGCGCGATGACGTCGGCGTACGCGCCGTCGAGGGCGGTGAGCTCGGGCAGCGCGAACAGGTCCTGGCGCTCGCTCCAGGGCAGGATGTGCTCGGCGTACCCGTTCGTCTCGCCGTGCGCAGCCAGGTAGGCCAGCGCCTGCTGGCCGGCCTGCGCCATCACGCGCATCAGGAAGTTCGCGTAGAGCACGATCGAGAAGCCCAGGCCGGCCAGTTCGGCGACCGACAGCGGGACGGTCCTGCCGCCCTCGACGATGTTCGCGACGAGTGGGACGCCGGCGAACTCGGCCCCGATCCGTTCCAGCTCATCGACACCCTGCGGGGCCTCGACGAACAGCGCGTCGGCACCGGCGTCGAGGTACTGGTGGCCGCGGCGCAGCGCGTCGTCCAGGCCGTGGACCCCGCGGGCGTCGGTGCGGGCGACGATCAGCAGCGCATCGGGGCCCTGGCTCGCGCGGGCCCGGCGGGCGGCGTGGATCTTGGCGACCATCTCCGCGCTGTCGACCAGCTGATGGCCGTCGAAGTGCCCGCAGCGCTTGGGCATCTGCTGGTCCTCCAGCTGCACGCCCGCGGCGCCGGCCCGTTCGAGCAGGTGGATCGTGCGCATCACCGACAGTGGTCCGCCGTGGCCGGTGTCGCCGTCGACGATGACCGGGCGCCCGGTGGCGTCGGTGATCCGTTCGACCTGCTCGACGATCTCACCGAGCGAGACGAGCCCGACGTCGGCGACGCCGAACTGCGCGTTGGCGATGCCGGCGCCGGTCGCGTACACCGCCGCGAAGCCGCCCCGGTCAGTCAGCCGGGCGCCGAGCGCGTCGCTAACGCCGGGCAGCACCAGGGGTTCGAGGGCGGCTAGCAGGTCGCGGAGCGTGCGACGACGCCCCGCGGCGTCGGCTGCGTTCGCAAGACCGTGCGGCACGGAGAGTCCGTCCAGGTTCACGACAGGTTCCTCTCTCGGCGGCAGCGGCCGTCCCCACCCGGACTTCGGGCAGCACAGCGCGGGCTGTAGCGACTACTACAGGGAGAGTACGGGCGGACGCGAAAAGCGCAAGACCCGAGCGCGGGTCGGAACTACTTGATCGCCCGCTTCGGGGCCGCAGACTTCGCGGCGGCAGCCTTCTTCGCCGCCGTGCGCCGCACAGGCGTACCGGCCCGCTTACCCGCCGGCCCGGCGGTCCCGTCGGTCAGGTAGCTGCGCACGATCGCACGCATCGCGATGATGAGCAGCTCGATCACCCGGTCGGTGTCGAGATTGTCGTCGGTCTGCGCGGCGACGAAGAGCCCGTCGGAGAGGCTGATCATCAGCTGCGCGAGCTCGTGGGGGGCCTGCGGATTGCGCGCGATGGCTGCCTGCGGCAGCGCCTGGTGCCACCATCCCGTCAGCGTCATGATCGTCTCGTGGCGCACCTGGCGGAATCGGGCGCGGGCCGTCGCCTCCACCGGCCGGCGTTCGAGGGCGAGCATCAGGCCCAGCCGCTGGAACTGCGGTTGGTCGATCAGCCCGGCCGCGAGATGGCGCATGGCGAGCTCGACCTGTTCGTCGAGGTCGGAGCCGGTGGGGACCTCCAGCCAGTTGGCGCGGCCCGAGCGCCACTCGCGGTAGTTGTGCTCGATCGCCTCGGCGAGCAGCTCGTCCTTGCTCTTGAACTGCCAGTAGACCGAGCTTGCCGGCAGGCCCGCGCGCTTGGTGACGAGCGCGAGCGTCGTGCCGTCGTAGCCACGCTCGGAGGCGATCTCGAAGGCCGCGGCGAGGATGCGCAGGCGCGACTCCTCGCCCTGCTGGTGGCGGCGGCGGCGGGTCGGTGCGACCAACTCTGTTCCTTCCATAGCGTGGCGTGACGTGACGTGTGTGGGGTGACATGCATGGACCCGCTACCAGGTTTCCCCACATCCTGGCACGCAGGGCGCGCAGTGCCGAGCGCCGTGCCGGGCGTGGCGACAGACCTGCGTCGTCCGGGATCCGGGCAGGGCGTCGTCCGGCCCCGCAGCGGTCGTCGGGGGAACCGGCTGTAGCAGATGCTCTAGTGACTGTGCAGGTCCGGTCAGCTGCCGTCAAGGGTGCCTGTGTCTTGATCTAGCAGGCGATAACAAAGCGATAACGATTGCCCGCGATCCTTGTGTTGCGCGCGCCACGACCGCAAAGTCCGTAGCAGTCACTACAGGGAGAGCTGTCTGGAGGGAGAGCTCTCTGGCCAGATCGGCTCCGGCCACCTCGACCGCCAAAACACATCCCAGCGAAAGGACCAGTCTTCGTGACATCCATCGTGCGTAACCGCGTGACGGCGCTGAGCGTGGCAGCGCTGGCTGCCGTCACGTTGCTCGCCGCGTGCTCCTCCAGCGGCAACAGCGACAGCAACGGCACCGGCACCAGCACCCAGCCCGCGGCGGCCGGCGCCTCGGACGGCGCATCGGCAGGCGCGAACGTCGGCGTCGCCTACGCCAAAGCGGAACTGGCGAAGTTCGAGGGAACCCGGGACACCTACGGCACGCCGGTGCCGGTGGCCGATGTCCCGAGCCTGAAGGGCAAGACGATCTGGTACGTGCCGATCGGGACGGGCGTGCCGGTGCTCGCGAGCATCGGCACGGCGATGACCGACGCGCTGGGCAAGCTCGGCGCCAAGGTCCACGTCTGCGACGGCAAGTTCCAGCCGACGACCGTGGCCAGCTGCATGTCCACCGCGGTCACCCAGGATGCCAGCGCGGTCGTGACCGGCTTCGTCGACTACGCGGCCGCGCCGTCGGCGTTCCAGAGCATCGTCGCCCAGGGCATTCCGGTCCTCGTCGGCGGCGAGGCGCCGTCGGCCGGCGTGACGGCGAGC
>JBOGDQ010000129.1:0-4518 GCA_050742975.1 Jatrophihabitantaceae bacterium
GGGCGACGAGTCCGCGGCCGGCGCCTGGTTCCCGGCGGAGACGACGTGTGGCAGCAGGCTTGCGCCTCCCCCGTGCTGCCCATCGTCTCCGCCGGTGCTCTCGCCGTCGCCCCATCCCACCCCAAGGGCGACGACCCCCCGAATCTGTCCGGCGGTCCGACCGCGGTGCTGTTCGCTCGCAAGCTCGCTCACGGCCCGCCTCCTTCGTCGTTGCGGGTCAGGAGCCGGCATGGCCCGCTCTGATACGTCCGATCTCGAGGTATCAGCGCGGCGCAGCGGTGCTCCTTTTGCCGGGAAGAACTTGCCGCGGTGCTGTCGCGCTCCCTGCACGAGCCATACGCTCTTGCGGGACACCGGTGCCGGACCGACGACATCGACAGTGACGAGGGGCCATGAACCAGCCGCACGATCCGAAGAGCGCTCCGACCCGTCGCCCGCGCGCTCCGATCGGCCCCGAACCGTCGATGGACGTGCCCACGGACGTGCTGATGCGGTACAACGCACGCGTGCTAGATCCGCTCTCGGCCGTCAAGGTCCCTGGCCAGCCACCGATCCATCCGACCGTTTACGTCGGCGATCAGCTCATCGTCAGCGGCGACGCAGGTGACGGCCCGCTCGCCGCGCTGAGCGATGCGGCCAAACGAAACGGCCTCACGCTGAGCTTCGACGAGGACGGCTCGCACGGGCGCACCGCGGAGCTGGCGCGCAGCAACGGCTTCGACGGTGCGCCGTTGTTCTACTCGCGCACCGCGCACCTGACGCCGGCCGGGCCCGGGCCGGCCGAGCCGCCGGACGCCTGGAAGGTGCTGCAGACCTATCGAACGCTGATCGAGCAGGGTGACGCCGGGCTGCAGCAGGTTGCCCTCAACCACCTGATGAGCGCGACGCCGTTCGGTCACGGCTCCCCGTTCGGTCACGGCTCCCCGTTCGGCCATGGCTCCCCGTACGCCGCGTCCTATGGCGCGTCGGCCGAATACGCCGCACCCGGAAGTGGTGGGCCCGAGCCGGTCAACTGGATCGGCCCGCCCCCGTACCGCCGCCCGGATGACGCGATGCCGTGTCGCCGCCCCGTCATCGCCGTGCTGGATACCGGCGCCGGCTCGCATCCGTGGCTCGATGACAGCATCGTGCTGCGCAACCCCGAGGTCACCGGCGTGCCGATCGGCATCGACGACCCGGCGACTGACCCTGAGCAGACCGGGGTGGTCGACGATCCGTACGAGGGCGTGCTCGACCCCGACTCGGGCCACGGCACGTTCATCGCCGGGCTGATCCGCCAGAGCTGCCCGGACGCGGACATCCTGGCCGTCCGGGTCATGTCCAGCGACGGGATCGTCACCGAGAGCCAGATGCTCAACTCGCTCAAGCGGCTCTACCTCCGTCAGCACCTGGCCCAGCAGGCCGGCGACGCGAGCGGCATCATCGACGTGCTGTCGCTGTCGTTCGGCTACTACCACGAGCAACCCGAGGACGAGAGCTTCGATCCGCAACTGCTACAACCGCTGCGAGCAGTGAGCGAGTGCGGCGTCGCGGTCGTGGTGTCGGCCGGCAACGACTCGACCGACCGCCCGATGTTCCCGGCCGCGTTCACGCCCTATCCCGGCGGTCAGATCACCGCCTACAGCTCCGACTGCGTTCCGCTGATCAGCGTCGGTGCGCTGAACCCGGACCGCACCATCGCGCTGTTCAGCAACGCCGGACCGTGGGTGACGTGTCATGGCCCGGGCGCAGCCCTCGTCAGCACCTTCCCCGTCACGTTCGACGCCTCAGCCCACGCGAGCTTCTCGGTCGACGTCCCGGGGGAGGGCCTGCGCAGCACGATCGACCCGGACAACTTCCACAGCGGATTCGGGATCTGGAGCGGCACCTCCTTCGCGGCACCGATCCTGGCGGGCCAACTGGCGCAAGCCATGATCAGCGGCGACTGCGGGCCGTTCGACCCGCCCGACGCGACGAGTGCGATCAACCGGGCCTGGTCCGCGCTGCACCGGCAGATCGGTCTGGCCCGGCCATGATCGGCGCCGAACCGGTACCGGAGACCCTCGCCACGCGGGCCGCGCTGCTGTTCACCGCCTTCCGCGACGGCGACCAGGCGAAGATGGGCGAGCTCGTCGCCCTGCTCACCCCGATCCTGTGGCACACCGTCCGTGCGCAGCGGGTCGAACGCGACCTGGCCGAAGACGTCCTGCAGACGGCGTGGCTCGCCTTGGTGCGCAACGCCGGCTCGATCAGTGACCCGCAGGCCGTCCTGCAGTGGCTGATCGTCAGCGCGCGTCGCGAGGCGTGGCGCGTTGTGAAGCGAGAGGACCGGATCGATGCGAAGGACTTCGAGGCCGACGAGGTCGTGACGCCCACGCGCGAGCTGCCGGAGGAGCTCGTGTTGCGCGGGGACGGTGACGCACGGCTGTGGCAGCACGTCGCCCGGCTACCTGAGCGGTGCCGCTCGTTGCTGCGGGTGATCGCGTTCGCGGATCGGCCGGACTACGCGGCGGTGGCCGAGTCGCTCGGCATGCCGGTCGGCAGCATCGGGCCGACCCGCGGCCGTTGCCTGGCCAAGCTGCGACAGCAACTCGCCAACGACCCGGCATGGGAGACGTCATGACCGCACACTTTCGCCGACCCAGCCTGGCCGAACTGACAGCCGGCCCGCTCGATGCCGACGACGCGCTGGTCCTCGGCCGGCTGGCGAGCCTCTACGACTCGCTGGATCCGGTCCCGACCGGCCTCGTCGAGCGGCTGCAGTTCGGCATCACGCTCGATGCCCTGCACGCGGAGGTCGCCGAGCTGCAACGCGATGCCGAGCTGACGGGTGTCCGGTCCGGCGAGGCCACCGAGGCGCAGACCGTGACGTTCACCAGCTCGAACCTGACGACGATGGTGACCATCACTGCGGCGTCGGCCGAGCGGGCCCGGATCGACGGCTGGGCCGCGCCGGGCGCGGGCGTGGTGGTGGAGTTGCGCACTGCGGACCAGACGCTGTCGACGACGGCTGACGGCGAAGGACGGTTCGTGTTCGAGGACGTGCAGCGAGGACTCGCCCAGTTCGTCCTGCGACCGGCCGCCGGCTCGCCGCCGGCCGTGGTCACTCCGTCGATCGAGATCTAGCCGGTGGATCACGTTGTCCACCGGGCAGTTGACGGTCGCCGAGCAACTGCATTCGCGTGGAGTTGCCCAGCAGAACACCGGTCATCCGCAGCGGGCGCTGCGGCTGCTCGAACGCGCCTGGGACGTCGTCCAGGCGGTCGGCGACGCCGCTGATCCGGTCGAGGCCGATCGGCTGGCAGCGGCGATCTGGATCAGCCTGGCCCTCAACCACGCCGAGGTCTACGGCGTGGAGCGCGGCCTCGCCTCGCTCGCCGAGGCCAGCTCGCGTGCGCAGCGCATCGGTGACCCGTCGTTGCTGGTCCGCGTACACAGTCAGCATGCGTTCATCGCAATTCGCGCCGGGCATTACGGCCTCGCCATGCAGGAGCTGGCGATCGCCGACTCGATGATTGACCACGCGAACGACAACGACACGTTTGCGATCCTGATCAACGCCGGTCTGGTCGGGTTGCTGACGCGCGACCTTGCCGGAGCCCGCCGCGCGCTGACCAGGGCGGCCGAGTTCGCGAAGTCGATCGGGATGGAACTCGGTGAGTTCAAGGCGATGCATAACCTCGCCTATCTGGAGTTCCTCGCCGGCGACCTACCGACAGCACTGCGGCTCATGGACGAAGCAGGGCGACCAGACCTCGGCAGCGATTGGGGCGTGGTACTACTCGACCGCGCTCGCGTGCTCGCCGATGCCGGGCTCCTTCGGGAGGCGGACGATGCGCTCGCGGGGGCGGCTCGGATCTTCCGAGGGGACAGGCTGGCGCAGGACCTCGCGGAGACGGAGCTGGAGCGCGCGCGGTGCGCGTTGATCAACGGAGACATCCCGGCGGCCCGCCGGTTCGCCGCTCTCGCGCGCGATCGCTTTCGCCGGCGCGGGAACGACAGCTGGCGGCGCAGCGCCGAACTGGTGCTGCTGCAGGGCGATCTCGCCGCCGGCCGGCCGGGGTTGCGACTGGTCCCGCCGGCCCTGCGGCTGCAGGGCGAGCTCGCCGCGCAGGGGCTGGGCCTGCAGGCCCGGACGGCCGCCCTGCTAGCCGCGGAGGCGTACCTGGACGTGGGCGACCCGGACGCTGCGGGCACGATCCTCGACGGCGCGGGGCGCTCGGGCCGTCGCGATCCGGTGACAGCGCGGCTGCACGCGCGGTACGTCCACGCCCGGCTGTCGGCCGCGCACGGTGATGGGGCCGGTGCCGCGCGGACCATCCGCTCCGGGCTGGCAGAGCTCGCCGTCTATCAGGCCGGCTTCGGCAGCATCGACCTGCAGACCGCGTCGGCGGTGCACGGCGCCCGACTCGCCGAACTCGGCATCGCCGTGGCCCTGCGCGACGGCCGGCCGCGCGCGGTCTTCGCGGCAGCCGAGCGGGCGCGGGCGGTATCCAGCCGGCTGCAGCCCGTCCGACCGCCGGACGACGCCCAGGCCGC
>JBOGDQ010000130.1:0-14082 GCA_050742975.1 Jatrophihabitantaceae bacterium
CCATCGCGGCGGGCAGATGGTCTCGCGCGTCGCTGATGTTCATCGTGGCCATACCTGAATCGTACAGTTCAGCGCCTGGATCGTACAAGCAACGTTTCAGACAAGGATCCGCTCACGGGCGCTGCGGCCGGGGGTCAGATCGGTCAGATGCGGGTGCCAGGGTCGAGGTCGATAGCGATCAGGGGCAGTGCCGTGCCGTGCTCGTCAATGCGCGTGCCCAACGTCTGTTCGAGAACCGGTCGCAGCTTCGCCCAAGACCGGGGATGCGCGCTGGCATAACGGCGCAGGGATGCGGTTGCGGCTTCGGTGTCGAGGCGGTGCGCGGTTGCGACTGCCGGTGCATGGCTGCCGAGGTAGACGCGGACCTGCGGATTGGCTTCGACGTTGCGGAACCATTGCGAGCGGTCACCGAAACCGGAGACCACGACGTACCTGCTCGGTGTCGGATGGTCAACGACCTCCAAGACCACGTAGCGCCGGAGCGCGGAGGCGCGCCCCACGTGTTCGAGCATCAGCAGCCGTTTCCCGAACACGAAGCCAAGCCTGGAGCGATAGACCCAGATCGGCGCCCGAACGAACCAACGAACCCGCAGCAGCGCCGCAGCGCAGCGTGCAATCGGATTCTTGCGCTGTGCGGTCACAACACCGATCGTTGCAGAAATCCTTCGGGAATCCTCGGCGCTCCCCCCAGCCACTGCCGACGACAAGGGCCGTCGCGACCCCGATCCGCAAGCGGATCCCATCTGAACCAGCGGTCCGCCTGCCGCAAAGGTGCGCCAAACGGAACACTCAAGGTCGTCCGCCGCTCATGGGCAGCGGTCGCCTCAGGCCCCGGAATCGAGGCCGAGGGCGGTTCGCTTACGAGACGGTCAAGATCGTCCGATGGTCATTTGGTACGGGCCGTGTCCGACCGCCGCATTGCGAGCATGGAATGTGCTTTGCGGGTGTCCTCGCGCCCTGCATTTGCAGCAACATGATCCGCGTATGTCGAGCTACGGACGCTTGCGAACCCTTGTCCGCCGCGGTCGGTCCCGCCGTCAGCGCTCGTTCTGAGCGTTCCAGCCCTGCGGCCCATAGGAGTCCAAGAACATGTCCAGCGATCGCAGCAACTGTGAAGGCACATAGGGCCGGTCTGACTCATCAAGCTCGGCCACGACGTTCGCCACCTCGCCGCGGAGGTCGCCAAGGCGCCAGCGCTGCGCCATCTCGACAAGCTGCTCGTAAATGCCCGCTTCCATGTCTTGATGATGGCAGTCGCAAAGCGCCACCGCTGGAATCGAATGGACACCGATCGCTCTGTGTGTCCCGCACCAGGATGCGTTGACGGTCGCGCGGCACGGGTCCGCCGTGGTTGGCGATCACGGTGTGGTGGCACTTGGGCGACTCGACGGGTCTCTCAGCAACGTCGGACCCGTCGCCCGGTGCTCGTCTATGGGCAGCAGGACCGCTGAGGCCGTGGCTGTAAGGAGCGTGCTACATCTCCGGGCGATTGCGTGCAACGCTTTCGCTGTCTGCGTCATAGGAGTGGTGTGGGAGTCGACGAACGTTCGGACGCTGAGCTTCTAGCCAGGTCCCGGTTGCGGCCCGAGGTCCTCGGTGAGCTATACGAGCGGCACGCGGGAGCGGTATACCGCTACCTCGCCCGACGAGTCGGACAGTCGGTCGCCGAAGACCTGCTTTCGGAGGTGTTCCTCGCCGCGATGGATGCGCGGATGCGGGTGGTGCCCCACGCGAGTGGGTCAGCGCTGCCGTGGCTCTACGGAATAGCTGGGAACGTCCTTCGCGCACACCTGCGACGCACCACCCGCCGCGAAGGGACTGGCCACGACCAGACGATGGACTGGGACGCAGTAGACAGCCGCGTGGACGCCGAAGCCAAACGAGCACAGCTTCGCGCAGCTCTCGGGCAGCTCACGCCAGGCGAGCGCGAGCTGCTCCTGCTCGTCGCGTGGGAGGGGCTCACACCCGCCGAGGCAGCGCGTGCTCTCGGCATCAACCAAGTCGCCGCACGAAGTCGACTCCACCGTGCACGCCAACGCGCCCAGCAGTCGCTGGCCACCAGCGGCTCACCGGCAGCCACGAGCGCCATCGAGCACATCACAACCAGGAGGACCTGACATGAGCGCCACTTTGGACCAGCTGCTAGCTGACACTGCTCACGTTGACGACCTTCCTGCCGCGTTGTTCGCACGCGGCCTGGACGAACTCGACGCCGCTATCGAACGCCACGCGTCACTGGCCCGAGTCCCGATCATCCGCACCCCGCCGCATCGCAAACTCCGCCGGGGCGGCCTGGTCGCTGCCGCAGTCGCGGCCGTCATCACGATCCCGATCATCGCGGGCGGAGTACTGCACCCAGGCGATGCGGCCGCGGCCACCGTGCTGCGCCAAGCAGGCCACGCGGCAGGCACACAACCCGGCGGATGGCCGGACGACGCTTACTGGCACGTCACCTCGACGTACGTCCGCGACGGGCACACCTACCAACGCGACATCTGGATCGCACACCACGGCGAGGCCTTCCTGCTCGACCGCGGACTGCCTGGTGACCCCGGCGTCATCTCACTCGGCGCATCGATCTTCGACGCAGGCGCTGCCCAGCTGACCTGGGACCAGCTCTATGCGCTACCTACGAACCCAGGCGAGCTCGCAACCGCGCTTCGCCGCGATGCCCAGGGCGGCGGCACCAGCCTGGATGAGGAGCTGTTTGCGGTCGCCGCGGATCTCCTGCGCGAATCACCAGCTCCACCGGCGTTACGCGAAGCCCTCTACGACGTCGCTGCGAACACCTCCGGAGTCCACCTCAAAGGCAAAGTCACCGACCCCGCCGGGCGAATCGGCACCGCCGTCGAACGCGACGGCGAAACACTCATCATCGATACCGCTACCGGCCAGCTACTCGACGACACTCAAGGTGACAACTTCTCCGCCACCTACCTCAGCCAAGGACCAACCAACTCCGCCCCGCCGCTCACCACGAAGTGACCTGCGCTGCTACGGGCACTGGTTTGGCGCGGTGGAGGCCACGAACAGGGCGCGTTCAGTGCCCGGTCACCGGTCCATCCGGACAGCCGCCCGCAAAGGTCCGTCATGCGAGACGGTCAAGTTCGTCCGCTCGCAGGTGCTGGTCGTGTTCGACGTTCATGTCGCGAGCGCGCAGGGTTCACATCGGGCAGTCGCCAGGTGACGGGGCGTTGATCATCCCGCAGTTCGCTCGGCGCCTAGGTGTCACCGCGCACCGTCGAGGTTGCGTAGGGCATTCCGATCAGGCGGCGCCGACATGGCCGAGGTGGGGTGCGCTCGCCATGCCGTTCTTGTTGTTGCCGGGAGCACGGACAGCATCCAGTGTCGGTTAGTTCGCGGGGGCTGCTCGTATGGCGATCTGGCTGAGGGGAGGCAGCGCGCGGCCCGTGATGTCGGTGAGGTCCGTGATCTGGCCAGTGCCTGCATTCACGGCGTAGACGTCGCCGCTGGCGCCGGTGGCGAACACCCATCGGCTGTCGGGTGACCAGACCAGCGACTGTTCGTTGGCGGTGGACAGGTTAACGTGCGGGGAGAGTGTGTGCGCAGTGCCGGTCGCGAGGTCGATGGTCTCGATCGCGGGCGATGGTGATCGGACAAGCAGCGCGGCCATGGTTCCGTCCGGTGAGATCGCGCCAGGTAGCACGCCGTCGCGGACGGGGGCAGTGTCAAGTTCGCGCCGGGCGCCGGTGGATCGATTGATGAGCATGGTCGTGCAGCGGTGCCGCCGGTCGCACTCGGAGATCAGCCAGCGGGTGGGTCCGACGGCCAGGACGGTCCCAGGGCTGATCCGGCTGCTGTGGTCGGGGCGAGTGTCGTACGCGCCGGTGCCGATGTCGGGGTACAGGACGTATCCGGTCTGATCGGGGATGGCGCTCAGCGGTGAACTGCCCGCCGGGATGGGAAGTGTCAGCCCAGTGCGGCGGCCGTCTGTCCCGACCAGCACCATCCGGTTCGGCTCGTCTCCGCTCACCGGCACCCAGACGTGGTTCGGGTCCGGTCCGGGGAACGCCGGCCCGCCGTCGCCGAGCGCTCCGGTCAGCGAACGTGCCGGTTGTCCGTCGGGAATCAGGTAGCCGGGCACGAAGTCGATCGGACGCACCAGCGCCCAACCGTTGCCGGCAATGAACGACACCGGCCCGCTGCTCGACAGCGTCGGAACGGTGGTGCGGGTGATGCGGCCGCGAGCCAATGCGACACGGACGACGACCCCGTCGCCGCGGCCGTACAGCTCCCAACCGGCGTTCACGCCCAGCAGCGGTCCAGCCAATTGAATAGCCGTGATCGTTGGCGCCGTTGTCAGCGATGGGCTCGCCGCAGGCGATGTACCCGGTGCCGAGACCGACGGCTGAGTCTGTATTGACGGGCGGCTCGGTGGTGACGCGGAGGGTTTGGTTTCGAGGTGCACGATCAGGGTGGTCACGACGGCGACAGCGACAGCGACGAGGAGGAACGGGAGCCATGAAGGCCATCGATGAGCCGGCGTCGGCAGCACATCGTCTGCTTCGCCACCGCTCGGGTCGGCGCCGAAATACTCAACGTCGTGCGATGGTGTGTCCTCGTCTTGGCCCACGCAACCATTATCATGTGCGCTCCACAACGGCGACAACACGCGGATCCGTCACAGCCAACTCGAGGAGCCGGAGGAGCGAAGTCTCACCGACTGCGCAGCGACGACCCCTCATCGAGTTGCAGCCAACTCGACGAGGTGACAACTGCCGTGCCGCAAGCGGATGGGCTTGCGGGACCATACGGGGCTTCACCTCAGCGCTCGCCGGGGGTTACGAGTTCGCCTTCGTATGCGGCGACGACGAGTTGCGCGCGGTCGCGGGCGGCGAGCTTGGTCATGATTCTGCTGACGTGTGTCTTGACCGTGAGTGGGCTGAGGTAGAGCTTGCCGGCGATCTCGTCGTTGGACAGCCCGCGGCCGACGAGGGTGAGGACTTCGCGTTCCCGCTCGGTGAGGTGGTCGAGGCCGGTGACCGGCGCGAGCCGGCCGGGCTGCGGGCGGGAGGTGATGTCGGCGATCAGCCGACGGGTGACGCTGGGCGAGAGCAGCGCGTCGCCGCGCGCGACCACCCGGATCGCCTGCAGCAGCTCGCCCGGCTCGGTGTCCTTGACGAGGAAGCCGGAGGCACCGGCCCGCAGCGCCTGGTACACGTACTCGTCCGCCTCGAAGGTGGTGAGGACCAGCACCCGTACGCCGGCGAGGTCCTCGCTCGCGGCGATTCGCCTGGTGGCCTCCAGTCCGTCGACGCCGGGCATCCGGATGTCCATCAGGACGACGTCGGCCCGGGTCGCGGCCGCGAGCTGGACGGCCTGTGCGCCGTCGGCGGCCTCGCCGACGACCTCGAGGTCGTCGGCTGAGTCGAGCAGCGCGCGGAATCCGGCGCGGATCAGCGCCTGGTCGTCGGCGAGTAGCACCCGGATCACGTCGGCCCCTCCGTCGGCAGCGTGGCGACAACCTGGAACCCGCCGTCCGTGCCGCGTTCGGCGCGCAGCATGCCACCGACCGCGGCGGCCCGCTCACGCATGCCGAGCAGCCCGTGTCCGCCTCGGTTCGACTCGCCTCCGGCCGGCCCGCGGCCGGTGTCGGCGACTTCGATTCGCAGCACGCTGTCGCGGTAGTCCAGGGTGAGGGTCGCGGCGGCCGGCCCGGCGTGCCGGATCGCGTTGGTGAGCGACTCTTGTACGATCCGGTAGGCGGCCAGCTCCACCGGGGCGGGTAGTGGGCGCGGCCTCCCGACACGTCGCACGGTCATGTTCAGCCCGGAGGCCTCTGCGGATGCGACCAGCGTGTCGATCTCGGCCAGTGTCGGCGCCGGCTGCGTCGACTCGGCCTCGTCCGCCTGTCGCAGTACCGACAGGATCGAGCGCAGCTCTGCCAGTCCGCGCTTGCTCTGCTCGCGGATCGCGGCGAAAGCCTGGGCGGCCGACGGAGGCAGGTCGGCGCCGACATGCGCGGCCACCCCGGCCTGGACGTTGATCGTGGCCATGGTGTGCGCGACGACGTCGTGCAACTCGCGGGCGATCCGCAACCGCTCGGCCCCGACCCGGCGCCGGGCCTCCTCATCGCGGGCGTAGTCGACATAGGCGCGTCGGTTGGCCACGGCCAGCCCGGCGAACAGTGCGGCGGCGATCAGGAACGGCGTGGTGTCGAACGCACCGCCGTAGCGGCCGAGCGCCGGCGCGTTGAACGCCGTGGTGAACGAGGTCAGCGTCAGCAGCGTGACGACGGCGGCTGCAGTGGCGCGGCGCCAGGGCACCGCGACGGCGACCGAGTAGAGCGCGACGGTCGGTGCGAGCAGCACCGAGCCGTTGACGTACCCCAGGCCGGTGTAAACCAAGGCGCCCGCGAGCGCGACGGCCAGGGTCGCCATCGGGTACCGGCGGCGCCAGATCAACGCGAGCGCGGCCGCGGCGACGAGCAGGTACGCCGGCCACGGCGCGACCGGCACGTGATATCCATGCGACACCTCGTCACCCGGCTGCGAGGGATAGGACTCGCCCATCGAGCCCCCGACGGTGAGCGCGGCCATCACCAGCGCGAAGAGCACGTCGGAGACCCGCGGCGGCAGCCGCCAGCGCAGCCGGATCTCAGACACGGGTCGAGCGTAGGCGCGGCGCGCCCCGTCGGCGTCCTCCCGGAAGAGCACCGCGCCGTACTCCCGCTGGAGTACGCCGCGGGACGCGCAACGCGCCCGGTGGAGGACGACGGACTACGACTCGCCGCTGCAGGCTCGAGCTGCCCAAGCAGACGAGGAGAACCTGCCATGACCCGCCTCACCGATTTCGTTTTGCGGCACAAGATCGTCGTCGTCGCCTTTTGGCTGCTCGCAGTCGCCGCCGGCGTCGCGACCCTGGGCTCGACGACCAAGCACCTCTCGTCGAACTTCGCGCTGCCCGGCCAGCCCGGCTACGTCACCGACGCGAAGATCACCGCGTTGTACCGCAACGGCGGCGACGCCCAACCGACTGTGCTGACCCTGACCGCACCGGCGGGCACCCGAGTCGACACGGTGGTCGCGCACCGCGCGTTCAGCGCGGCCGCGCACGCCGTGCCCGACGCCCGGGTCGCGGACGCGGTGAACACCGGCGACCCGCACTTCCTCACCGCGAACGGCCGCACCACCTTCGCGTTGGTGTTCACGCCGGCCCAGCAGGGCTTCGGTGGCGACAGCAGCACCCCGCGGCTGACCGCCGCCGCTGCGGCCGCGGTGCCGCCGGGGTGGGACGTGGGCGCGACCGGCACCGCCCAGCTGTCCGCGGGCAACGGCTCGTCCACGGGGACGAGCGTGATGACCGAGACGATGCTCGGCGGCCTCGGCGCGCTCGCGATCCTCGCGTTCGTGTTCGGCAGCCTGCTGGCGTTCCTACCGCTGCTCATGGCCGCGGTCGCCATCCCCGCGACCTTCCTGCTGGTCGGCGGCCTGGAGCAGGTGACCAGCGTGAGCATGCTCGTCGAGTTTCTCATCGCGCTGATCGGACTCGGCGTCGCGATCGACTACTCGCTGCTCGTCGTCACCCGTTGGCGGGAGGCGCGCGACAAGGGTGCCACGAACACCGAGGCGGTGCGCGAGTCGATGCGGCACGCCGGCCACGCGGTGCTGTTCTCCGGGCTGACCGTCGCGATCAGCCTGCTCGCGATGCTCGTCGTGCCGGTGCCGTTCCTGCGCAACATGGCGGTCGCCGGGTTCTTCATCCCGCTGGTGTCGATCGCCGTGGCGATCACCCTGTTGCCGGTCGTGCTCGGCAGCGTCGGGCCGCGCATCGACCGGCCCCGACTACGGCACGAACGGCACGCCAGCCGCGCCTGGACCGGCTGGGCGCGGTTCGTGCTGCGGCATAAGGCGATCGCCTCAGTGCTCGGCGGCGGCCTGCTCATCGCCCTGCTCGTGCCGCTCACGCTCATGCGACTGGGCGAGCCGACCTCCCCGGCCCTGGCCCAGCGTGGACCCGCGCACGACGTCCTCGCCACGCTGAGCACCGGCGGCGTCCCGTCCGGCGTCATCGAGCCGATCGAGGTGCTCACCACCGCGTCTGCGGCGCCGGCCGTCGCGCACCGACTCGGTTCCGTACCCGGTGTCTACACCGCGACCGCGCCCAGCGGCTTCCACACCGGCGGCACCGCGATCGTGGATGTGCTGCCCGCGGCCGAACCCAGCTCGCCGGCCGGCAACGCGACCATCGCCCGCGTCGAGCAGGTCGCTCACGGGCTGCCCGGCGTGCTCGGTGTCGGCGGGGCCGGACCCACCCAGCACGACTTCATCAGAGCCGTCTACGGCAGCTTCCCCCTCATGCTGGCGGTGATCGGGCTGTTGACCTTCCTGCTGCTCACCCGCGCGTTCCGCTCGATGGTGCTGGCCGCCAAGGCGGTGCTGTTCAACCTGTTCTCGGTGGGCGCGGCGTTCGGCGTGCTGGTACTGGTGTGGCAGTACGGGCACGGCAGCCACGCGCTGTGGGGCGTGCCCGCCACCGGATCGATCACCGTCTGGGTGCCGATCATGGTCTTCGCGTTCCTGTTCGGGCTGTCCATGGACTACGAGGTGTTCATCCTGACCCGGATGCGCGAGGCCTACGACCAGACCGGCTCCACCGACGCCGCCGTCGTCACCGGCATCGGGCGCACCGGCCGGCTGGTCACGAGTGCCGCGCTGATCCTCTTCGGCTCCTTCCTGGCAATGTCCTCCGCGCCTGGTACTGACGTCAAGGTGCTCGCCACCGGACTCGGCGCCGGCATCCTGCTCGACGCGCTGGTCATCCGGTCGCTGCTGGTGCCCGCCCTCGTCGGCGTCCTCGGCCGCTGGAACTGGTGGCTACCCGCCTGGCTGGCCCGCCCGCTGCGGGTCGCGCCATCACCGCTGATGCCGCGCCCGGCTATCCAAGCGCGCGTCCAGCAGCGCGAACTCGACTCCGTGTCGTAGCGCAGCAGCATGCCAGCTATCGAGAACCGTCGCGCGTACGCAGGCGACAGCACGAACAACCGATGAGGAGCGCAGCCACATGACCCAGCTGTCAACACCACCGACGGGCGGCCCGGAGGCACGACGATCGCCAAACGACCGCTTGCCTATATGGATCACCGCCATCGTCCTCACCGGTGCCGCGCTCACCGCCACCGGCGCCCTGCTCGCGATCTTCTCCAGCAGCGAGCATCTCAACCTCGCCGGCCAGAACTACGCCGACTACTTCATCACCCGTAACCTCGCCGTCGCTGCATTGTTGGCGCTGATGGTCCTGCTACGAGCACGACGCGGGCTGACTGCGCTGATGGCGCTCACCGCACTCGTCCAGACAATGGACGCCGCGACCGCCATCACCAGCGGACGGAGCGGACTCGTCCCAATCGACCTGATCTTCGCCTCCGCCTTCGCGTTCGCCGCCAATCGCCTATCCGACCAGCCGCTATGGCGCAGCAACTGCTGGAATGAGACCACCCCAAGCACCCGAAGGCAGAACTGATCCACGCGGAAGTCAAGCACCAGATACACACGGCGGGCTTGCTGGTCGACATTTGATTGTCGCGTAGCGGATCCCGTTATACGGGCCGGTGGACGACCGGCGACGACGACCGTGCCCATCATCGATCGTGCCGCGCCTGTTGGACACAGCCAAACTGCTTGAACCGGCAGTGCGGGCCGTCGTGGACACGCACCTCGATTACGGCCCGCCCGTTCTCATTGAAGGCGACTTCGTGCTGCCCTGCCGGGTACGCGACGCTTGCGTTCGGGTGCTCGTGCTGGACGAGCCCGACCGAAGTCAGCTGGAAGCGAACTTCGCCCGACGCGAGCCCGGTGCCGGGCCGCAGACGCAGCGGGCCACCGTGGCCTGGATCTTCGGCCAGTGGCTGAGCGCCGAAGCGGCAAGCAACGATGTGCCGGTGATCTCCGCTCGCCCGTGGGACACCGCGCTCGCCCGAGTAGTCGTTGCCGGGTAACCGAGGCGCGCACGACCTGGAGAACGCTCGCCGACGACTGCACTGGACGTCCGTAGTCGGCAACCTGCACCGCGCCGGCCGGGACGAGATCGCGACCCTCGGCTGACCGCCGCGTAGCCAGATGCAGCGTGGAAGTGCACGTAGCGTCGACCGCGAGCCGGCCACCATGATCAGCGCCTGGCCCAGACGCGCCGCCAGCCAGCTCGAAGTCCGTCTCAACTATCGCCTCTCGCAGGGCGGCCTGTGTGACCGACTTCGTCGTCACAACACACTGCGGGGTGCGCGCTGGTTCTGATCGTCGCGGTGTGAACCGACCGCGGCGGGGTTACGTACTTCTGGGTACGCACGTCCCGACGCCCGGGACGATCGCAGTCCCGGAGGACCGGATGCCGCAGCCCCGCTCGATGGTCCGTTTCGGCTTGGTGGCCCTTGGCCTGGGGACGGTGATGCTCGCCGGCTGCTCGTCCGGCTCCAGTTCGCACCTGCCGTCCTCCACTGCGCCGCCATCGACCTCCTCGACCGCGGCACCGGGCACGTTCGCGCCATCACCGGCACCGGTCGCGCTGCGCATCGAGAGGACCGCGCTCGGCGAGCTGCTCGCCGACCCGCGCGGGCGCACGCTCTACACCTTCAAGCTCGACAAACCTCAGTCCGGGACGAGCGCGTGCACCGGCGCGTGTGCGACGACCTGGCCGCCGTTCACGCTCGGGGCAGGCGCGCACGCGAGCGCGCCGGCGGGTTCGCCCGGGAAGCTGGGTACGGTCCTGCGGACCGGCGGCACCGAGCAGGTGAGCTTCGACGGGCATCGGCTGTATCGGTTCTCGGGAGACACCGCGCCCGGCCAGACGCACGGCCAGGACGTCAACCGCGTCTGGTTCGTCGTGCGGGTCGGTGGCGCGCCGGACCGGCCCGTCGCGCCACCGAGCACGATGTCCGCGCCACCAAGCATGATGTCCGCGTCACCGATGCATCCCGCGCCACCGATGCATCCCGCGCCGTTGCACTCCACCGCCCCGACGCGGACGCCGACCACGCACCCGCCGACCACGCACCCGCCGGCGCCGTCCAGCTCGCCGGCGAACTGCATCCCCCAGAACGGTGGCGGGGACGGCGACGGCGACAACAGTGGCGGACCCAGCGATGGCGACGGCTGCACCTGAGCGGGCCGGCCTGCTCGTCGCCGCGGCCGCGCTGGTGACGCTCGCCGCGTGCGGCAGCGGGACGGCCGGCCCGTCGCGCTCGACGAGCACCGGACGAGCCGCAGCACCGGCAGGCTTCGGCTGGTTCGCGGCCGGACCGGCACCGGCCGACTGGCGGACGATCACCCTTCCCGACGGGGCGGCGAGGCTCTCCTACCCGCCCAGCGCCCGCTCGACCGCCGGCGACCCGGGCACCGTGACCGCCGCGACCGGCAGCGCCGACAACCCGCTGATCTACCTCAATGCCACCCCGCGGCAGGGCGCCGAGACGCCGGCGAACTGGTCCCGGTTCCGCGTCGCCCACCTCGCCGACGACGACGCGGACTCGGTCGCGCTGGAGGCGACTGCCACCGGGCTGGCGTTCCGCGGCGGCACCGGCTCGTGCGTGATCGACCACTACCGCAGCAGGGTCGGTGGGCACGCCTACCGTGAGATCGCCTGCCTCGTGACAGGTAGACACAGCGCGAGCGTGCTCATCGCAGCCACGCCGACCGCCGCCTGGTCGCGCGAGGCCACCGTTATCGAGCGCGCCGTCGACGCCTACCGCGTCCGGTAACGCCATCGCCCGGCTGCCACCGACGGCGTGATACCTGGTGGAGCTGGGCTTCGGCGCGTCCGCGCAAGCAACGAACCGAGCCGATCAGGCACTTGGCGACACTCTCACCGGAACCTTCCCTGGGGACCAACGGGCCAGCAGACCCGTGGTAACCAGTCGAGCCGGCGTGCTCCCGATCCCGCGAGCGGATCGGCCATCGGGCAGTCGCCCGGTGATGGGGCGCCTTGTGGCACGACCTTGATCGCGTTGCCACCTGCGGGCTTGCCTGCCCTCTCGGCTGCCGTCGAGGTTCGTCGTACGGCACGGCCGCTAGCTGTTGTCGTCGTGGCCGGGTGAGGCCAGGTATGCGGCGAGGGTGCGGGTGCGGTTGTCGGTGAGCACAGCGCGCAGCACTGTGTCGGCGGCGGCGAGGTCGGTAGGGCGGACGCGGCGGGACAATTCCCGGTTGAGGCGGTCGATCACGCTGGCCACCGCCACGGCGTAGTCCTTGCCCTCGGGGGTGAGGCTCACGTTGACCTGCCGTGCGTCGTCGGGGTCTCGTGCCGTGCCCGCGAAGCCGCGCCGCTCCAGACCGCCGGCCACCTTCCGGGCGGCCTGGCGAGTCACGCCGAGGGCATCGCCGAGCCGGCCTATCGACACCTGACCACGGCTCAGCAGCCGTAGCACCAGAGCGTCGCTGCGACGGTAGTCCGGATAGCCCATCGCGCGCAGTCCTTCTGCCATCTGGACCAACCAGCTCTGCCGGGCCAGCGCGAGCAGGTCGCCGAATCGGTATGCGGGAATTGACCGGGGCGCCATGTCAGCGCATGCTACAACTATGCAACCAAGTTGCGTATTACCATCCGGTGCGGACAGTGAGCCATGAGTGCTGAAGCCTGGGCAGGCATAGAGCTTGGCGCGACCGCCTGCGCGCTGGCCGCGATGATCGCCCTTCACTCGCTGCCAACCGGCTTGTCGCCGGTTCGCACCCCGGTCAGCCAGTACGGGATCACCCGATACCACCAGGGCTATCGGGTGCTGACCGTTGCGCTCGGGGTGGCCGGGCTAGCCGCCGCGGCGGCCGTCGCCACCGCCTACCCGCCACAGAAGCGTTCCACGATCGTGGCTCTGCTCGTCGTGTTCGGGCTGTGCCGGCTGGCCATCTCCTGGTGGCCGATGGACACGCCCGGGCAGCCACGATCAAGCCATGGGACCGTGCACCTCGCACTCGCCGTCGGGGCATTCCTCACCGTCACCGTCGCTGCTGACAAAATGCAGCAGGCGGTGGCACGGCCCACGCAGGTGTTCGGCGCGGGCTATGCCACCGCGCTCGACGCCGCGTTCTGGCTTCTCGTGATCGGGCTCGTTGGCCTGTTCATCACCCGGCGGCTCGACGCACGGCACCGCTACTTCGGCGCGGCCGAGCGACTGATCTACATGGGCATCTACCTGCTGCTGATCGCAACCGGCGTCAGCCTCCTCTAACCAGTCCGACTCACGCTGGACCACTCGTACGCGACTCCGAAACAATCGAACCGGTAGGCCCGGACGCCACTGCTCAGCAACTGCCCAGCCCCAGCTGTGGTTCGAGTAAGCCGGTCAGGGTGTCGCGATGGTGGGCCTTACTTACCCTCATACGAACAGCGTTCGGGTTCACGGACCGGTGATCACCCTGTCTGGCTCGAACAGCGGTACCAGCTGACGACCAGCGGCAGCGTCGTGCCTTCGCGCCCGCCGGCGGATCCCGTGCGGGCAGCCGCCCGGTCATGGGAGGTTACAGAACGATCGTGCTCATCCCGCCGTTCGCGCCCCTGGCCGACCCTTCCGGCGTCCAGGGCGGTTCCGCGTACGGGCGACCGTCTGAGTCGATGCTGGCTGATGGGATTGCCGGGGTTGCATGTCGCGGTCCTGCTGTCTCGCAGGTCCTGCTGTCTCGCAGGTCCTGCTATACAGCACAGGGCAGTTCGGAAGAGCGGACGCAGATCGCGATGACACTGAAGATGACATTGAAGGAGTGACGTTCATGAGGAGTCGAGTGCAGATGATCAGCCCGGCCAAGGCGGCGGAGATGCTGGCCGCGAACACCACGAACCGGCCGTTGTCCAAGCCGACGGTGCGGGCTTTCGCCGAGGCGATGGGCCGCGGCGAGTGGATGGTCACCCATCAGGGGATCGCCCTCGACGTCCACGGGGTTCTGGTGGACGGTCAGCACCGCCTGGCCGCGATCATCGACGCGGACCGGCCGGTCGAGATGACGGTGTTCACCGAGGTCGGCGAGGGCACCTTCGACGTGCTGGATACCGGTAAGCGCCGCAACGCCGCCGATGTCCTGGCGATCGAGGGCGAGAAGTCGGCGACCATGCTGGCCGCGATGGTGCGCACCGTGTGGC
>JBOGDQ010000131.1:0-5263 GCA_050742975.1 Jatrophihabitantaceae bacterium
GCGGATCATCGCGTCGCCGTCGAACAGGGTCTTTTCCAGCATGGTTTAGATGAAAGCACTCGGATCGGACAATGATCGGGTGCCGCCTACGATTGAGCGCCCGGATCGGCGTACTGGCTGGAAACGGGTGGTTGACTTGATGTTCGAGCCTCACGCCCTACTGATCCTTGCGCGGGACGCGCTGGGCGATCGGGTTACGGCATGGCCCCGGTCGCATTCGAATCGTCGTCGCGCGGCAATTCTCGGGCCGCGGCCAACGAGGGTTGAGGCGGTTCAGGCCTGCGCGGCTCTCGGACACCGCCGGTGGGTAGGTCGCGGACCCAGACGGTCACGGCGTCCCAACGGTGGAGCATGGCACCTGGTAGGGGATCTTGTCGCCGCACAATCCCGTGCAATAGGGGGTCAGGGCTATCCGGGTCCGGGCCGACGAGCAGGAGGCCGTACTCATGGCCGGCCAACCAGGCATTGAGCGTCTGCATGCCACAGAAGTTCGGAACCTCGATCAACTCCGCGTCGTCGACCACATCGCCGTCACCCGGCGGCAGCATACGCGCGCCGGGCCGTCGGGGCTCCCTACACGAGCCGGCAAGGCGCCCGGTACCCGATCCGCTTGCGCGGCAGTTGGCTGCTTCCGGCTCAGGCGAAGAAGTGGCATCCGGCATAGTCGGCTGCATGGAACAGCGAGTGGTGTGGACGTCGGTGTTCGCCGACGGTCCGGGCGGTGGTAACCCGTGCCCGGTGGTCTTCGGGGCAGACGAACAGTCTGATGAGGAATTACAGGCCCAGGCGGTCGGCTTCGGCGCGGAAACGGTGTTCGTGCTGCCGCAGCAGTCGGGTGGTGACGTCCGGCTGCGCTACTTCGTTCCGGGGCACGAGATGGAGATGTGCGTGCACGCCACTATCGCGGCCAGCGTCTTACTAGGACACGCCGGGGACCTTCCCCAGGGACGTGCAACGGTCGAAACACCGTTGGGGACGCTCGGCGTGACGTGGAGCGCTGCTGCTGCGGTCGTCGATCAATTCGCGCCGGTCTTCGGTGCCGAGGTTACCGACGTCTCACGGATAGCTTCCGCGCTGCGGATCGCGGCGGGCGCGATCGGCGGGCCCGTGCGCTCGGTCTCGGCGTCACGGCCAAAGTTGATAGTGCCGTTGCCGAGCGAGGCCGTCCTGGACTCCCTTGTTCCTGACTTCGAGCTGCTGTGGCAGGTCTGCGACGAGCTCAACGTGACCGGCTTCTACCCGTTCGCGCCCGGCGTCGACGGTGCCGATGTGTCTGCACGGCAGTTTCCGCGTCGGGCTGGCTACGTCGAAGACCCCGCGACCGGAGTGGCCGCCGCTGCTCTGGCCGCGTACCTCGCCCTTGTCCTTCCTAGCCCCGGCTGGCATACGTGGCGCATCGCTCAAGGCAGAGCGATGGGTCGCCCATCTGTGCTGTTCGCCGAAGCCCACGTAGACGGCTCGAGCACGGTCACTGCCACGCGAGTAGGAGGAACCGCGCGTAGGCAGCAACGCGACGAACGACGACTCTGAACCGACGTTTCGTGTCTCTGGGGTGTTGGACAACCAGTCCCGGGTTCGGTCCCGTTCGTTAACGCTGAACGGGATGGCGTCGGTCAGGTCGACACGTCAGCTCTTGCCGGCGACGGTACTAAGCAACAGTCGACGGGTTCTTGAGCGCACCGACCTGCTCATCGACCCTCGGTTGCGCATGGGCTGGGACCTGTCGAGCGGGGCGACGCGCCAGCTCAGCGTTCCGAACGTTCGTCGTTGAGCATGGCAGACTCTCGCCTGGGAACTTAGACCTTCAGTGTGAGTGAACTCGGACGGGTGGATCTTGACTCTGGCTCTGGTGCGGGATCTGCGCGAGCAGCGGCCGCTGGCCTCCGACGAACAGGTCGCGGACTTCGAGACGGACCTGCTGGCCGGGTTTGTGCTGGCGCGGGCTTCGGCAGGGTTGGCCGACTCGACGATCCGCAATGACACCAATCATCTGGAGCTGATCCGGGACTGGTTCGGCCGGCCGCTGTGGGAGATGCAGCCCACCGACGCCGATGCCTACTTCGGCAAGGTGCTGCGCGATGCGCGACCGGCAACGCGGACCGGTCGGGCAGCAGCACTGTCGGTGTACTTCGCGTTCCTCGAACTGCGCCATAAGGTCGAGCTGCACAACCTGACCGGGCGAGTGGTCGCGTGCCCGCTCGATGAGATGAACCGGCCCCGGGCGTCGGTGGATGCGCAGCTGCGGGTGCCGCCGAGCGAGGAGGAGATCGAGGGCCTGTTCGCGGGGTGGCGCGAGGATTTAGTGACCTGTCGAAAGTTCGGTCCGTCGGCACGCAACTACGCCGTCGCGCGGCTGGCGGCCGATGTCGGGCTGCGGATCAACGAGGCCCGCATGCTCGACCTGGACGACGTGCGCTGGGATCTGGGCCGGTTCGGCAAGCTCAACGTCCGCCACGGTAAGGGCTCACGACGCAAGGGACCCAAGCCCCGCCTGGTGCCTCTGATCAACGGCGCGGACCAGAACCTGCGCTGGTTCATCGAGGACGTGTGGGCTCAGTTCGATGCTGATCATTCCCGGCTGGGTGCTCCGCTGTTCCCGTCCGAACGCAAGAACGGGGACGGTTCCAGCGCCCGCGCGACCGCGGACGTGTTCCGTCGATCGCTGGCCGAGGCCACCGCCGCGCATTTGCGGGGCTGGACGGGAAAGCTGACCCCGCACGTGCTGCGGCACTACTGCGCCTCCCAGCTCTACGGGGCCGGGATGACGCTGTTCGCGATCCAGGAGCTACTCGGTCATTCCTGGACCGGGACGACGGCCCGGTATGTGCACGTGCACCGCTCGCACGTGGAAGACGCCTGGCTGCGTGGTCACGAACGTGCCACCGACCGATGGAAGGGGTTGGGCCGATGAAGTGGAACCTTCGCCTGGCCGCGGCCAACCGCGGCATCTGGAAGGCAAGCGAGCTCAAGCGGATGCTCGCCGAGCGCGGTGTCGTGATCAGTGCCGGCAAGATGTCTGGTCTGTGGTCCGGGCAGCCGAACACGATCCGTCTCGATGAGTTGGACGTGATCTGTGCGGTGCTGGGCTGCGGTGTCGAGGAGCTGCTGCTGCCCGAGCCCGACTCGGTGCCCGAGCCGACGCCGGCATCATCGCCGGGCGAGCGGGTCGCCGCCACCAGCGGACACGATCGCAGCGTGAAGCCGCGTAGCCGCAGCGGACGCTCGCTGCCGCCTCGATGATCTGCGTGCGCTGCAGCTCGGTATTCGAAGACGGGCGTCGAGACCGGCTTTACTGCAGCCCCAACTGCCGCAAGCGGGCCTCGGAGAAACGCGTCAAGGCCGGGACCGCGCCGCCGCCGCGCTGGCAACATCCCGCACTCAGCTCGAACAACCCCGCTTTGCAGTCCGCAGCCGCCCACGCGAAAGAACTCAGCGCGGCCCACGGCTGGGCACCGGGCACGTTCTTGCAAGTGCTCGACGGGTTGACCGTCCTGCTGCACGAGCGCCACCCCGGCGAACCGGTCCCGCTCAGCGAGGTCAGGATCGAGGCGTCACGTCACGGCCGCGGCGCCCGCATCGTCGAGGTGCTCGCCGACGTGAATCTGCTCGACGATGACACCATCCCGGCGGTCCGGTCCTGGATCGACCGTCGCAGCGACGAGCTTGCTGCGGGCTTCGCCGGCGATGTCCGCGCTTGGCTGTTGTTGCTGCTCGACGGCGACGCCCGCAACCGGCGACGGTCAGCGCTCACCATCTACGGCTACTTCGGGTCGGTCAAGCCGCTGTTGCAGGACTGGTCCGGGTCGCGCGGGCATCTGCGCGAGATCACCGCAGCCGACATCACGATCGCGCTGGAACCGTTGCGCGGATGGCGACGTAGCAACACCATCACGGCGCTACGCTCCCTGTTCCGGTTCGCCACGCGTCGGCGGATCGTGTTCGCCAACCCCACCGCTCGGCTGGCCAACCCGGACGGGACTCGCAGCCTGCTGCCGATGAGCGACGCCGAGATCCGCGCAATCGAAGCCAGCATCGAAACCCCGGCCCAACGTCTCGTCATCGCCCTCGCAGCCGTGCACGCCGCGTCGGTCTCGACCATCCGACACCTCACCCTCGCTGACGTCGACCTGCCGAATCGGCGGATCACCCTCGACGGAGTCGCCCAGCCGATCGCTTCATTGACCCATCAGGCACTACGCGCCTGGCTCCACTACCGGCGGCGCGCCTGGCCGCACACACCCAACCGGCACCTGATCATCTGTCGGGGAAACTCACACGGCATCGGTCCGGTCGGCCGCAGCTTCCTCACCGAGCGACTGCTGCCGCCCGGCGTCACCATCGACCGGATCCGCAAAGACCGCGTCCTGCACGAAGCACTCAGCGTCGGACCCGACCCGCTGCACCTGTCCCTGGTCTTCAACCTCGCCCAGACCACCGCCGGCCGATACGCGACCTTCGCCCGCGCCCTGCTCGACGATCAAGTCGACGAAGACAACGGGCGATGAGCGACATCATGCCGGATCAGCCGCTGCTCATCGTGCTTGCTGGCCGGCCTGGCACCGGCAAGACCACGCTCGGACAGGCGTTGGCCAGGGAGCTACGAGCGGCGTTCCTGCGCATCGACGCGATCGAAACGGCAGTCGTGCGTTGCGGCCTGGCACAGCCTCCGGTCGGGCCGGTCGGCTACGCCGTTGCCCACGAGATTGCAGCGGCAACACTCGCGCTCGGCACGCCCGTGGTCATCGATGCGGTCAACCCGGTGCCCGAGGCCCGTTCAGCGTGGTGGGCGCTCGCCTCGTCGACATCGCTCGTCATCTTCGAAACCGTTCTTGCCGACGACGCTGAACACCGCCGGCGAGTCGAGGCTCGCCAACCTGATTTGGCCGACCAGACCGTCCCTACGTGGGAGCAGGTCCTCGCAAGTGACTACCTGGCGTGGGACGAAGCTCGAGACGGGCCACGCCACGTCATCGACATGACCGACACCAAACGTGGCGTGACAGCAGCACTCGCGCACCTTCAGCAGCGACTCTCGCGCCTCCATCGCCAGGAAAGCTGACGCGGAACCCGAGGCCAACCCGGAGCGACACCCGAAGAATGCGTCGGGTTCCCGCTGAAAGTCCTTCAGTCTCGCTGAACCCACGAAGATCCTGCCCGTTTACCCCGCCCGAGCTAAGGCCCGGTCGAGGTGTGCGACAACTGCAACGCCGAAGGGGACCAGATTCGCTCCGCTGCTACGGGACCCCTAACTGCAGTCAGGATG
>JBOGDQ010000132.1:0-3945 GCA_050742975.1 Jatrophihabitantaceae bacterium
GTGCACGGCCGCGAGGTTGAACTGGACCTGGCAGCGCTACGTGGTGAGCCGTCCGCCGCGAGTTGAGGAACCAAGGCATTGCGCAGCGTTCGCCGATGGCCTCACGCGGCGCCCGGCTCACCCGTGCCGGTGCCCTCGCGCTGGACGGCGATCCACTGCTCGATGTCGTCGCGACGGTAGAGGACGTGGCGGCCGAGGCGGAAGCTGCGCGGACCTGTGCCGAGGTGGCGCCAGTAGCGCAAGGTGGCGACGGGGGCGCGGACGAGGTCAGCGACCTCGTCGATGGTGAGTAGGTCGTGATCGGTCATTGCGTATCTCCTCATCAGGGCCGTCGTCTGCCAACGGCCTTCATAGGGACAGGTGTTTTTTCCAGCCCATTGGTGCCACTTTGATCTTGAACGTCTTTTGGCTCCGCTGGTCTGACCGGTTCTTCTACCGGTAGGGGACGGCGTCCGAGGCTTGAACGACTGACCGTGCGTGAGGGGCGCTGGTCGTTCTCGGTTGACCGATCTTGGCGCTGGCTCACCCCGCTCCCCCTCGTCTCGTCGTTGCCTCAACTCGGCAGGGGTTCCGCCGCCGACTTGAGGTGGTCCAAGCCCTCATTTGCCTGCGGCGAGCGTCTGCTAATCGTTGCGGTATCTGGTTGTTGCCCTTGATAGTGCTGCTGCGCGGCGGGTGCAATCCGGCCGCGCATAGTCGGCCCGGCCGGCCAGACGCCGCTCGGGCGGTGAACGCGGCGCGTGCCGTCTGTGCCTCTCATCGGCCGATGCTGGGGCCGTGGTCGGTTTGCGGCGCGTGGTAGAGCGTGTGCTGCTCGGCGTGGCGCATGCGCTCTCGGGCCGCTGCGTCGGCGTCGAGGGCGGCGCGGGTCGCGGCAGCGCGCTGCGCGGCGTCGCGTTCGCTGTCGCGGTTGGCCTTCCAGTTCTGGTGTTCGGTGGCGAGGAAGTCGCCCGGTCGGCTGCGGATCGCGGGCTCGGCCGCCAACTGGGCGAGGCGATCGTTCGCGGCGGTGAGCTGGTCCTGGGTGCTGGTGATGCCGTGCTCGAGCTGCCCGATCCGCTGGTCGGGGTTGTCGATGTCGGCGAGCCGCCCGTGCCGGGAGCGCTGCCGCCGGTGTGCTGCTCGGGTCTCGCTCACCGCGTCCCAAGCCTGCTCGCGTTCGCGAGCGGACGCGTTGACGGCATTGAGCAGGTCGCGGTGTTCGGGGTGCGCCTGCTCGGCCTGGGCGCGGGCGTAGCGCTCGAACGCGGCCTGTAGGTGGGGCTGGTAGTCGTAGCGGTTCGCGTAGTACGCGATGTGCTGGGTGTTGGTGGGCATGTCCGGCAGGACCGGCTGCCAGGTATGCGACCAGCCGGTCAGCTCGTCGCGGGCCTGGTTGACGGCGGCACGTTTGAGGCCGAGCCGGCCAGACCCGGCGAGCACGATCCGGGCCTGCTCACGGGCCTGCTCACGCTGCCTGTTCCACTGGCCGTCCAGCCGCTCGGACAGCTGCTCGGCCTGGCCGGCGATGCAGGCTTGGCTGTGTTCGATCCGCGCCTTCGCGTCGGTGTGAGAGTGCTGGGCGTGCTCGTACCGCTCGAGTAACGGTGCGAGCTGCTCGCTCTGCGCGCGGCGCAGCGCGACCAGCTCGACGAGGTGGTCGCGGGCCGGGACGGAGCGGGCGAGTCGTTCGACGCAGTCCTGCTCGACCGTCCAGGCGCGGTGCAGGTCGGCGAGCACCTGGCCGATCGGACGGGACTGGGCGTACCGGGCGGCCTCCTGCGCGGCCAGTTCGGCGGCGTGGGCCGGGCCGAGGTCGGCCCGGTCGCGGCCGAACACAGCGATCCACTGCTCGCGGGCCTGCTCAACACTGTCGGCGATCAGGTGCGCGGTGTTCGCTTGCCGGCCGCGGGTCATGCCCACGTAGGCCGACGCCGCGCCGGTGTGCTCAGTGACCGACATGTGGGCGAGGGTGGTGGTGTCGCCCTGCGCGCCGTGCACGGTGCTGGCGTAGGCCAGTTCCAGGTGATCGCGCACGTAGTCGGCGGGCAGCGTCCGGTCGCCGTGCTGTCCGGTGATCGCAACCTGGCCGTCACGGGTGACATGCGTGATCGCCCACAGGTCGCGGTTCGCCACGTCCAACTGACGGTTGTTGCGGCGGGTCGCGACTCGGTCCCCGACCCCGATCCGCTGGCCCGCGTTCGTGATGGCAGCGTGCGCGTCGTCGACGCGGCCGGCCGCGACGAGCCGTTCGCGGATCGCGGCGTTCAGCTGGGTGACCTGCTCGCGCGTGTCGGCCACGACCGCCGCCGGGGACCGGTTCGCGAGCGCGGCGACGGCAGCGTCGGCCAGCGCAGCGACCCGTTCGGCGTCGCTGTGATGGATGCGGATCTGATCTCGCGACAGGAGCGTGTCGAACACCGCGCCGGGATCAGCACCGGTCCGCATTGCCAGGCTCAGCTGCGCGTACTGCTCGTCCGCGACACTCAGCACGGCGCCGTCCGCGGCGGTGATGGTGCGAACGAAGCGGTGCACATTGTCCAGCGTCAAGCAGGCCTGCGGGTCGGCCCAGCGGGCCGCGAGGTCGAGCACGCCGCCACGTCCGATCGCGGGCAGCTGATGCCGGTCCCCCACCAGCGCGACCCGCGCCCGGCATTCGTCGGCGATGGTGAGCAGGGCGCGAGCGGTGTCTTGATCGAGCATTGCGGCCTCATCGACCAGCAGCAGATCACCGGCCCGCAGCCTCGCGTGCTGGCTCGGCCCGGTATGCACGACGCCGATGTGTGGGTCGATGCTGCCGGCGGCGAGGCGGGTCCAGCTGCCATCCTGCCCCCACCGGAAGCCGTGCTGATAGGCCAGCGCGGCCGCCGACGACGCGCATGAGCCGAGCTGCTGCGCGGCGACGTTCGCCGCTTTCAAGGTCGGGGTCACCACCATCAGCCGGCCACCCTGCGCTTCGACGGCGACCCGCGCGGCGGCCAGGGTAGTGGTCTTCCCGGCCCCGGCCGCACCCTCCACGACAAGCAATTGACTCTCACTCGCGAGCGCGGCGACGACCTCGCGCTGGGCCGCGTCCAGGTCGGCGGGCGCGTCGTCGTGAGCCTGTTCCGGTGCGACGGCCGGTGCATTAGCGGCTGCGCTGGCGCGGGCGGCGAGACGTGCGGTGAGGTCGGCTTCGACGTCGAGAACGTGCCGCGAGCTGAGCGTCCGGATGTGTTCGGGGAGCCCGGGCCGGCCGGTCAGTGGCACACACTCGGCCACAGTTCGGGCGGTCAGGTGCTCGGCCAGCTCGCCCCGCACTGGAGCGTCGGTGACGATGTTGCGGCGCGCGATCAGCTGCTCGACCTCGCCGCGGATGTCGGCGCCGTTCCATCCCGAACGGCGCGCCGCGAGCCTGGACAGCACCTCCTGCACGGCCTGGTTGCGGTCCAGGTGACCGACCGGCACCGCCTGGACGCGCGCCGGCTGCTGGTTGTCGCGGTAGCCGAGTGCGTGCAGTTCGCCGACCCAGCGGCGCCTCAATTCGCTGCCGTCGCGGGGCACGATCTTGTCCGGGCGGCCCTCGGCCCAGGCACGTGCGTCCCACGCACGGCGCAGCACCGGGCCGGGTTCTCGTCCCGGGCGGGCGGCCCGCCAGTCGGTCTCGTAGCGGTCGAGGTTTCGGCCGATCTGCGCCGCCCGGGCACTGAACGGACCGACAAACGAAGCCAACTGGGCGATCTCGCCGGTGTCCGGGTCCAGGGTGAGACCGTGCCCGGCGAGTGTCTCCCGGAACGTCGGATCGGTCGCCACGGCGGCGTGCCCGATGCCGTTGATCGCGTCCAGGCAGTCGCGTACGCCGACGGTGTGCAGCCCGCGCCAGGCGTCTTCGGCGAGCACCCGCGCGTTGATCTGCAGGTGCAGATGACGGTGCGGATCCCCAGCCCGCTAGGTGTAGTGCCGCACTGTGACCGCTTCGATTTCGCT